>DASZQG010000233.1:0-52337 GCA_035550075.1 Hyphomicrobiaceae bacterium | reverse complement strand
CAGCGAGAGCGCGAGCCCCTCCGGCACCAGCAGCGAGGCGGGCAAGGTCGAGCGGTAAGCACAGTCACGTTCAGAGGCCAGCGATGATGTTCTCTGTTTTCATGCGCAGCATGGCGCTTCTTGCGCTGGTGCTGCTGGGCGCCGCGCCGGCGGCCGCCGCCAAGCGGGTGGCTCTCGTGCTCGGCAACTCGGCCTACCGCAACACCCCCGCACTCGCCAATCCGCGCAACGATGCCAACGACATGGCGGCCGCTTTGACGTCGCTCGGCTTCGACGTCATCAAGGGCGTCGATCTCGACAAGGCGGGCATGGACCGGCACATCCGCGACTTCGCCGAGCGGCTCGAGGGGTCCGACGTCGGGCTGTTCTTCTATGCCGGGCACGGCCTGCAGGTCGATGGACAGAACTTTCTGGTGCCGGTCGATGCGGAGCTGAACTCCGGCGCCGCGCTTGATTTCGAGATGGTGCGCCTCGACCTGATCCAGCGCACGATGGAGCGAGAATCAAAGACCAACGTGCTGTTTCTCGATGCGTGCCGCGACAACCCGCTGGCGCGCAACCTGGCGCGCTCGCTGGGAACGCGCTCGTCCAGCATCGGACGCGGCCTGGCGGCGGTAGAGTCCGGCGCCGGCACCCTGATCAGCTTCTCGACCCAGCCGGGCAACGTCGCGCAGGACGGCAAGGGCCGCAACTCGCCGTTCGCGGGCGCGCTTCTCAAGCAGGTCCTTGTTCCGGGCGAAGACCTGTCCACCATGCTGATCAAGGTGCGCAACGACGTGATGGCCTCGACCGGCAACCGGCAGGTGCCGTGGGAGCACTCCGCCCTGCGCGCGCGGTTCTATTTCTCCGTGCCGCCCACCGCCGCCGCGCCACCGCCGCCGTCGCCGTCGCAGACGGATTTCGACCGCCAGATGGAGATCACCTTCTGGTCCACGATCAAGGACAGCAAGTCGCCCGCGGTGCTGCGCACCTACCTGGACCGCTACCCGAACGGCACCTTCGCCGGCCTCGCCAAGGTGATGATCGATCAGCTCGAGAAGGATGCGGCCGCGCACGCGTCCGGCGACCGCGCGGCGCCGAAGCAGGCGGAAAAGCCGGCGCAGACCGCGAGTCTGCCGCCCCCGCCCGCCAACCTCACCGCTTCGCCCGGGTCCCCGCCGGCCGAGCTCACCCGCTCGCTGCAGAAAGAGCTGGCGCGCGTGGGCTGTGATCCCGGCGAGGCCGACGGCAAGTGGGGCGAACACGGCCGCCACGCGCTGGAGGAGTTTGCCCGGCGCACCAAGATTGCCCTGGCGACGGAGGAGCCCACGCCGGCGGCGCTGGACGCCGTCACCGCGCAGAAAGGGCGCATCTGCCCGCTGCAATGCGGGCACGCGCAGCGCGAGGTTGATGGCAAGTGCGTCGCGGTGCCCGGCACGCGCGAGCGCAGGCCGTCAGAGACGCGCCGCGTGGAGCGGCGTCAGCGGGAGCACAAAGACAGCACCGCCGGCAAGACCTGCTGGAGCAACGACCGCTGGCAGGCCATGGTGCCGTGCTCCGATCCGCGCTCCAACGGCAGGGTTGCGTTCTAGCTCAGCCGGCCGCTTGCCAACGCGCGCTGCTGCCGCTTTCATGTCTCTCCGGTTCCGGTGGAGAGGTGAAGCGAGATGGCAGACAAGCGCGTGGCCGTGGTGACGGGCGGGGCAAGCGGCATCGGCGAAGCAACCGCGCGCCGGTTCGCGGCGGACGGCTGCATCCTCGCCATCCTCGACATGAACACGGACGGCGGCGAGCGCGTCGCCAAGTCCATCGTGGCCGGCGGCGGGCAGGCGCGCTTTTATGCCTGCGACGTGGCCGATGAGAAGGCAGTCAACGCGGTCGCGGCCCGCGTCGAGGCCGAGCTCGGGCCCGCGAGCGTGCTCGTCACCTCCGCGGGCCTCATTCCCAATACCGAATCCGTGATGGACATGGATCTTGAGGCGCACGCGCGCATGTGGCGGGTGAACTACGACGGCACGGTGCACGCGGCACGCGCCTTCGGCAGGCAGATGATCGCGGCCGGGCGCGGCGGCGCAATGGTGACCCTGGGCTCGATCAACAGCCGGCTGCCGCTGCCGCTTCCGGCCTACAACCCGGGCAAGGCCGCAGTGGAGCGTCTGACGCAACTGCTGGCCGTCGAGCTTGGCCGTCACGGCATCCGCGTCAACAGCGTCGGGCCGACCTACGTGATGACGCCGCCGCTCAAGGCCAAGGTCGATGCTGGCCAGCGCGACCTCAACAAGATCATGGCCGTGCACGCACTGGACCGCCTGCCGAAGCCCGAGGACATCGCCAACGCCATCGCCTTCCTGTGCTCCGACCAGGCCGCCACCATCACCGGCATCCTGCTGCCGGTCGATGCGGGTTGGCTGGCGGCGGTGAGCTACCGCACGTACGCGGGCGGCGTGCCGTGGAAGGAGTGAGGTTCCGCCACAGGATTAGACCCGGAGCGCCCCGGGACGAACGCGAATGACGGCTTTTCCCGCGCGCCGCCCGGTCGAGTTGAAGGTGGCGACAGCGTCGTCGAGGGTCGAGACGTTGCCGATGTTCGTCCGCAATCGTCCGTCCCGCACCCGCTGAACGATCTCAATCAGCTGGGCACGATCGGACTCGACAACGAAATCTATCGCAAGGCCATCGACGGGTCGCGCCTCAGACGGCCCGACGATGGACACCAGCGTTCCTCCGGCCCGAATCAGGCGCGCGGACCGCTTGCCGATGTCGCCGCCGATAACGTCGAACACCAGATCGACTCTGCCGACGTCTTCCAGAGTATCGCTGTCGAGGTTGACGAACTCGTGCGCGCCGAAATCGAGCGCCTTCTGACGGTCGGCGGCACGACCGGTGCCGATCACGTGAGCGCCGAACGATCGTGCGAGTTGCGTTACCATCGATCCGACTGCGCCGGCCGCGCCGTGCGCGATTACGCTTTGACCCGTCCGAAGGCGGCCGTGCTCGAGCAGTCCCTGCCACGCAGTGAGGCCCGAGATTGGCAGGCTCGCGCCCACGGTGAAGTCTACGTCGCCCGGCAGCGGTGCGAGGTTGCGTGCCTCGATCGCCACGTACTCGGCCAGGGTGCCGTCGCGATACCAGTCCGCGAGGCCGAACACTCTCTGCCCTACGGATAGTCCCGTCGTGCCGTAGCCGAGGGCGGTGACCACTCCGGCCAGCTCGTGGCCGGGGATCGACGGTGTTCGGTCACGGTCGCGGCGATCGGTCCAGGTCGAAGGCCACGTCAGCTCGGTTGCGACGAACCCCGACGCATGGATCTGCACGATAACGTCGTTTATCGCTGCCCCCGGCTCGGGCCGCTCGGACAGCTTCATCCCGGCCGTTCCCGCCGCCTGATCCGTTACAACGATTGCTTTCATGGGAGTTGCCTCCTGTAAGGTCGGCCCAGGTGTCGGAGCGATTTGTTCCCTCACGACTTCTGAACGTTGAGCCGTGGGCCTTGTACAGATGACGACGCCAGGGCCGGCGCTCCGCTCCGGCGGAATGACAAATGGCCCTTTGCCTAATGCAGCACGGGCCTGGGATTGCCGGAGCGCGCCGCCAGCCACTTTGCGACGGCGCGCACCGTGGAGCGGATGATGGTCGCCACAATGAGGCCGACCAGCAGCAGCAGGATCGATTTCGGCCCCAGTTCTCCGATCAGCGTGGCATAGGCGGAATTGGCCGAGCCCGGCAGCCAGAACTCGAGCTGGCTCACCAGCGCATCCAGCACGTAGCGGGCAAGGCGTACCAGGAAGCCGAACGTCTCCAGGTGATAGAGGTTCATGTAGATGTAGACCAGCATCGCCGCCACCAGCTCGACCACGAGCAGCACCACCACCTCGGCGATGGCAAGGACGCTGCGCAGCACGGCGCGCAGGGCTGAAATGATCATCGGCAAGCCTCCTAGTGCGCGGCCAGGCGGCAGCCGCGCGGATCAGGACAGCGGGCACGGGCCGGCGAGGCTGCGCGCTCCCGCTATTCGAGATAGTCCGGCTCCCGCCGGTCGAGGATGCGCCTCAGCGCCGCGAAGTGCCGTTCCGCCGGCGAGGGACCGTCGTAGAAGCTTGCGCCCCCGATCTGCGCCTTGGTCTTCTCCACCACCGGCTCGGGAAGCTGCTTGAGGCGCTGGCCCGTCCACATCGCATAGATCTGCACCTGCGCCGCGCGCTCGACGTAATAGAGAAGGTCATAGGCCTCAGCGACGGACGGTGCCACCGTGCTGATGCCGTGGTTGGCCATGAACAGCACCGTCTTGTCGCCGATGACTTTGGCGAGCCGTTCGCCTTCCTCCGGCTCGAACGCAGGGCCGGTGTAATTGTCGTCGTAGGCGATCCGGCCCATCATGCCCACCTCGGTCTGGCCGATCTCCTTGATGCGCGGATCCTCAAGGCGCGTCAGCGCGCTGGCGAACGGCATGTGGGTGTGGAAGACTGCCTTGGCGTGCGGCAGCGCCTTGTGGATCGGCGCATGGATGCAGTAGCACGAGCGCTCGACATCGCCGGCGCCGCGCTTCACCTTGCCGTCGTCGATGCCGACCTCCATGAAGGACGACGCCTTCACCTCCGACCAGTGCATGCCGAACGGAATCTGGTAGTAGCGGTCGCTTTTGCCCGGCACCACCAGGGTCAGGTGATTGAAGATGCCTTCGTTGAAGCCATGCAGGACGGCAATGCGATGCGCGGCGGCCAGATCGACACGCGCCTGCCATTCCTCGGTGCTGCATTCCTCGCGGGTGATGGGCGAGACCTTGAGCTGCATGGGCGTTCTCTCCGGTTGTGCGCGTGCGACACACTAGCAGGAGAAGCGCGGGGCAAGGAAGCGTTTGCCGACCCCGATCGCGTGGGGTGAAAATTGTCACGTAGCAGGTTCGGCGCGCCGCCGCTTTTTGAGAGGGAACAAGCAGCATGGTTCCACCCGAGCCGCTGACGATCGAGGCGCACGGCTTGCGCTTATCGGCGACAAGCGATCCCGGTCACGCCCTGGTCGATGAATTCTACGCAGGCTTCGACCGGTCGTTCGTGCTCGCCAACGAGAAGGAGAGCCTGGAGGGCATCCGCCAGTGCCTGCAGCTCAACGGCGGCGCGGAAGGGGCGCGGCTGGCGCGGCAATGGGGGCGGGTGCGGGAGTATGTTTCCGTGGGGCGCGTGGACGGACGCATCGTCGGCGGCGCCAACTTCATCGCCTCGGCCACGGCGCCGGCCGAGAATGGAACCGCGAGCCCGGCCATCCTGGTGCATCTCAACTATGTCTACGTGTTGCCCGAGGCGCGCGGCGCGGGCCACCTGCACCGGCTCGTCGACGCAGTGGGACGAACCGCAGCCGCCTTCGCGGGGGCGAACGCGTCCGCGCGCGCGGGCTGGCTCGGCCGCCTCTTCGGACCGGGCGCGCCGGCCTGGCCGCGCCCGCTGATCTTCATCGAGCAGAACGACCCCTACCGTCTGAGCGCGGAGGATTATGCGGCGGATACGGAACAGGCCGGCATCGACCAGTTCACGCGCATCGCGGTGTGGTCGTCGCTCGGCGCACGCGTCGTCGATTTCCCCTACGTGCAGCCGGCGCTGTCCGACGAACAGGAACCGGACCCGAACCTGGTGCTGGCGGTAATGGGGTCGCACGCCCCGTCGCTGCCTGCCGCGCTGCTGAAGGCACATCTGGCGCGCTTCTTCGCCATCTCGGTCTTGAAGGGCCGCGGGCTTGCGACCTCGCCGCCGGCGCGTGCGCAGATCGATGCGCTTGAGACGCTGGCCGCGCAGGGCGGTACGGTTGCCTTGCTCGCCCTGCCCAAGGCGCGTCTGCTGGAGGCGGGCAAGGCGCGGACGAGTGGCCGCGCCCCCCAATTCGACAATCTGCGCGCCTTCCTTGCGGCGGCGTGAGCTTGCACCCGGCTCGGGTGCTTGGCACACATCCCTGGATCGAATGGGCCGCGCTAAGCCGTGGCGGCACTGCTCCTCAAGCCGATGGCGCGCATCAGGATGCGCCGCTCGTTGCGGTCGAGCTCGTTGATGGCGTGTGCCGACAGGTCCATCTCGTAGAACTCGCGCCCGGTCACGCCGTACTGCGTGACGAACTCGCGCTTTGTCAGGCCGAGGCGCTTGGCCATCGAGATGCCTTCCGGCGTGAAGCCGACGAAGAAAATCTTGCGGCCGGGCACGGCGGCGTTCGCGTAGGTCGTGCGGATGTGCTCCAGGAAGGCGGCCAGCAGGGCGGCGGCCTGCAGGCGTCCGGCCTCCTCCTTCCAGTCGCGCACCAGCATGACGGGCACGTAGAAATAGCGCGCGGTCTTGGCCTGCTCGTGGTCGAGCACGTGCTCCGCCGTGATCTCGTCCTCGTTCATCTGGTTGGCGAGCATCCGCTCATACACGTCGTCCGTCACCGGCCAGCACGAGGCGCAGCCGACCAGAGTCTGCTGCTGCTTGAATTTCCCGTTGAAGCCGGTGCGCTGGTAGAGGCCGATGGTGGCGTCACGGTTCTTGAGGAGAATGTCGGTGACGACATCGTCCGGAATGGTCGTATCCGGAAAGATGGTACGCACCAGCGCATTCACCGCCGCGATCGATTCCGGCGTGTTGATGCGGAACGTGTCGAAGCGCACATTCGGGTTGTCGATATCGCTGGGGAGCTGGTGGCGGTCCTTCTCGAAGAACAGCAGGTAGGCGATGCGGGCAAGCACGATCGGCGTGAGCGCCAGCACCGTCCCGATCATGATGGTTTCGAGCCGGTCGCTGACGCTGAAATGCGCCTTCTCCCAAAGCGCCTTCATCACCAGTCCGAACAGGGTGGAAAGCACGGGGCCCATCACCGTGATGACGAGCACCTCGTACCAGGTCAGATTGCGCTTCAGGATCTCGAGGCGCCGCTTGCCCCAGGCAACAAGCCGCATGGCTTCCCTTCCCCCCTTGCCGATGCGGCCCCAGGCGCTGATCCTGCGGGCCGCCTGCGCCGCTCTTCACGCCCCCTGTCCGTAGGCCCGCTCCACGCGCGCCACCTTGATCGAGTACGCCGGATACCATTTCTCCTTGCCGAGGCGCTGCGCGATGAGGTGCTCGGCGTGCTGCTTCCAGCGCTTTATGGAATCCTCGTCGCGCCAGTAGGAGACGGAGAGGCTGAAGCCGTCCCCGGTTTCAGGTCCGGACTCCAGGCCGAGGAAACCGTCCTGCTGCGTCGCCAGGGCGTACATGCGCTCCCCCATTTCGGCGTACGCGGCCTCGTCGATCCTGGCGCGCACGATCGAAAAGATGACGGCGTAGTATGGCGGCGACGGCGTCTTGCAGATCATGGAGGCCTCCCGCCAGCAGTTGGTGCGGGGTTCTACCCGGCGCCCTTGGCGCGATCAAGATCGCCCGCTGCGCCGCACGCTGAACATCGGCCAGAGATGGCGTCAGGCCTTGTAGGCGGCGAGGAACGTGCGTACCGCGATGGCGACGACGCGCGCGATGGTCTCATCGTTGGGTGGGCCGGCAAAATTGAACAGCACTGGCTTGAAGATGATCGACAGACACGAGTCGATGAACTGCGCGGCAGCGACCTCGCTGTCATGCGGTTTCAGCACGCCCGCCGCCACCTGCGCCTCGAGATACTCCATTAGCGCGGCCTGCCCGCGCCTCGGGCCTGCCTCGTAGAACTGTTTGCCGAGAACCGGCATGCGGTCGGCGATTGCGATGATGGTGCGCAGCACCGGCAGGCCGCCCGGCCGGCACATGAACCGGGCGAACTCGGTGCCAACGCGGGTGAGGGTCGCCTCCACGTCATGGTCGGAAGGGTCGAGGGTGAAGATCAGCAGGCCCTGCTCGCGGCACTGCTCCTCGACGATCGCCGCGAACAGGTCATCCTTGCTCTTGAAATACACGTAGAGCGTGCCCTTCGAGACTCCTGCCTCCTTGGCGATAGCCCCCATGCTGGCGGCATCGAACCCCTGCGCCAGGAACACCCTGCAGGCGCCGTCGATGATCTGCCGGCGCTTGGCACTGTCCGGCCGGGAACCCGGCTCTACGGGGCTCTCAAGGGCTTTCTCCAAGGCTTCTAGGGGCATCCTGCTTAGCGTCCTCGGGCGCGGGCGTGACGTGGGATCACAATAATATGACCGAACCGTTCAGTCATTGACATAATGGCCATAAGCCCCTAATTCAATCGCCGACCGAACCGTTCGGTCATTTTTATTGCGGCTGGATGCAGGTGCCACAAATGTACGATGACGCAACATCTTCCCGGGATATGGCTCATCAGCGGGGCCCGGAGAGCGACGCCGGCCAGGGCGTGGTGATGGAAGCCCCGGCGGAGGCTCGGGAACCAGCTTCGGCAGCGCCGTCCACATCGGCTCCACCGAAAGGCGGCCGCTCGCGCCGGGGTCTGAGGCTGGCCCTGATCGCCATTGCGCTCCTCGGTCTCGGGACCGGAGCATACTACGGCAATTACTGGTGGACGACTGGGCGCTACCTGGTGACCACCGACGACGCTTACGTCGGTGCCAAGGCCGCGACCCTCTCTCCCAAGATCTCGGGCTACATCGCCGACGTAGCGGTGGAGGATAACGCCTCCGTCAAGGCCGGCGACGTCATCGCCCGCATCGACGACGGCGACTACAAACTTGCGGTGCAGACCGCGCGCGACCAGGTTGCCGTGCAGCAGGCCAGCGTGGCGCGCATCGACAAGCAGGTCGCAGCGCAACGGGCCGCTGTCGAGCAGGCGCAGGCGCAGCTTGCGTCCGCCAAGGCCGGTGAGACGCGGGCCGAGCTCGATTACAAGCGCCAACAGGAGCTGGCGACGCGGCAGATCAACAGCCGCCAGTCGCTCGAGCAGTCGCAGGCCAACTACGACCAGGCGGTCGCCGCCGTGCGGGCGGCGGAAGCCGCCGTGCAATCGGCGTCTGCCAATGTCGATGTTCTCCTCGCGCAGAAGGAGGAAGCTGCGCGCGCCGTGGCCCAGTCGCAGACGGCGCTGGCAAAGGCCGAGCGCGACCTGTCGTTCACCGTGATCCGCGCACCGTTCGACGGCGTGGTCGGCAACCGCGCCATGCAGGTTGGCGACTACGTGCAGCCCACGCAGCGCCTGGCGAGCCTGGTGCCGCTCGATGCGGTGTACATCGATGCCAATTTCAAGGAGACGCAGGTTTCCAGGCTGCAGCCGGGCCAGCCGGTGCGCATCTCGGTCGATGCCCTGCCGGATCATGACATAGAGGGTCGCGTCGCCAGCGTGTCGCCGGCTTCGGGATCGGTGTTCTCGCTGCTGCCGCCTGACAATGCGACCGGCAACTTCACCAAGGTCGTGCAGCGTCTGCCGGTACGCATCCTGGTGCCGGCGACGGTTGCCGAGAAGTCGATGCTGCGGCCGGGCATGTCGGTGGTGGTCAGTGTCAACACCAAGGCCGGCGCGCCGGTCACAAACCAGCGCATGGGCACCGCAGCGGTGCGCACAGGAACCTACTAGCCCGGCGGGACCAGGCCAAAGGCGGCTTTCATGGCCAATGCATCCACAGCCAGCCTGCCGATAATGGCGCCGCGGGCGTCCGCGCCTGCGGACGACCGCATAGAGCCGCGCAAGCTGTTTGCGTTTCTGGCCATGGTGTTCGGCATGTTCATGGCGATCCTGGACATCCAGATCGTCTCCGCCTCGCTTGCCGAGATCCAGGCCGGACTGTCCGCCAGCGCCAGCGAGGTCACCTGGGTGCAGACGGCGTACCTCGTGGCGGAGGTCATCATGATTCCGCTGTCGGGGTACCTCTCCCGCGCGCTCGGCACCCGCGTCCTGTTCGCCGCCTCCGCCGCCGGCTTCACCGCCGCGAGCATCATGTGCGGCTTTTCCACGACCATCAACGAGATGATCGTGTGGCGTGCCATTCAGGGCTTCATCGGCGGCGGCATGATCCCCACCGTGTTTGCCACCGCCTTCTCCGTGTTCCCGCGCTCGCGCATGGGCTTCGTGTCGCCGATGATCGGCCTGGTCGCCACCATGGCGCCGACCATCGGCCCGACCGTCGGCGGCTACCTGACCGACGCGCTGTCATGGCACTGGCTGTTCTTCATCAACATCGTGCCGGGCATCGGCGTGACGGCGGCCGCGCTGCTGCTGATCGACTTCGACGAGCCCGACTGGTCGCTGTTCCGCAACTTCGACTGGACCGGACTGCTGTCGATGGCGGGCTTTCTCGGCGCGCTGGAATATGTGCTCGAAGAAGGGCCGCGCAACGACTGGTTCAACGACACGGCGGTGCTAACGCTGGCCTGGGTATCGGGCATCTCCGCTGTCGTGTTCTTCGCGCGCGCCCTCACGGCCCGACAGCCGATCGTCGATCTGCGCGCCTTCGCGGACCGCAACTTCGGCCTTGGCAGCATCTTCTCGTTCGTGATGGGCATCGGCCTTTACGGGCTCACCTATCTCTACCCGCTCTACCTCGGCATGGTGCGCGGCTACGACGCCCTGATGATCGGCGAGACGGTCTTCGTGTCCGGGCTCGTCATGTTCCTGTGCGCGCCGGTGGCCGGACGCCTCGTCACCAAGGTGGATTCGCGCCTCATGCTGATGAGCGGCTTCCTGTTCTTCGCGCTTGGCACGTACTGGATGACCTACCTGACGCGCGACTGGGATTTCTGGGAGCTGTTCTGGCCGCAGGTGTTCCGCGGCATCGGCCTGATGATCGCCATGGTGCCGATCAACAACATCGCGCTCGGCACGCTGCCGCCGGAACGGCTGAAGAACGCCTCGGGGCTGTTCAACCTCACGCGCAACCTGGGTGGCGCCGTGGGCCTGGCCGCGCTCACCACGCTTCTCAACGACCGCACCGACCTGCACCTCGCGCGGCTGCACGAGTCCATCACCTGGTCACGGCAGCCGGCGATGGAGATGCTGAATAACCTGACCGCGCGCTTCTCTTCCTACGGCAGCGACGCGCAGGCGATGGCGCTGAAGCAGCTCAACCAGATCGTGCACCGCCAGGGCGTGGTGATGGCCTTTGCCGATGTGTTCCTGGTGCTGACCGCGCTGTTCGTGGGCCTGGCGCTGTTTGCGCTGATCATGAAGCGCCCCCCGGCGGCGGTGCAGGGCGGCGCGGACGGCGGGCACTAGCGGTTCTTCGGTGCCATCTGCACCATTTGTCATCCCGAATTTCGCGAAGCGCAATATCCGGGACCTAGGGCACCTCCGCGGCCTCTGGGTCCCGGCGCTTGCTGCGCTCGGCCGGGATGACAGATGGGGTTTGATCGCGCTTTACTTGGGCATCAGCGGATGATCCGGAGAGCCTGCCCATGTCGACCAACGCGCCGCCCGTTCCTGACTACGCCAACGGCTGGCAGCAGGCCACGCGCTATCCGGACCCGGCCATCGTCGCGCTCGACCCGCGCTTCGAAAAGTACTGGCTGAAGTTGTCGTGCGTGGAGCGCCTCTACACCGGCTGCCGCTGGTCGGAAGGGCCTGTCTATTTCGGCGATGGCCGCTACCTGCTGTGGAGCGACATTCCCAACAACCGCATCCTCAAGTGGGAGGAGGAGACGGGCGCCGTCAGCGTCTATCGCAAGCCCTCGAACTTCGCCAACGGCCACACCCGTGACCGCCAGGGCCGCCTCGTCGGCTGCGAGCACGGCGGGCGGCGCATCTATCGCGTCGAGTATGACGGCGCGATCACCACTCTGATGGACCGCTTCAACGGCAAGCGGCTCAACTCGCCCAACGATGTGGTTGTCAAATCGGACGGCTCGATCTGGTTCACGGATCCGGTGTTCGGAATCCTTGGCGATTACGAGGGTTACAAGGCGGAGCCGGAGATCGAGGCCAACGTCTACCGGCTCGACCCCGACACCCGGGAGGCCACCATCGCGGCGGAAGGCGTGCTCGGGCCCAACGGGCTGTGCTTCTCGCCGGATGAAAAGATCCTCTACATCGTCGAGAGCCGCGGTGTGCCGAACCGCAAGATCCTCGCCTACGACGTGACCGACGGCGGCCGCAAGCTCGCCAACAAGCGGGTGCTGATCGACGCCGGCCCCGGCACGCCGGACGGCATGCGCTGCGACGTCGACGGCAACCTGTGGTGCGGATGGGGCATGGGCTCGCCAGAGCTCGACGGCGTGCTGGTGTTTGCCCCGGACGGCAAGCCGATCGGGCGCATCGCGCTGCCCGAGCGCTGCGCCAACGTTTGCTTCGGCGGATTGAAGCGCAACCGCCTGTTCATGGCCGCGAGCCAGTCCCTCTATGCGCTCTATGTCAACACGCAGGGCGCATTGGGCGGGTGAGCACATCTAGCGAACCGCTTCACTAGCGGCACCTCTTTGGCCAAGGGGTAGGCGCATGCTGCGCGCGAGCGCCTCGCTGCCGAACCGGTTGAGGTGGTCTCGGTCGCGGTACATGTAAACGCCATCGACCACGGCCTCGCACCGCGCCCCGTGGCACATGGCGGCAAGCGGCGAGTAGTAGGTCACGTTCGTACGCTGCTGGGCAAGCTGCGCGAGCAGCGCATTGATGCGGTCGACCCGCGCGCGCACCTCGCTCAGCGGCCGTCCGCAATCGTCAAAGCCACGGTGGGTCTTGATGGATCTAGCCAGGCATCGCATCGGATCATTGCTCAGAAGCGGAACCTCGCCCAGCAGTAGTACGCGAACGCCCTTGGCCATGAAGTAGTCGAGGGTCTTCTCCAGGCTCTGGCGCATCACCTCGAAGGACCGACCCGGCGATCGCTCGTCGCCAGCGGAAGCCAGCAATGAGAAGGGCGGGAGGCCGTTGAGCGGCTCGCCGACATAGACAGACCAGGCGTGCGCCAGTACCACCAGCTGCAAGCGCGGATTGGTTTCCACGAAACGCACAAGCGCTTCTCGCAACGCCCGGCAGCGCTCCTCGTGGGCGTAAGGCGAGATGATTCGTGTGTAGCCGAGCAGCGCCAGGCAGCCGCCCACCGAAATCTGGCGGCCCGACAATCCAGCCTCCGCCGCCAGCTTGGCCATCGCCGGCACGTAGTGATTGCCGTGAGAGTCACCAAAGATCACCATGTCGTAGGAGCCATCGTGATACGGACGGCCGAAGGCGCAGGCGGATTCGTTGCCGAAAAACCTGCCAGGCCCATTGCATTTGCGGCGATAGGGGTTCTCGGCGCGAGAGAACGCATCGAGCTGGCGGATCGCGGGGTCGAGATTGAACGTCCACCCGTCGTCCTTGTACGCGCGGTGTCCGAGGAACGCGAAGGCGGCCAGCACGCTAAGTCCTGTGGCGACGATGCGGCGCGTGTGGCGAAGCCGCAGGTGCCGCGCGGGCTGCTCCACATAGCGGTAGGTCACAGCCGCAACCGCAACGCTAAGGGCCAGAAGGCCCGCGGTCTCCGCGGGATGGAAGGCACGATCGAGCTGGTAGCCGGCGAACACCAGGATCGGCCAGTGCCAGAGATAGAGCGAATACGAGATGAGACCGATTCCCACCAGCAATGGAAATGACAGCGCACGCAAGACCGCTGGCTGTGCGCCTTCGTCCGGATTGTTATTGCCGGCGAGGATCAGCAGTCCCGTACCGAGGCAGGCGGGTATGGTGGCGAGCGCTGCGGTGGCCTCGTCGCCGAGTGCAACCGTCACCAGGATCAACAGAAATCCTACGCCGGCCACAACTTCCCAGGCCCGCGCGCTTGCCGGCGGCCGGACGGGAAGAAGCGCCAGGCCGGCACCGAGCATCAACTCCCACGCCCGGAACGGTGCCAGAAAGAATACCGCCTCGGTGTGGTTGCCGTGTTCGACAAGCATGGCGGCGAACGATAGGCTGCCGGCGATGCACACCGCTGGCAGTAGCAGCGCGGGACGCCACCGCGCGACCACCCAGAACAGCAATGGCCAGAGCAGATAGAACTGCTCCTCGATCGATAGTGACCAAGTGTGCAGCAACGGCTTCAGCCCGGCGTCGCCGCCGAAATATCCGGACTCGCCGAAGAAGAACACGTTGGAGACAAACAGGGCCGAGCTTCGCAGGCTGCGCCCTACCTCGGCCATATCGGCCGGCAGCATCAGCACGGCAGCAGCCACCATCACCGCAGCGTAGACGCACAGCAGGGCAGGCACGATCCTTCTGATGCGCCGTGCGTAGAAGGTTAGGAACGAGAGCCGGCCGAACCGGAAGTCGTCGGCCATCAAGCCGGTGATAAGAAAGCCCGAGATGACGAAGAATACATCCACGCCGACGAACCCTCCCGGAAAGCCGGGAACCTTGGCGTGGAAGAGAACCACTGGGATCACCGCGACGGCGCGCAGCCCGTCGATATCCTTGCGATACTTCATCGGTGGAGAGGGCTGCGCGGGCATTCTGCACCGCGTTGACATGGGAGCATGTGGTCGGCCGCAAGCTCGATTGACATAGTGCCGAAAGCGCACCCGAGGTCGCATGACCGGCGGTCTCCGCGCAAGTTGTTAGAGCGCGCTTACACACAAATGCCTGCCAACGGGTACGCAAGCCACAGTGTCGCGCTACCTCGATTCCGCCGTGTGCTCGGTGATCCAACGCATGAAATCCTTCGAGCCCTGGGTAACGGGTAGCACCAGCAGGGCCGGGTTGGTGTAGGGATGGAGCTTGCGCACTTCCGCGATCACGCGCTCGGCGAGCTCGGTGCGCATCTTGGTAAGCCTCATCGCGCTGCCCGAGCGCTGCGCCAACGTCTGCTTCGGCGGATTGAAGCGCAACCGGCTGTTCATGGCGGCGAGCCAGTCCCTCTATGCGCTCTATCTCAACACGCAGGGCGCATTGGGCGGGTGATGGTGTGGTTTGATTCAGGCCGCCTTTAGAAGGTCTGCCGTTATGTTGTCGTCGAGAAGCGACAAGCGACGCTTGGGTTGATAAATCAAGCCAACGTCTTCGGCCAAGGCGCGCAGTGTCTTCGGCGTGAAATAATTTACGTGATCAGGAAAACGGAAGCCGCACCAGCGGCGACCCACGATGCGTCGATTGAGTGACGCAAAATTTGGCACGCGCACATGAATGAGGCCGCCCGGCGCAAGACATCTAACGGCTTCTGATAGTGCTTTCCTGGGTTGCGCCTCGTGCTCTAGATAAGAGCGCATCAAAATGGCTTGGAATTGGCCTGTGGAAAGCCCGGACAGCCCTTCTACCGCAGGCGCATGAACGACCCTGCCGCCACGGGCCTCGAACAACGGGGCGGCCCTGGCCGCCAGACTCGCCGATATCTCGATTCCGTATGGAGTTGATCCTTCCGGAATACGACAGCCACCGCCACAGCCGACGTCCAGCACGTTTCCCTTCGGAAAACGGGGTGCGCGGCGCAGTAGGTATTTCAGGCGCAGTCGCCAACGTGTTGCCGTGTCGAGGCGTCCCCACACGCTCTTCTTGCGGCGCGCACGCTCTATAACAAGTGATTTTTCCCACGCCAACTCGTCAGCCAGCGCAGCATATTCAGGAACGGTTTGCAGAAGAACGAAGCCACAGTTGCGGCATTGAACGAGTGGCCAAGGATCCACCTGATATTTGGAAACCGGTTCGAAGGAAGAGCCGCCGCAGATATCGCAACTGGAACGAAACATCATTGTCCCCATTGCGGAGCAAACAAAATATGGTGGTTTGAAACTCGCCAGGAATTTTCCGTCAACAGGCAAAACCCACTTTCCAACGAAATCGCTATCTAGGCGCCGCCGTCTGCTCGGTGATCCAACGCATGAAATCCTTCGAGCCCTGGGTAACGGGTAGCACCAGCAGGGCCGGGTTGGTGTAGGGATGCAGCTTGCGCACTTCCGCGATCACGCGCTCGGCGAGCTCGGTGCGCGTCTTGATGAGCATGGCCGTCTCGTTTTCGCGCTGCCGTTTGCCCTCCCACACGTAGATGGCGGTCATGCCAGGGAAGATGTTGACACAGGCGGCCAGGCCGTGATCGACCAGCAGGCCGCCGATGCGTTCCCCCTCCTCGGGCGAGGGGAAGGTCGCATAGATCAGAACGGGCTTGTCGTTTTCGCGCAACTGAGCCAGCCTCCGATCGATCCGCGCGGCGCGAGCAGCAGCCTCGCATAGTGGACGCTGGGACAGATATGGCAAGGCCGGCGAAGAAATTCGAGAGGATATCGTTCGTCGCCAGCGACGTGCCGGAGGCGCGCCATGCCCTGGAGCGGCTGTCCAAGCGCTACGGCAACGCCAAGCCCGGCAACGCCGATGCCATCGTCGCGCTCGGCGGCGACGGCCTGATGCTGCAAACGCTGCACAAGCACCTGAACGACGGCATCCCGATCTATGGCATGAACCGCGGGTCTGTCGGGTTCCTCACCAATGACTACACCGAGGAGGACCTGCCCGGCCGGCTGCAGCGCGCGGAGGTCAGCGTCATCCATCCTTTGGCGATGCGCGCCATGGACCGCAAGGGCAAGATCCACACTGGCCTCGCCATCAACGAGGTGCACCTGTTCCGCGAAACCTATCAGGCGGCGAAAATCAAAATTTCGGTGGACGGCAAGGTGCGCCTGGAGGAGCTGATCTGCGACGGGGTGCTGGTGGCAACCCCGGCGGGGTCCACCGCCTACAATCTCTCCGTGTTCGGGCCGATTCTGCCGATCAACGCGCCGCTGCTGGCGCTGACGCCGATCAGTGCGTTCCGGCCGCGGCGCTGGCGCGGAGCGCTGCTGCCCAACGAGGCCAAGCTGCAATTCGAGGTGCTGGAGCCCGATAAGCGCCCGGTGAGCGCGGTGGCCGATCACGACGAAACCCGCACCGTGACCCACGTGGCGGTGGAGCAGGCAAGCAACATCGACCTGCTGATGATGTTCGATCCGGGCCACAACCTGGATGAACGGATCCTTTCCGAGCAGTTCCGTTATTAGCTTCCCTGCGGCCGCGCGTTAACGCAGGCGGGCAAGCCATCGCGTGGGGACTTGCCAACGCCTGACGCCACGGGCACAAGGCGCGCGGCGCAAATGCCTTGAAGGGGCAATGAGATGACCGGGCTTTACCTCGAGCAGCTCGAGGTCGGACGCGTCTTCGAGCATCCGATCCGCCGTACCGTGACAGAAGCAGACAACGTCCTCTTTTCCTGCCTGACCCACAATCCGCAGCCGCTGCACATCGATCGCGAGTTCGCCAAGAACAGCGAATGGGGCCAGCCGCTGGTCAATAGCCTGTTCACGCTGGGGCTGATGATCGGTGTCTCCGTGGGCGATACGACGCTCGGAACCACTGTCGGCAACCTCGGCATGACCGAGGTCAAGTTTCCAAAGCCCGTGTTCCATGGCGACACGCTCCACGTGACAACGGAAATCGTTTCCAAGCGGAACAGCCGCACGCACAAGAATGCGGGTATCGTCGAATTCCTGCACCGCGCCTACAATCAACGGGGCGAGCTCGTCGCCGAATGCCGGCGACAGGCCATGATGCGCAAGAAACCGAAGGGGAAGGCCTGATGCGCTCGCTGCTGTTCATCCCCGCCGACGACGAGCGCAAGCTGGCCAAGGGCGCCGGCTCCGGCGCCGATGCGCTGATCCTGGACCTCGAGGACGCTGTCAGCCTGCCGCGCAAGCCGGCGGCGCGCGAGCTGGCGCGCCAGTACGCGGCGGAAGCCAACCAGCGCGCCGGGCGGCCGCTGATCTACGTGCGCATCAACGATCTGCAGACGCCGCTGTGGCAAGACGATCTCGCGGGCGTCATGCCGGGGCGGCCCGATGGCATTTTGCTGCCGAAGGCGCGCGACGGCCAGGACGTGCACACCCTGTCGGTGGCGCTGACCCACGCCGAGGAAAGCGCGGGCACCCCGCGCGGGACAACCCGCATCATCGCGCTCACCACCGAGGTGCCGGTGTCGCTGCTGAACATGCCGAGCTACATCGGCGCCAGCTCGCGGCTCGCGGGGCTGACCTGGGGCGCGGAAGACTTGTCCGCCGCCATCGGCGCGCGCAGCAACCGCGAGGACGATGGGCGCACATGGACATCGCCCTATCGGCTCGCGCGCGACATGTGCCTGTTCACCGCGGTGGCGGCGGGGGTGGATCCCATCGACACGGTATTCGTGAACTATCGCGACGGGGAGGGCCTGCGGCTGGAGGCAGAGACCGCAGCGCGCGACGGTTTCACCGCCAAGATGGCCATCCACATCAATCAGGTTGCCGCCATCAACGAGGCGTTCACGCCGACCCCTCAGGAAACGGCCCGCGCCGAGGCTATCGTGCGGCTGTTTGCCGAGAACCCGGAAGCAGGCACGCTGGGGTTGGATGGGGAAATGGTCGACCGCGCGCATCTGGTCCGCGCGGAGCGCCTTCTGGCGCGGGCCAAGTCCGTCGCCCGGCCCGCCTGACCGCTATTCCGCCGCCTGCTTCTTCAGCTTCGCCATCGCCTCGTCGGCAGTGGGGCGGTTGATGCTGAAGATCGTCTCCGGTGTCACCACCGCAAAGTCCATGTAGCCCAGGCGTGCGATGGGCCGCATGGCGCCGGTATCGACCAGGCCGTCCTTGATGAAAGCGTCGTCGATGTACACGCCCACCACGAGGCCGAACACCACCGAGTAGGTCGATGCCTGCGCCGGGTCCGGATGCGGCAGCTCAATGGTCTTCCAATGCTTGCATTCGAAGGCGGCCGGGCTTTCCTTCACGCGCGGCGGCTTGACCAGCCGGCTTGGCGCGGCGGTGAGATCGCCGATCGGGAATTCATCGATGCCGCGTGGCACCGGCGCCGACGTCATGTTCATGTTGAAGCGCAGGTCGTAGGTGGCCAGCGAGCACACGAACTCGCCGGTCTCCTCGATGTTGAGCAGCGAGTTCTTGGCGCCCGCTGAGCTGAACAGCACATAGTGCGGCTTCTCGCCGACCGCGTTGAAGAAGCTGTAGGGCGCGAGATTGCAGACGCCATCCTTGCCCACCGTCGAGATCCAGCCGATCGGCCGCGGTACGGCCAGGGCCTTGAACGGATCGTGCTTCAGCCCATGCTTGTTGTCGCGCGTCTCGTAGAACACTCGGGTTCCTCCCGTTGCTGCGCCGGTTCAGCCCTTCCACCGGGTGACGATGCTGGCAAGGTCGGGCCGCTCGCGGTCGGGCTGCTGTTCGGTGGCGGTGCCGATATAGATGAAGCCGGCGACCCGCTCGTTGGGTGCGAGCCGCAGCGCCTCGCGCACGGTCGCGCTGTAGGCGTACCACTCGGTGATCCACGCCGTGCCGAAGCCGAGCGCATTGGCGGCGAGGCACAGGTTGAAGCAGGCGGCGCCGCACGAGAGAATCTGCTCCCACTCCGGCGCCGCCGGGTTGGGCGTGACGCGCGAGATCGCCGCGATCACCACCGGGGCGCGCAGCAGGCGGCCCCGTTCGGTTTCCAGCCGGGCCGCGGATGGCTGTTCCTTTTCCTCGGCGATGCAGGCCTTCACCAGCACGCGCCCGAATTCGGCGCGCGTCTCGCCGTCGAACAGGATGAAGCGCCACGGCACCAGTTTCTTGTGGTCGGGCACGCGCGCGGCCGCGGTCAGGATGATGGCAAGCTGCTGCGGGCTTGGGCCCGGATCGGCGAGCAGCGCCGGCTTCGACGACCGGCGCTTCAGTAGCAGGTCGATCGTGTCCTGGCCCATGACCTGTGTTCGCAGCTTCGTTGCACTCTGCCCTCGCTAAACCAACTCGCCCCCGAGTACAATGGGAACCGTCATGTCCTCGGCGCGCGCAAGTCAGCTTATGCGAAATCTTGCTGGCATCCTGGTTGCCTGCCTCGTCGCGAGTGCGCCCGGACTCGCGCGGGCAGCCGATGCGCCATCCGTGATGATCGTGTTCGACGGCTCCGGCTCGATGTGGGGCCCGATGGAGGGTATGCGGCAACCCAAGTACGCGCTGGTGCGCGACCTGCTGCAGCAGAGCCTCGCCAAGGTGAATCCGGCCGCCCGCGTCGGCATCGCCAGCTTCGGTCGCCGGCGCGGCGGGGACTGCAACGACGCGGAAGTGATGCTGACGCCCGAGCCGCTGAACGTCGAGCGCGTCATGAGCCAGCTCTCGCAGCTCAGCCCGCGCGGGCGCGGCCCTCTGACGCTGGCCCTGCGGGAGGCGCAGAAGGCATTCAGCGCCGAGTCCGGGCCGCGCAGCATCGTGCTGATCCATGATGATGCCGACAACTGCCAGCAGGATGTGTGTGCAGCGGCCGCCGAGCTGCAGCAGGCGCAAATCACCGTGCAGGTGGTCGGGCTCGCGCTGAAGCCCGGCGATATTGCCGCCATGGCCTGCCTGCCCAAGACCACCGGTGGACAACTTCTCAATGCCACGTCCGCGGATCAGGTCGGCGCGCGGATCGAGGAGGCGCTGCAGCTCGCCTCGCGCGCCGTCCCCGAGCCAAGCGAGGCAGGTGGGACAGGGCCGGCGCCGGCCGGCCAAGCCGGTGCGCCGGGCCTCTATTTGCGCGCGCTGCTGGCGCCCAATACCGAGCCCGTCAACTGGCCGCTACATTGGAAGGTATCGCGCGAGGGCGACGAGGTGGCCCTCTTCGATAGCCGCGCCACCAATCCGGTGGTGAAGGCGCCGCCAGGGCGCTACGCGGTGCAGGCCGCTGACGGCGCCGTTTCCGCGAGCGAGACTTTCGAGGTGTCGGACACGGCGCCGACCCCCGGCGTGGTGACTCTGAATGCAGGCACGCTGACAATCAGGGTGCTGGCACAGAAATCAGGCGCCGCGCTCACGGGAGCGATGGTGAGTGTGAACGCTGCGGGAGCCGCCGCGGAGCCGCGCCACGCGCTGCCATCCGGTCCATTGGTGGCTGCATTCAGGGGCGCCCAGGGGCAGGCCGTGCTGCCCGCCGGGCGCTACGTGGTGCATGCGCGCTATGGCAACGTGCAGGCGGATCGCGCCGTGGTGGTGCCCGCCGGCAGCCGCGGCCGTCTTGACGTGACGCTCGACGGCGCGCTGGTGCGGCTGGGCCTGGCGGGTCCGCAGGGCGCGGAAGGCTCCGAGAGCGTTCTGTTCACCGTTCTCGAGGACGATCCGGATGCGCACTCGGGGCGGCGCGAGGTGGCGCGCTCGGCGGCGGCGCGGCCGGAATTCTTTCTGCCGCCGAACACTTATTACATCACCGCGCGCCGGGGCGGGGCAGAGGTGCACGACCAGATCGCCGTAGGGCCCGGCGACGTGGTGGAGCGCTTGCTGCCCCTGGTCGCGGGCCGGCTGACGCTCTCGACGGCCATCGTGGGGATGCCATCATCGCCATCGGAACCGATCTCGTACAAATTGGAGCGCATCGACGTGTCGCCGCCGGAGCTGGCGGCGATCACCAGCCGTTCTGCGCCGAGCCTGATCCTGTCCGCGGGCCTCTACCGCATCAGCGGCCGTTACGGCGCGGCCAATGCCGGGTTGGTGCGCGAGGTGGAGGTGCGCGCCGGAGAGGAGCGGCGGGTGATCCTGGAGTACGCGCCGGCCTCCCTCAAGCTGCGCCTGCCCGCCTCGGCCGCTCCGGCGGGCGATGTGTTCTGGAAGATTCGCGATGCCAAGGGTGGCACGGTGTGGACCACGACGGCGGCGACGCCCTCGGTGGTGCTGCAGCCGGGCAGCTACGAGGTCAGCGCCGAAACCCGCGAAGAAAAGTACAAGAAGTCCCTGGAATTGCAGGCCGGCGAGCAGCGCGAGCTGGACATGACCGGTTCATGATCGCGCCTCCTGCGCCGGCTGCCACGAAATCGCGCGAGTCGGCCTCGAAATTGAGCGGTGATTCTCGGGGAGTAGCGCAACGATGCGGGCGGCGGTTCTGAAGGCGGCGAGGGCGGTGGCGGGGCCGCTGGCGGCTTCGGCGCTGGCTGTGTTCGCCCTCGCGTCCGCGGCCGACGCCCAGCAGGCCCCGCGCCTTCAAACCGATGATCCGGGCGCAGCCCTGCCGTCGATCCCGACCGATCGGATTCTTCCCAACACCACGGTGGTGCCCCGTACGAGCGTCGAGCCCAAGACTCCGGCGGCGGCTGCGCCGGGTGCGGGCGGCATCAGGCTGAGCGCGGCGCTGACCTCGGACGGACAATCCATCGAGCAGGGCCTGGTCTGGCGCGTGTTCCGCGACAAGCCGGGGCCCGACGGCAAGTACAAGCCGATCCTGACGCAGCGAGAGGCAAATCCCACGGTGCACCTGGAGCCGGGCACCTACATCGTCAACGTCGCCTACGGGCGGGCCCACTTGACTCGCAGGATCACCGTGCCAGGTGACCACGGCGAAGAACGGTTCGTGCTGAACGCCGGCGGCCTGCGGGTGACGCCGGTGTTCTCCCGTGGGGATGCCGCGCCCGACAAGTCGGTCAGCTACGACATCTACTCCGACGAGCGCGACCAGCACGGCGAGAAAATCAAGGTCGTCGGCGACGTGAAGACCGGCATCATCGTGCGGCTCAATGCGGGCATCTACAGCATCGTCAGCACCTACGGCGACGCCAACGCAGTCGCCCGCGCCGATTTCACGGTGGAGGCTGGCAAGCTGACCGAGGTGACGCTGAGCCACGCGGCGGCGCGGGTCACTTTCAAGCTGGTGGCGCGTCCCGGCGGCGATGCGCTGGCTGACACGCAATGGACGCTGGCGACCGCGCAGGGCGAAATGATCAAGCGCAGCGTCGGCGCGCTGCCCACCCACATCCTCGCGCCCGGCAGCTATACGGTGACGGCGCGCCACGCCGGCCAGGCCTACCAGCGCAATTTCTCGGTGCAGGCGGGGCAGTCCGCCCAGGTCGAGGTGGTGATGCCGTGAGCCGGCGCTGAGATGCCGGCGAGAGCCCTAGCGGAACGGCGGCGCGTACATCAGCCCGCCGTTGACGGCGAGCGCATTGAGCCGCCGCGGCAGTTTCAGTGCCGACTTGGCGCCCAGCGTACGCTCATATATCTCCCCGTAGTTACCCACCTGCTTGACCATGCGCAGCGTCCAGCCGGCGCTCAGCCCAGGGCGGTCGACGAAGTCGAGACTTGAGGCGAGGAAGCGCTTCGCTTCCGGCCCGCCGGATGTCTTGAGACTGTCGGCGTTGGCCTGGGTGATGCCGAGCTCTTCTGCGGCGATCAGTGCATAGACCGTCCAGCGCACGACGCTTTGCCATTCCGCGTCGCCCGCCGGCACCGCCGGCCCGATGAAGGCCTTCGACGCCAGCTCGGGCAGAAGGATATGTTCGGCGGGGTCCGACAGGCCCTGCTGAACCATCGCCAGGGTCGAGAGGTCGGCCGCGAGGACCTGGCAACTGTTGTTGGCGTAGGCACCCACCACGTCGCGCCACCGGTCGAACTTGACCAGCTCCACCGGCAGCTTGAGGGTCGCGAAGTATTCTGTTGCGCCTTGTTCATCTGCCGTTTCGGTGGCCACGCAGATGCGCGCGCCCGAAAGCTCCAGCGCGCTGGAGATGCCCTGCGACTTGCGTACGAGGAAGCCCAGCCCGTCATAGACCAGAACAACGGGCATGCGGATGCCGAGCATGGTATCGCGGCTGATGGTCATGCCCACATGGTTGGAGAGAACGTCGATCTCGCCCGAACGCAGAGCCGACACGCGATCGCTCGGCGGCACCTGGCGAAATTCCACCGCGTCGCCCTTGTCGAAGACGGCCGCAGCCAGCGCCCGGCAGAAGTCCGCGCCGATGCCCGTCCAATTTCCTTTGGCATCCGCGACCGAGAACCCGGCCGGGCCGTCGCCGACGCCGCACGTCAAGTGTCCGCGCGCGCGTACCTTGTCCAGCACGCCCGCAGCCCACGCCTGCCGCACCGGCAGGGAGATCGCCAACAGAAAAAAGAGCAGCACATGCAGCGGACGGTGCAGTCGCATTGGCCCGTTTCCCACCCGCCCTGCACAAAGCCCCCCCGCAAGAGCCGGTTTTTCGATCCTGAGGCGCCCCACGCCGCGGCGACGCCGCATTCAGGATGTGTCGCGGTCACTGTTGGACAGCAAACCGGATTGGGTCAAGTCTTGACCTTGCGCAGCGGTTGCGCAAGACGCCCAATGGCAAGCCCGGAAGGAAGGAACGCACCCATGACCGGCTCCGATCCAGAGCGCCGCCCAGTCCGCGCGGCCACGCACGTGGTGCAGTCGGGGCGCGATCCCTTTGCCCATCATGGCTTTGTCAATCCGCCTGTCTATCGTGGCTCCACCGTGCTGTTCAAGACGATGGCGAGCTTCGAGAAGCGCGACCAACGCTACGTCTACGGTCGCCGCGGCACGCCGACGTCGGAGGCGCTGGAGGAGGCCATTGCCACGCTGGAAGGCGGCGCGCGCACCGTGCTGGCGCCATCGGGTGCGGCGGCCATCGCCAGCGTACTCTTGTCGTTCACCAAGACCGGCGACCACATCCTGGTGACCGACTCCGCCTACCTGCCGACGCGCAAGATGTGCGACGGCGTGCTCAAGCGTTTCGGGGTGGAGACCACGTATTACGATCCGCTGATCGGCGGCGGCATCGCCGCGTTGATGCGCCCCAACACCTCGCTCGTGTTCACAGAAAGTCCGGGCTCGCAGACCTTCGAGGTGCAGGACATTCCGGCAATCGCAGCCGCCGCCCACGCCGGTGGTGCCCTGTTGGTGATGGACAACACCTGGGCCAGCCCGCTCTACTTCAAGCCGTTCGCGCATGGCGTCGACATCTCGATCCAGGCGGCAACCAAGTACATCGTCGGTCACGCCGATGCGATGCTGGGGGCGATCACGGCCACCGATGCCCTCGCGCGGCGGATGGTGGCGGAGGTGCAGGGCATCGGCGTGTGCGCGGGCACCGAGGAGATCTACCTGGGCCTGAGGGGCATGCGTACCATCGACGTGCGCCTGGAACGGCACTGGCGTTCCGGCGTGGAGGTGGCGCGCTGGCTGGAGGAGCGCCCCGAGGTGGCGCGCGTGCTGCATCCGGCACTGCCGAGCCATCCCCAGCACGCGCTATGGAAGCGGGACTTCCTCGGCGCCGCCGGCCTGTTCAGCATCGTCCTCAAGCCGTGCCCGAAAGCTGCGGTTGCCGCCATGCTGGAGGGCCTGCAACTCTTCGGCATGGGCGCGTCGTGGGGTGGCTACGAGAGCCTGGTGTTGCCGTTCGATGCCACCGCCTCGCGCACCGCGACCACCTGGCGGCCGGAGGGTCCAACCGTGCGCCTGCACATCGGGCTTGAGGACGTGGCCGACCTGAAGGCGGACCTCGAAGCGGGCTTTGCAAGGCTCAAAGCGGCGTCCGCCTGACCTTCCAGCGCTCTGGCGGCATCACAACCCGCGCCTCCCCGGCGCGGGTGGGCCGCCTGCTCCCCTGGCCTGCGAGCTTCTGCATATTTTACGAATTTGACCCGATAGCGCAGAACAAGCACACTTGTGCGGTCACGGCACAGGGACCGGGCGTGCATGCATGATTTCTATTCCGCGTTTGGCGAGGCATTCCGCCTGGTCGTTGGGCTCGACCCGGACCTGACCGAGATCGTCTGGCTGTCGATACGGGTCAGCTTCGCCTCGACGTGCTGTGCCGCCCTGCTCGGCCTGCCGCTTGGCGCGCTCATCGCCATTGCCAAATTTCCCGGCCGCTCCGTCGCGGTCGTGCTGCTCAACTCGCTGATGGGGCTGCCGCCGGTGGTGGTAGGCCTGATGGTCTACCTCGCCCTGTCCAACTCCGGACCGATGGGCTCCTTCGCGCTGCTCTATACGCCCACCGCAATGGTCATTGCTCAGACGATCCTCATTACGCCGATCATTGCCGCGCCGACCCGCCAGACCATCGAAGACCTGGGCCAGGAATACGACGAGCAGCTCCGCGCGCTGGGCGTGGGACCGCTTCGCGCCGTCGGCACGCTGCTGTGGGACGGCCGTTTCAGTCTCATCACCGCATTCCTGGCTGGTTTTGCGCGTGCCACGGCGGAGGTCGGCGCCGTCATCATCGTCGGCGGCAACATCAACCACGTGACCCGCGTCATGACGACGGCGATCGCGCTCGAAACCTCCAAGGGCGACCTGGCGCTGGCGCTCGGGCTCGGCATGATTCTCATGATCATCGCCATCGGCGTGAACGCGCTCGTGGTGGTGCTGCGCGCGACCGGGGCCCGCTCTGCCTATGCGTGACGCCGCCGCGCAACCCGAGGCTTTAGCGTCGCAGGCACGCGTGATCCTGCCTGTTGCCGGGCACGGGCTGGTCTTTCAGCGCGGTGCTCGCCGCATCCTGGACGGGGTGGACTTCGAAATCGGTGGCAGCGGAACGCTGGCCATCATTGGTCCGAATGGCGCCGGCAAAAGCGTGCTGGCCCGAGTGCTGGCCGGGCTCATCGCCCCGACGGCCGGCCACGTGACCTGGGCGGGAACGCCACCCGATCGGCGCCGCGCGCCAAAATTCGGGTTCGTTTTCCAGCGGCCCGTTCTGCTGCGCCGGTCGGCCCTCGCCAACATCACGTACGCCCTGGCGATCGTCGGCGTCCCGCGCGCGGAGCGTGCGGGGCGCGCGCTGGACGCGCTCAACCGGGCCCGCATCGCTCACCTGGCGCGTTCGCCGGCGAGCGTGCTGTCGGGCGGCGAGCGGCAACTGTTGTCGCTGGCCCGCGCGCTTGCCACGGAGCCCGAGATCCTGGTCCTCGATGAGCCGACGTCCAACCTCTCTCCCGCCGCCACCACGGCCATCGAAGCGCTCGTCGATGAAGCGCGGAAGGCGGGAACGCGGGTGGCCATGATTACCCATGACCTGGGGCAGGCGCGGCGGCTGGCGGACGAGGTGGCGTTTGTCCATCACGGCCGCGTCGTGGAGCGTGCACCGCGCGAAGCATTCTTCGCGCGTCCCAGCAGCGCGGAGGCGCGGGCTTTCCTGCGCGGTGAACTCGTGCTGTGAGGCAATACCCCTGCGCCGGCGCTACGGCGCGTTGTAGTGCACCGTGCCGAGACCCGACACGTCATAGCCGGTCAGCGCGCGGGCCTGCTCGGCAAAGCGGTCACTTCGCGCGAACGCCAGCAGCTTCTGCACCGGATCGTCGAAATAGGCCGCGCGCCAGATCACCAGGTCGTAGCGCTCCTTGATCAGGGGCACGAATCCGAGCCGGAACTGATGCGCCACCGCGCCGATGCCAAGGCCCACTTCCGCACGCCCCTCCGACACGGCAACGGCGACGTCGGTCTCCGTCAGCGCCGGCGGCCGTGCCATGTCCAGGTCGCCCAGACGCATGTGTTCGGACGCGAGCAGCCGTTCCAGCAAGGCGAATGCGCCGGCGCCTTGCTGACGGCCCGCGAACCGGCGCCCCTTGAGATCGCGCAACCCCTTCAGCCCCAGCGGATTTCCCGCCGCCACGATCAGGCCCTGCTGGCGTCGCGCCCATTCAATGACGACCACCGGCTGGCCTGCCAGCCTCTGGGCGACGGTGCCGGTGTTCCAGGCGTCATCGATGCCTTCGGGCAGATGCATTCCCGCCATCTGCGCTTCGCCCGCCGCGAGGCTGTCGAGCCCGGCGAGGCTGCCGCCGAAATTGACGGCAATCTGCGTGCCGGCCTCGCGCAGCGCCCAGTCGAGCAGCGGGTCGTGGCTGCCGGCACAGATGCGCGGCCGCTTCTGCAGCGTATCGATGCCGCCGGCGTACTCGGCGTGCTGCGCCAGCCACGCTTCCACCAGCGCGCGTGGGAACAGCAGCTTGCCGGTGGCGCGCACGAAGGGAATGGCGCCGGTAGCGACGAGGTCATAGACCTTGCGCTCCTTGAGCCGGATCAGGTCGGCAACCTCACGCGTCGTGAGGTAATCGGGCGGCGGGGAGGCCATGCGCTGGCAATAGCGCACCTGCCTGGGCGTTGGCTAGCCGGTCAGAACTCAAACACCTTGCGCCGCCAATCAGGCTTGGACCGGTGCCATGACCGGTGGCGGGAGGCCTCGCGGGCCTCGCGGCGAGGCGGCGGCGTAGCGGACGGGGTCGGGGCGGTATCGCCCGGCACCACGGCCGGCCCTCCCGGCCCGGCGGCATCGCCGCGCGGCCCTGACAGGCCCATGCGTTCGCCTTCCGGCGGCGGCACGGGCAGCGAGCGGGCCGTGGCAGTCGCCGTCGTTTCCCAGCCGGTGATGGCGGGCGCCGGTTCTTTCCCGTCGCGTGCCGGCCGATCCTTGATGCCGCGCCGTGTCAGCAGCGCTTCGGGCACGCATTCCCCGTCACGCTTGGCCGCCTGTCCGGCGGGGCAGGGACGCGAGCACACGTCCGTTGCGGGGTTGCCGCGGACGAGCGACAGCAGAACGACGTCCGGCGTGTCGGTCGGCAGCGAGGCGTTGACGCGCTGCATGTAGGCCTTCATGGCGCGCTGGGTTGCAGGAGTCCAGGTGCCGGTCATCTTGCCGTCGTAGCATCCAACGCGCCGCAGCTCCTGCTGCAGGGCGCGGGCGATCGAGAACGTGTTCTCCGGCAGTGGCGCGGCCTCGCGCATGGGCGCAAAGGTCGGCTCCTCGCCGGGCGCGGGCACCACCGGCGCGGGTCGTGCCGGGCGGGGCTGTGCGCTGGCCACGACGACATCGGCCGGCCGCGGCGCGGCGGGCTCGGCGGTGGTGGCGCGCTCGGGCGCGGCCGCACGCGTCGGGGCACGGGGCGTCTTGGGCGAGGCCTCGACCTTGCCCGGGGCAGTGACTTGCTGGATTTCGAACGGGGCCGGAATATGAGGTGCCGCTTCGCGTCCTGGGATCAACGCATAGGCGGCAACGCCAGCGCCGGCGGCAATCAGCACAGCGCCGCTAGCTTTACTCATGCGAGCACTCCGAACGCAAAACTAATGGATCCCCAATGGTCCGCCGCATCAATTCTCTGACGTGCACCGGGGGCGGTCGCGGAAGGCCGGTAACTCAGCCATCAACGCGCGCTCGACCCCATTGTTCCAGAATTCTGGGCGTTGCGGAATTCAGTCTTCCGTGAAGGTGAACCGCCCCGGCCGCGTCAGCCCTCCGTAGGGGGCGCATGCTGCGCGGGATGCGATGGCTGGTGGCCTGTCGGCCGTGACCGCTCTGTGGAAATTGCCGGGCGACAATCAGGCGTCAATGTGCATGAACGGTGGACACTTTGGGGTCGTCCGGCCGTGGCAAATCGAGCCGCGCGCCCGCACCAGCGATTCGGCGTGGCGCATAGGCAACTGATTTCTTTACGAATCGTATACTGTTGGCCCTCGAAGGGGCCTCGTCAGCGTGCTGCGTCTTTCTGTTCCGAGCCTCGGCGGCTTGTGCATAAGGCCAACGGCCAAAAGACCGGTCTCTTGTGCATAACCCCGATCGTTCATGCAGCTCTGCCGCGAATTGGGCGAGCGCTGAGGGTTGGGCCGCAATTCGGCGGCCACAGTCCTCGAGGGAAAGCGCTCAGTAAGCAAACCTTCCCACGTCCGGCGATGCGCTGTGCTGCCCCTTTGCGTCATGCCGGCCTGCCGATCTGCGGCCGGCCGGAACGATAAGGGGGTGTCACATGACACGTCATGCACTTGGCGTATTGGGCGTCATTGCGGCCAGCGTGCTGCTCGCCGTGTCCGCGGCGATGAACTACCGCTTCGGCTTCAGCCTGGGCAAGACGCCGCTGGATGGCGAGATCTATGGCGCGGCCTCCGCCGCTGCCGATTGCTTCAAGGCGCTGGTGCCGTTCTTCTTCTTCGCGGCCTGGCGCAACCGCATGTGGTCGCAGGCATTCGCCGCCGTGATCGTTTGGGCGGTGGTCAGCGGCTACTCGATGACCTCCGCACTGGGCCACGCGGCCCTCAACCGCCTGGATACGACGGGCAAGCGCGCCCTGGCGGCGGCCAACTACAAGGACCTGCGCGCCGACGAGCAGCGGGTGAAGGAACAGCTCGCCTGGGTGCCGAAGCATCGCCCGGCGCAGACCATCGAAGCCGAGATCGACGGCGTCAAGACGCAGCGCGCCTGGCAGCTCACCAACGGCTGCACCGAGGTGGTGGGCCGGCGCAATCGCGAATACTGCCAGCAGTACCATCAGCTCAGCGCAGAGCTCGCCTCCGCGCTGCAGTCGCAGAAGCTGGAAGGGCGCATCGCCGAGATCGGCGCAAAGCTGGCAAAGACCGCCGGCGCGACCGTCCTGTCGGAAGCCGACCCGCAGGCCAGCGTGCTGGCGCACCTCTCCGGCCTGCAGCTTGAGACCGTGCAGATGGCGCTAGCCGTGTTCGTGGCGATCCTGATCGAAATCGGCTCGGGCTTCGGCATGTACGTCGCGTTCGCCTACTGGCGCATGCACGATCATGAGGCTCGTCCATCCGCGAGGGTTGTCGCTGCCGAAGCCGCAGGTTCGCTGTGGAGCGAGCAGCCATCGCTGGCTGCGGATTCGGCTGCGGGAGCGGCGCAAACCGTGCGCGCCGGCCAGCCGCCAGCGTCGACGACACTGGGTGCCAACGACAACAAGGGGATGCCGGACGCCAGGGCCATGCCGTCGCGTGCCGTGGTGCCCGACAGCGATGTACAGCGCTTCTATCGCGAACGCGTGGTGACGGCGCCCGACAGCTCCAGCGTGACGTCCACCGAGCTTTACGAAGAATACTGCGCCTGGTGCGAGGACAACGACAAGGTGCCGTTCGCCCATCCCAGGGTCACGCGCGAGATCAGCGAACTCGGCGTGAAGAAGGAGCGTATCGGCCGGCGCACCAGATACTTCGGAATTGCTTTGCGCTCCGTTTCCGACCAGGAGGTGGCGGAGACGAAAGCCCCAGAGCCGGCGCACAAAGCCGCATAGCCGGCCTTCAGGCAGATAGACGGGAAGGGCCGCCTCCGGCGGCCCTTTCCTTTTGGCCGCACCAATTCAGGCGGTGCCGAGCCTCGCCGCGGCCTGGCGCGCAGCGGCAAGCCGCTGGGCCTGGCCAGCCGAACTGGCGGTGCGCAGTGCGTCCGTGATCGCCGGGCCGGCGCCGTCGGGAGAACCGGCGTGGAAGGGCGGCATAGGATCGTATTCGATACCGAGCTGCGCGCCCTTGGCCGCGTTCTCGCCCGCGATCTCCGCGAGGATGCGCAGGGCGAAGTCGATGCCTGCCGTCACCCCACCGCCGGTGATGAGATTGCCGTCGACGACCGTGCGCGCCTTGACCGGCGTGGCGCCGAACAGGGACAGCATCTCCAGCGACATCCAGTGCGTGGTGGCGCGCTTGCCCCGTAACAGCCCGGCCGCGCCGAGCACCAGCGCGCCGGTGCACACCGAGGTGATGTAGCGCGCGCCAGCGGCCTGGCGGCGCACGAACTCCAGCACGGGCTCGTCGTTCATCAGCGGATTGACGCCCGGACCGCCCGGCACGCAAATGAGATCGAGCTGTGGGCAGTCCTGCAGCGTTACCGTCGGGATGAGGCGCAGGCCGCTCTGCGCCGTGATGGGCTCGAGGCTTTTCCAGGCGAGGTGGATGGTTGCACCGGGCAGGCGCGCGAGCACCTCGTGCGGACCCGTCATGTCGAGCTGCGTAATGTCGGGAAATACGAGAAAGCCGATCTGCAGGGTCATGGCGTGGCTCTGGCCTTTATGAGCTTTCAAGAGAGTGTCCGCGGCCGCCGTACGGTATAGATGGGTGACGCGCCAGCCTGTCCGCAGGCCACGATCCATAGAGCAGAGAGGCCGTATATGTCCATGCAGCCGCCGGCGGTCGCCGGCATGGCATTGGCCGAGGTCGATACGCCGGCTCTGGTGATCGACCTCGACGCCTTCGAGCGAAACCTGCGGCGCATGGCCGATTTCGCCGCCAAGGCCGGCGTGCGCCTGCGCGCGCATGCCAAGACCCACAAGTCGCCGGACATCGCCGCCCGCCAGATTGCGCTGGGTGCTGTAGGCGTCTGTTGTCAGAAGGTCTCCGAAGCGGAGGTGCTGGTGGAGGGCGGCGTCGGCGATGTCCTCGTCACCAACGAGGTCGCGGGTGCCGGCAAGCTCTCGCGTCTTGCGGCGCTGGCGCGGCGCGCGAAAATCGGGGTGTGCGTCGATGATGCGGACAATGTGGACGAGATCGAGGCCGCGGCAGCCGGCGCGGACGTTGCCCTGGATGTGTTGGTGGAGATCGACGTGGGCGGCCGGCGCTGCGGGGCCCCGCCGGGAATGCCCGCGGCACGCATCGCCCGCAAAATCGCGGACTCTCCGCATCTGACCTTCGCGGGCCTGCAGGCCTATCACGGCTCCGCCCAGCACGTGCGGGGGGCGGAGGAGCGCCGTGCGTTGATCGCCAAGGCTGTTGCCCACGTCGAGGAGACGCGCCGGGCGCTTGCTGAGCTTGGCCTCGCGGCGTCGCGCGTGACCGGCGCGGGCACCGGCACCTACGAGAACGAGGCGGCCAGCGGCGTCTATAACGAGCTGCAGTGCGGTTCCTACATTTTCATGGATGCCGATTACGCGCGTAACAAGCGTGCGGACGGCGGGCCCTTCGACGCCTTCGAACATGCCCTCTTCGTGTATGCGAGCGTCATGAGCCGGCCGGCGCGGGAGCGCGTTGTGGTGGATGCAGGGCTCAAGGCGTTATCCGTGGACAGCGGCATGCCGGCGCCCTGGCAGCTTCCGGGCGTGGTCTATCACCGGCCCTCCGACGAGCACGGCATTCTGGACCTCACCGGCAGCAACCATGACCTCGGCCGCGGGGACAAGGTGCTGCTGGTGCCCGGGCACTGTGATCCGACGGTCAACCTGCACGACTGGTACGTGGGCGTTCGCGGCATGGCCACGGGCGATGCGCGGGTTGAATGTGTCTGGCCTGTGGCCGCGCGGGGCGCCCTGTTCTGAATTCGTTCGCAAGGGCTTGTGCCGCAAACTTAATCTCGCTCCCTCGTTGTCGCGCGGCCTTCGCCTCCCGATATGATGCCCATCCGAAGTCTTGGAGGCTCCTATGACCCCAGAGGAACGCCAGCTCATCACGGACCTTTTCGACCGCATGCGCCAGTACGGCTCGCCTGAGAAGGATCGAGACGCGGAGGCGGTCATCAACCAGCGGGTCCGCGCGATGCCGGATGCGCCCTACATGCTGGTGCAGACGGTGCTGGTGCAGGAGCACGCGTTGCGCGAAGCCGAGGCGCGCATTCAGGACCTGGAAGCGCGCGTTCAGGAGCTGGAGGAGCCGGCTCCGCGCCGCGAAGCCTCCGGAGGCAGTTTCCTCGGTGGATTGCTCGGCGGCAGCCGGTCCGAGCCGCCGCCTCGCCCGAGCAGCGTGCCGCAGGCGGGCTCCCGCGAAGGCCCGCAGTACGGCAGTCCGTACGGCTCAGGCCGTGATATGGGCCCGCCTCCGTCTTCGCCACCACCGCCGCAGGGCGGCGGGTTCCTGCGCTCGGCGATGTCGACCGCGGCCGGTGTTGCCGGCGGCATGATGGTCGCCGAGACCATCCGCAACATGCTGGGCGGCGGGGCGCATGCGGCCGGCACTCCGGGATCAGGCTCCGCATCCGACATCCTGCGCGGGCCCGGCGACCGCAAGAGCGATGCACAGGCTCTCGCCGAAGCCGACCGAAAGCAGGATGAGGAACAGGACCGCGAGGACGATAATATCCAGGACGCCGACTACGACGACGGCGACTACGATTCCGACGACGACGGCAACATGGACGTCTGACGCCGCACGCCGGTTGGTTGGCCACCACGCGGATCGGCGAATAAAAACGGTCCCGGGCGTCTTCGCCCGGGACCTTGTGCTTGATGGGCTGGTTTGCTGCGAAGCCTCCTATGCGCCGGCCACCGCGCGCAGCTTCGGTGGCTCCTCGTAGTCCGCCCCGGGGGCAACGCCGTCCTTGTCTGCGATCTTCAGCGCAAACGCAAAGTCGGCCGCCACTTCCTTGAGCGCATCGAAGCGGCCCGAGGCGCCGCCGTGCCCCGCCTCCATGTTGGTCTTGAGGAGGATCAGGTTGTCGCTCGTGCTGGTTGCTCGCAACCGCGCGATCCACTTGGCCGGTTCCCAATAGGTGACGCGCGGGTCCGTCAGCCCCGCGAAGGCGAAGATGTGCGGGTACGGCTTGGCCGCCACGTTTTCATAGGGCGAATAGGACCTGATCAGCTCGAAGTCCTTCTTCGAGGTAATCGGGTTGCCCCATTCGGGCCATTCCGGCGGCGTCAGCGGCAGGCTTTCGTCCAGCATCGTGTTGAGCACGTCCACGAACGGCACGTCGGCGATGATGCCGAGGAACAGGTCCGGCGCCATGTTGGCGACGACCCCCATCAGCATGCCGCCCGCCGATCCGCCGTTGGCGACGATGCGCCCCCGCCGGGTGAAGCCCTTCGCGGCCAGATATTCGCCGGCGGCAATGAAGTCCGTGAAGGTGTTGACCTTGTCCTCACGCTTGCCCTGCGTGTACCAGCGGTAGCCCTTGTCCTTGCCGCCGCGGATGTGGGCGATCGCGTAGACGAAGCCGCGATCGACCAGCGACAGCCGGCTCGTGGAGAAACTCGCCGGAATGGTCAGGCCATAGGCACCATAGCCGTAGAGCAGCAGCGGGGCGGACCCATCGATCGGCGTCGTCTTCCGGTAGAGTATCGACACCGGCACGGTCTCGCCGTCGGGCGCCGGCGCAAACACGCGCCGCGTGACGTAGTCGGCCGGGTCATGCCCGCTCGGCACCTCCTGCATCTTGCGCAGGACACGCACGCGCGCCTCCATGTCGTAGTCGAACACCTGGGCCGGCGTCGTCATCGACGAGTAGGTGAAGCGCAGGCTGGTGGTGTCGAACTCGTAGCCGGCCCACATGCCAAGCGAATAGGCCTCCTCGTCGAACGCGATCGAATGCTCGCCGCCGTCGGCGAGGCGGCGAACGACGATGCGCGGCAGGCCGTCCTCGCGCTCCAGCCGCGCCAGGTGATCCTTGAAGGCGACCGTCTCCAGGATCAGGCGGCCCTGCTTGTGCGGCAGGATTTCCCGCCAGTTGGCCATGGAAGGATCGGCAAGGGGTGCCTCGCAGATGCGGAAGTCTTCCGCGCCGCCGGAGTTGGTCGTGATGATCAGCTTATCGCCGTGGTGATCGATGCTGTACTCGTGGCCGTGCTCGCGGGCGACGACCAGCCGCGGGGCCGCCAGCGGCATGTCGGCATCGATCAGGTAGGCCTCCGAGGTCTGGTGGTCGTGCGCATCGATGATGATGAACTTGCCCGACTGGGTCTGGCCCACGCCGACGTAGAAGCCGACGTCCTTCTCCTCGTAGACCAGGGCGTCGGCGGCGGCGGGCTCGCCGACCCGGTGGCGATGAACGAACAGCGGGCGCTGGTTGGCGTCCAGGCGCACATAGAACAGGGTGGCGCTGTCGCGGGCCCACACGATGGCGCTGCGGGTGTCGGGGATGGCGTCGTCCAGGTCCCGCCCCGTCGCCAGGTCGCGGATACGGATGGTGAACAGCTCCGACCCCATCTCGTCGACGGCATAGGCCAGCAGCGCGTGGTCCGGGCTGTGGGCGGCCGCGCCCAGGGCCCAGTAGGCCCTACCCTCGGCTTCCTTGTTGCCATCGATCAGGATCTGCTCCGGGCCGCCGCCGCGGGGACGGCGGCACAGCAGTGGGTATTGCCCGCCGGTGACGTAGCGGGAGTAGTACTCCCAGGGGCCGTCGGCGGCCGGCACGGTGCTGTCGTCTTCCTTGATGCGGGCCTTCATCTCCGCATAGAGCAGGTCCTGCAGGGCGGCCGTATCCTGCAGCGCGGCTTCCGTATAGGCGTTCTCCGCCTCCAGATAGCTGCGGATCTGGGGATCGAGCACGGCTGGGTCGCGCATGACCTCCTGCCAGTTGTCGGCGCGCAGCCACGCGTAGTCGTCGACCAGCTCGACGCCATGGCGCGTGATGATCTTCGGGTGGCGCGGGGCGATGGGCGGGAGCTGACGCGTCAGGGGGCGATTGAGACCGTGCATTTTTGATGTCCTTTGTTTTTTGGCGGAGTCCGCTCGTCGATCGGGCGTATCCGCAAGCCGCAGATTGTCTTGATCCTCGTGAAGACAGGCAGAGATCGCAGCGTCAGGTGTCGCCGGGGCGGAAGGTGGGGTCTGCGGCGACAGGATGGGCGCGCGATGGCCGGATGAGGCGCGTGTCGTGCCCTTGAAGTGAGGACGTCTTGATCATGGCGGGGCCTGAAGGATGGTGCCGGTCTAGGGGGTGCCGACGGCCCCATTATGACCCGGACCTGGACCGGGTCGAGCACGAATAACTCAAGCCTTCGTGACACGCTGAAGTTGCCAGTTCAACCAACGCGGTGGTCGAGCTAGGGCTCGGCCAGTTGTTGTGCAATTCTTGCCAATGAATATGATTCAGATAGTATGCCAGTTTACGATCATGCGAAGTTGCATAACTGTCACCTGCGTTCTTGTTCTTAATTCCTAGCCTATCAATGCTCTCTTTTATTGCTAAAGATCATTGTGTGGCTCAGGCGAATAGAGTAAGGAACGGCCGTCATCAGAGCACCGCTGCCAGCGCCCCGAGGCGGCAGGAGAACCAGGATGGATGACCAGCACAGAGCCGATCTAGTCGAACTTACGGCCGAGATCATTTCCGCCTATGTCAGCAACAATACCGTCGTTGCTGGGGATCTTCCGGCGATCATCGGGGATGTGCACGACGCCCTCAGTAAAGCCGTCCAGAGGGTCGGCCCGATGGAGCGCGAAGAGCTGCGGCCAGCTGTTACGGTTAAGAAATCCGTCACGCCGGACTACATCGTCTGCCTGGAGGACGGCAAAAAGTTCAAGTCCCTGAAGCGGCACCTGCGGACCCACTACAACCTGTCCCCCGAGGAGTACCGGGAAAAGTGGGGGTTGCCGCACGACTACCCCATGGTGGCCCCGAACTACGCCGCCGCCCGCTCCCAGCTCGCCAAGCAGATGGGGCTCGGCACGCGCCGCGAGAAGTAGGCCCGCGCCTCCGATTGCCTCCAGGCCCTGGCCGCTCAGCCCCGGCGGTGGCGCCTTGCGATGCGCTCCGGCAGCGGCAGTCTCGCCACCTCCTCGCGATACAGCCGCAGCAGCTCCGCGTGGCGGGCGAGGTCGTAGGTCCAATGCCCAGCCGTCCCGCGCCGCCGCTCCGCCCTGAGCGTGCGCTCCAGCTTGCGGACGATCTGCAGGCGCGCTTGGGGCGTATCCTCAAGCTCGTGCGGCCACACCTGCAGTGCGCGCGCCAGCATCGTGCGGCGATCGCCGCAGCGCGAGGTGATCGGTGTCGCACGGATGCGGCCGCGGCGGTGCGAGGTACGCGAGGACACACGCAGGTGCCGCTGTCGATGTCGCGCTGATGCTTTCGACGTGTGCAATTTGGCCATGGCTGCTCCGCTCGTTGCGCGGGATCAGCTTGCCATGAGCGGGAAGTGCGGGGATTGGCGTGCTGCGCAACGTGCCAGGGCGGTCATGGCGGAGGCACTCCGTTAACCGCGGTCGGGCTTATCCCCGACGTTCACCTAGGCCGTACTATTCGCTGGCAGCCGGGGTTTGGCTGACTAGGATCGTTGTCCGCTGCCCCCGATCGCGACTCGCTAAAAATCGTGCGTTGGATGGTGGAACATGCTGGGCAGCTACAGGACTGACGATCGCATCCCCTTCATCGCCGCGGATGGCGGCTCCCAAGCCTGTCGTATTCCGGACGAAGCGCTCCGGCACATGGTGGAGCAGGCGGTCGGCCGCGTGTTCGCGGTCGGCACGGCCGACTTGTGGTCGTTGCAGCGCGGGCACCCGAGCGCGGCCTTTGCCCGGCAGGTGGCGATGTACCTGGCGCACGTCTCCTGCGGCCTGACGCTGACGGAAGTCGGGCGCCTGTTCGTACGCGATCGCACCACGGTGGCGCACGCCTGTGGGCTAATCGAGGAACGGCGCGAGGAGCCGCGGTTCGATCGCGCCCTGGAATTGCTCGAGGGCGCCCTCGTTTTGCTGTCCCGGCACATTCCGCGCGCTCACTAGCGTGCCCGGCATGGACAAATCCGGGCGTGGGAGACCGGCCGCCCTGCCGGTCATACGGCAATCCCTGAGCGTGCTGGCGCGCCTCGCGCTTCGGGGGGCGTACTTGGTTCGCGCGGGCGATGGCGCGGCGGCGGACGCTGCCTTCGATGTCTACTCGCCTCGCAACGGCTTCATCCAGCCGGTCATGAAGGTGTCCGCTGCTGCCGTTGCGCGCGGTCTCGGCAACGGCTGGCTCAAGTGCGGGCCGGACGAGCGCCTGCGCATTTCCGCGGCGGGGCTGCAGCGGCTGCGCGAGGCGAAAACCCGCGCCAGCCTTTCCCGGCCCGCGCGCTCCCCATCCCGAGCGCAGGAGCGCCGCCGGCGCCACGTGCCCTTTGTTCCCGAGGCGCGCATCGGCTCTCTGGCCTGGCTGCGCCGGCGCAAGGACAAGGACGGCAGGCCCTTGCTCAGCGAGGCTCAGTTCGCCGCCGGCGAGCGTCTGAGCGCCGACTTCTGGCGCGGGCGCCTGTCGCCGCGCGTCACCGCCGATTGGTCCATCAATGCCCCGCGCCAGCGCGTGCGCCGCTCAGCGCCGGGGCCGGGCATTCATATCAGCGACTCGATCCTGGTGGCGCGCGAGCGCGTGCGCCGGGCGCTGGCGGCGGTCGGGCCGGAGCTGGGCGACATCCTGGTGGACGTCTGCTGTCGCGACCTGGGGCTCGAGGTGGCGGAACGCGCCCGGTGCTGGCCGGCGGGCACCGCGCGCATCGTGCTTGGCAAGGCCCTGACGGCCCTGGCGCGGCACTATGGAATTATTGCGCCGCCCCCGGTCATTACCCGCATGCTGCACTGGGAAGAGGACGGCTACCGGCCGGATTTGAAGGTATGGGCCGAGCAGCGTTCCGTGGTGGATCCAGAGCCCCACGCGGACGCGGCCGGCCAGGTGCCAGGCCCGCGGGGCAACCCTCCCAATCGCCCGCGGAGCCGTAATGAGCCTCGGGGAGGACCGCCGGGTGCGTCCCGGTTGTCACAGGACTGAAAAGCTCGTGGCTTCGTGTACCCGTGGTCCGGAATCGCACTAAGATAGTGCGCATGAAACGTGTTGGTGGAACTGGGCGACGCGTCAGGGATGGAGTGCTGGCCCACTCCAGGCCGCTGCCGGGTGCGGCCGGGCTGGTTGCCGGCGCCATGATGCTGGCGACCGCGGGCGCAGCGCTCGCGGCGGACAAGAGCAGCTACTCCCTTTTCAACCCGACCCCCGATGGCCAGCTCCGCGACCTGACGACCGACCGCCCCGATACGACGGAAAGCCCCTTCACGGTCGATGCCGGGCACTTCCAGGTGGAGTCGAACCTGTTCGGCTACACGCGTTCGCGTCCCGCGCCGGACGGTACCGTGACCGACAGCTACGAGATCGGGACCACGAACGTGCGCATCGGCGTGACGAGCAACGTGGAGCTCAACCTCATCTGGCAGCCCTACGGCGTGGTTCACACGCACCTGCAGCCGTTCGGCAGCATGACGCAATCGGGCATCGGCAGTCTCGATGTGCGCACCAAGATCAACCTGTGGGGCAACGATACGTTCGAGAAGACCGGCACCGCACTGGCCCTGCTCCCCTACGTCTCGCTGCCGACCGACCGGCACAACGGCATCAGCGACGAGCATGTTCAGGGCGGCCTGATCGTGCCCCTGGCGATCAAGCTGTCCGACAAGCTCGATCTCGGGCTGAATGGCGGCATCGCCGCGGTCAGAGACGATGGCGCGTCCAGCTATCACACGGAATACGCTGCCACCGCATCGCTTGCCTACGACTGGAACGACAAGTTCGGCACCTATTACGAGGTCGCGGCACGGTTCCATACCGAGGACCCGCGCGGCGACGTAGTGATGCTGGGAACCGGCTTCCTTTACAAGCTGGACAAGAACCTGCAACTGGACGCCGGCATCAACTTCGGCGTGACCCCGGCGGCCGATCGGATCAACCCGTTCATCGGGCTGTCCCGGCGCTTCTAGCCGTCTCAGGCCGCGGCGAGCGCGGTGGCGTCGCGGCGGATGCGCTCCACCATCGAGAAGAAGCCGTTGGAGCGCTGCGGCGTGAGATGGTCCTGCAGGCCCAGTTCGCTGAACAGGCCGCGGGCGTCGGCCTGCAGCACCTCATCGGCCGTCTTGCCGCGATAGAGCGCGAACAGGATGGCGATCAGGCCGCGCACGATATGCGCGTCGCTGTCGCCCTGCAGCTCCAGCACCGGCGCGGCGCCGGGCCGGGGGGCCTGCGGCCGGCTGGCAAGCCACACCTGGCTCACGCAACCACGCACCCGGTTGGCTTCCGTCCTCAGCTCGTCGGGCAGCGGCGGCAGGCTCCGCCCGAGCTCGATGACATAGCGATAGCGGTCTTCCCACTCGTCGAGCAGGGCAAAGTCAGCGCGGATGTCGTCGATCGTGCTTGCCATACGGGCCATTGATCGAGGCTACCCTCAATATGGCCTTAACCCCAGGCTGTGCAAGGCTACCCGTGGGCCGAAAGCCTCAGGCGCCGGCGCGCGCCACCTGCCCGCGCCAGGCGGGGCCGAGGTCTGCCGGGACGAGGGTTCCGTGCTCGACGCGCCGGCTCGTGGGGTCGCTCTTTGCAGGCTGCATGGCGGGCTGAGCCTCGCGCCCGCTCTTGCTGATCAGGTCGACCGCGAGACGCGCGCCGAACTCCGCCTTCTTCAAGAAGACGGCCCAGAGCTGTGCACCGGTCGCGCAGGTCTTGGGGTTGCGGTCACAGAATGTGGCCGCGCGCTCAACCGCCGCCGTGGCGGCGTTGTACACCCGCGCCTGCTGGTGCTCTTCGGTTGGCATCACCAGGACCACCAGGCCCAGCCAGAATGCCAGTCGGATGAAAAACATGGGCTTGACCGCTTCACACGTCTTCTTGGCCTTCGATGTCCTTAGTCCTAACAGACAACTCTGGCGATCCGGCAAAGCTGCCGGGGCCAATTTTGCGGACAGTTGTTTCAAGTTTTATCGATTGGCGCCGGCGCATCCGCCGCGCCGCGGCGTGCGCGGCCCTGCATCGCACCCGTGCGCAACGACCATTCGGCTCCGGCGCGGCTTGGTGAAGAGACCCAGTTAACATTTCGTTTACGCGGGCCCCTGAATAATGCCGGTCCGGCTCGGGGCGTGGGGCACGGATCGGTACAGGGAGTAAGGGTAATGACGCCATGGCACGCGCGAGTGGCCCTGGGCCTGTTCTGCCTTCTGGCGGCGGGCGTGGCCGTGAACGCGCTCTACCTGCAGGATCGCTATCCGGTTGCCGCGATGAGCGCCGGCAGCCGCGAGCACGCGCCGGTTGAGACCTCCTCCATCGCGCCGGCGCCGGCACGGGGGCCGGCGGCCGCTGCCAAACCGAAGACGTCCCACCGCCCCGCCGCGCCGCACCGCGACCGCGTGGGGCGCATGCAACCCAACGCCGCCACCGCCGCGCCGCTGCCGGACGTTGCCGGGACCTCGGGCGCAAGCACCGACCTTGTCCGCAGCGTGCAGCGCGAGCTGGAGCAGCGAGGCTATGGTCCGCTCAACAATGACGGCCTGCTGCGCATCCCGACCCGCGCCGCGATCATGGCGTTCGAGTACGACCACGGCCTGCCCCTGACCGGTGAAGCCAGCGACGCCCTGCTCGCGCGCGTGTTACTGGGAGCTGCGAGCACAGCCGATGTGCCGGGCGCGCGCAACATCCAGTCGCCGGCGGCCGAACAGGTGGCGCGCAGCGTGCAGCAATCGCTGGCCTCGCTGGGGTATGCCATTGCACGCGTCGACGGCAGCGTCGGCGGCGAAACCGCCAAGGCCATTCGCGAGTTCGAGGTCGACCATGGGCTGGTGCCGACCGGGCGCATCTCGGCCGGGCTGGTTTTGCGGCTGACCGAGGCAGTGGCGCAGGCGAAGATGTCGGCGCAACGCTGAGGGGTTTCCGCCATCGCGCTTGCAGAGCCCGCGCACGCCGCTAGGGTCTGCACATGCTACGGCTGAAGTCCGAGATGTGGGTGAAGGCGTATCTGCGCCGCTGCGCGGTTGCCGGCGTGGACGCCGTGCTCGTGCGCCGCGGCGATGCGGATGCGGGTGCCATCTACATCAAGGTGAGCCGCCTCGACGGCACGGCGGCGCTGTTCGGTCCCGCACCCGCCGGCATGGACGAAACCCGCGAAGAGCGGCGCTGGCAGGCGTGCCTCGACCGCGAGCCTGCCCCCGAAGGCGAGGCCGATGCCTATCTCGAGCGCCAGGTGGCGTTCGATCCGGACGTGTGGATCATCGCCGTCGATGACCAGCAGGGCCGGCACTTTCTCGAGGATTGGCTCGCCGCCACCTGATCCGAGCGCCGCCGGCACGCGGGTCCCGGCGCTTAACACTCCGTTAACACCTGTGGCACTCAAATTGAGTGATTCGCCACGTTTCGCGTCCACTGCGGATGGGGATGGCCACAAGGCGTCAGAGGACGCCAAGGGCCAGGGGGAGCAGATGGCAACAATAGTCGAATTCCGGTCGGGCGGGTCGCGATCGCAAGAGCGAGACTTCGCCGATTTCGAAAGCGCAGAGATCATCATCTTTCCGGGCGTGCGGCGCGAGCGGCACGCAGAGGCGCCGAAGACGCGCCGGCGCGAGAAGGCGCGCCCCAAGCGCGACCGGCTGGAATTGCCGGACTGAGAAGCGGCAGCCGGAACGTGCTACGGCCTGAGCGGCGTGCACTGCGCGCGCCGCAAGACGGCTTCCGTCTGGCTGCGCCAGGCAACTCCCTTGAGCGGTGCGCGGACCACGACCAGCCCTTCAAGCGTTGGCGAGGCGAGCTGCGTGGTGTCGTCGTTGGACGCGCGCGCCGGCGTGGTGAAGTCGCCGCCCTGGTCCGCGGGCGGCACCAGCACGAAGGAGACCTCGCTGGTGCGGCCCTCCTGGGCCGGCACTACGTAGAAGTTGTCGCCTGCGGGCGCGTGCAGCGACAGCGTCCATCCGGCATCGATCAGCGCGGCGGAAATCTCCACGGGGCCGCCCGTCAGATCGTAGCGGCAGATGGCATAGAGCGCACCGGCCCCCAAGAAAGGCAGCGGCTTGGCGCCCTCAGGCCACGGCGGAACCATCACCATCTCGTTGGCGGGCAGGCTGCCGCGCAGCACCTGGAGCGCGTTGCTGCGGCCCATCACCGGCACCGCCAGAACAGTCAGGATGTGGATGATGCCGCCCAGCAGCGCGGCGCCGATGGCAAGGCGCCAGCTGGTGGCGCGGGTCCATTTCGGCAGCCACACGCTCATCGGCACGCGATCCTTTTGATCTCGGGCAACGGCCTGGATATGCCGCTCTCGTAGACCCGGGCGGCCTGCGTCGGGTCGTCGATGCTCAGTATGAGCGTGAAGCGGCTGCTGCCGATCGGCAGCCAGTTGCCCGATCTGGCGTCGCGTGCCAGCGACACGATCGCGCGCCCATCCGGCTCGCGCATCACGTTGTCCCGGTTGAAGGCGTAGCGTTCGGCCGGGTTGGCGATGAGCCGCCCCTGCGAGTCGAAGGCGGCTAGGTTCCACCACGCGCCGTCGAAGCCCGTCAGGGTGATCGTGTAGTCGCAGCCCGAGCGCAGTCGCCCGCCGGCGCTGTCGGTCTTGGCGCGATAGCTGAGCTCCAGGGTGGAGGACAGCGGCAACAGCGAGTCACGCACCATGTGCGCGCGCGTATAGGGGTCGGCGTCGGGTCGCCCGGCCGCGGACCACGTGACCCATGGGCCGTTGCTGCGCGTGGACAGGCGCGAGCCCGCCTCGATCATGTACCAGGCGCTGCCGAGGCCGCCGCCGATCGACAAGCCGAAGAACACGATCAGGTTGACGATGATCTTCTTGATGAGGCTCAAGGCCAGGTTCCCCGCGCCGGATTGGATCAGGGCCTGCGGCTGAGGCCAATACCGGGAACCTCCGCGCGGCGATCGGGCGGTCGCGGCGGGCCTTTCGCCGGCGCACCTTCCGGTGCCGCGGCCGGCGGTGTACCGGCGTCGCCATGCTTATCGCCGGCCCGGCGCATGGCTTCGGCCAGCTTCTTCAGTACCTCGCGCGTCTGCGGCGGCATGATGCCGGATCCGTTCTGCGCGGCCTGGGCTATCTGCGCCTTCGCCATGACGGGATCTGTCTTCTTCAATTCGGCAAGCCTCTGCTGATCGGCGATCTGGTTGGGATGCAGCGGAATGCCCGGTATGGGCGGAATGGCGCGGTTGTTGTGCGCCACCGACATGAACGCATGCCACGCCATCGCCGGCAGGCTGCCGCCGGTAACGCCTTTGCCCTGCCAGCTCATCGGGCGGAAGTCGTCATGGCCGATCCACACGCCGGTGACCAGCGCGCCGGTGAACCCCAGGAACCAGGCGTCGCGGTAGCTCGAGCTGGTTCCCGTCTTGCCGACGGCGTTGGTGAAGTCGAGGGCGGCGCGCCGGCCCGTGCCTTCGGTGACCACCGCCTGCAGCATCTGGTTCATCATCTCGTCGACGTGGCGGCTGATGACCTGCGGCGCCTCCGGCTCGTCCTTGGCGCGATTGTAGACGGGCTCGCCCTTGGAATTGACGATATCGAGAATGGCATAGGGTTTGGCGAGCTTGCCGCCGTTGGCGAAGGTGGCGTAGGCGCCGGTGTGCTCCAGCGGCGTGATGCCGGTGTCGCCGAGTGCCATCGAGCAGGTCTTCTTGACGCCCTCGACGCCCAGGCGGCGCGTCATTTCCAGCACCTTGTCGCGCCCCACTTTGAACGAGATGTCGGCGGCCGTGGTGTTGAGCGACATCTTGAACGCGTCGATCATTGGCAGCGCGCGGCCCGACCCGCCGCCGCCGCTGTAGTTGTGCGGCGACCAGTTTCCGCAGCTCGCCGAGGCATCGCGCACGATGGAGCGCGGTGTGTAGCCGTTCTCCAGCGCCGTGGCGTAGACGTAGAGCTTGAAGGATGAGCCGGGCTGGCGATGTGCGTGGGCCGCGCGGTTGAACTGATTGTCCTCGTAGTCGAGGCCGCCGACCATCGCGCGCACGGCACCGTCGGGATCCATCGACACGAGGGCGCCGGTGAACGGATTGCCGCCGCGCCGCCCGGTGCCGGTCTGGCGCAGCGTGGTCTCCATCGCCTCCTGTGCGGCGCGCTGCAGGCCGAGATCGATGGTGGTCCGCGCCGTCAGCACGAACTGCCCGCGGCCCTCGGCAATGCGCTGCACCTCCTCGAAGGCCCAGTCCAGGAACCAGTCGGGGCTGTAGGTGCGTTTGGGCTCGATGATCTTGGCCGGGTGCAGGCGCGCGGCGTGCACCTGGCCCGCGCTCATGTAGCCGGCCTCGACCAGGTTGTTGAGCACCTCGTTGGTGCGCGCGCGCGAGGCAGGCAGGTTGACGTGGGGCGCGTATTTCGACGGCGCCTTGAACAGTCCCGCCAGCAGAGCCGCCTCGGCGAGGTTGATGTCGCGCACCGACTTGCCGAAATAGAACTGCGAGGCGGCCTCCACGCCGAAGGCGCCGCCGCCCAGATAGGCGTGGTCGAGATAGAGCTTCAGGATTTCACGCTTCGAGTAGCGCGACTCCAGCAGCAGGGCGAGGAACGCTTCCTTGATCTTGCGCTGGATGGAGCGCTCCGATGACAGGAACAGGTTCTTGGCGAGCTGCTGGGTGAGCGTCGAGCCGCCCTGCACCACCTCGTTGGCGCGGGCGTTCTCGATCAGGGCGCGGAACGTGCCGAGGACGTCGACGCCGAAGTGGTCGAAGAACCGGCGGTCCTCGGTGGCGAGCGTGGCCTTGATGAGAACGTCCGGAATTTCGTCCAGCGGCACGGCGTCGTTGTGCAGGATGCCCCGCTGACCGATCTCGACGCCATTGCGGTCGAGGAACTTGACGCTGTACTTGCCGGTGGCGATCCGGTTCTCGTCGAACTCCTGCAGCGCCGGGATGGCGAGGATGTAGAGCAGGGTCAGTCCGCCGACGCACAGGGTCAGCCCTTCCGACAGCATTTCGTTGACGAGCCGCTTCCAGCCCGTCAGGCGGAACTGCGCGAAGAAGCTCGAGAACCCTGCATAGCGCTCCTTGATGTTCTCCCACGAGGTCGCCAGCGTGGAATCGATCCAGGAATCGATGCGCAGCCAGGTGAAAAAGCGCTTGGTGCCGCCGTGCCTGAAGAACCAGTCCTGCAAGGTGCGCCCTCATTTGGGCCGCTCGCCGCCAGAGGGCGAAGCGGGCCAGTTGGCTTATCCGGCGGGAGCCGCCGGAGCAACTCCCCGCCAGGGTATCATCCTGTCGCTTGCGGGTGCGAGTGGAACGCGCTCGCCGCCGCGGTTACGGCTACCTGTTCGTCAGCTTCAGCTCGATGCGCCGGTTCCGGCGCAGAACCTCTTCGCTGTTGCCCTCCTCCAGCGGCTGGAACTCGCCGTAGCCCGCGGCCACCAGGCGCTTCGGTGAAACGCCGCGGCTGATCAGGTACTTGACGACCGTGGTGGCGCGGGCGCTCGACAGCTCCCAGTTCGAGGGGAATTGCGAGCTGGAAATGGGACGGTTGTCGGTATGCCCGTCGACCTGCAGCGCCCAGTCGATCTCCTGCGGGATGGAACGTTCCAGCTCCACGATCGCGGTGGCGAGCTGATCGATGGTGGCAAGCCCTTCCGGCGTCAGCGTTGCCTGGCCCGATGGGAACAGCACTTCGGACTGGAACACGAAGCGGTCGCCGACCACGCGGATGTCCTTGCGGTCGCGCAGAAGTTCGCGCAAGCGCCCGAAGAAATCCGACCGGTAGCGCTGCAACTCCTGAACCTGACGCGCGAGCACCACGTTGAGCCGCGCACCGAGGTCGGAAATGCGCGCCTGGCTCTCCTTGTCCTTGGCCTCGGCGGCGTGCAGGGCCTCATTGAGGGCCGCGATCTGCTGGCGCAGCGACAGGAGCTGCTGGTTGAGAAGGTCGATCTTGGCCTGCGCCTCGCTGGAAAGGCTGGTCTTGTCGGCGAGCTCCTTGCTGAGGCTCGCGATGCGCGCGTCCCTGTCGGCGACGCCGCCGGCAATTCCGCTGAGCCGCGTGTTCTCGCTCTTGAGCGTGGCGAACGCGGCCTGCAGCGAGGTCAGGTCGTCCTGCAGGGATTTGCCCTTGCCCTTCTCGAGGCTCAGCAGCGTGGTGAGCTCGTTGAGCTGCCGCGTCAGCCGCCGCAGCGCCGTCTCTTTGCCGGTGGCTTCCTGGCTGACGTAGAACTGCGCCACCATGAACACCGACAGCAGGAAGGTGACGACCAGCAGAAGCGTCGAGAGGACATCGACATAGCCGGGCCAGAACTCGCCGTACGTGACCGCTCTGCGTCCCCGGCCGAGAGGCATGGCTTAACCCCTCCGGCCGACGTTGGCCGCCAGGTCCTTGAGCACGGTGGCGACCTCCGACTGCTGGGCGGCCTGCTCGTCAACCCACTCGCGCACGACCTTCTGCTCGGCGCGCATCTGGCGCACGAGCTGGTCGACTCCTTTCGCCAGCTCCTTGACCGCGTCTTCGGGTGGCGCGCCCTCGGTGCGCGGCACCGCAGCGAGCCGCTCGCTCAGATCGACGACGGCGCGATGCATGTCGTGGATGGCGGCATAGAGTTGCCGGCTGGCGAAATCGGAGCTGGCACCCGTGCCGCCCGGCGCGAGCTCGGTGATGCCGGACAGCCATTCCTCGAGCTGATTGTAGAAGCGGCCGTGGGCGTGGCTCGCCTGCAGCTCGAGAAAGCCCAGCACCAGCGATCCGGCAAGGCCCAGCAGCGAGGACGAGAAGGCGGTGCCCATGCCGCGCAGGGGAGCGGCGAGGCCGTTCTTGAGATCGTCGAACACGGTCACGCTGTCGGCGGCGCGGGTGTCGAGCGCGCCGATGGTGCGGCCGACGGACTGGATGGTGTCGAGCAGGCCCCAGAAAGTGCCCAGCAGGCCGAGGAACACCAGCAGGCCGACGAGATAGCGGCCCGTGTCGCGCGATTCATCGAGGCGCGAGCCGATCGAATCCATGATCGAGCGCATGGAGGTGGCCGACAGCGACAGCGAGCCGGTTCGCTCGCGCAGCATGGTGGCCATCGGCGCCAGCAGCACGGGGCGGTGCGAGATGGCAAGGCCCGGATCGGCGATGCGGAAGGCGTTGACCCAGCGGATCTCGGGGTAGAGCCGGATCACCTGCTGGAACGCGTAGAGAATGCCGACCGCCAGCACCACCAGGATGAGCGCGTTGAGGCTCGGGTTGTTCATCATCGCGATCCAGATCTGCTTGCTCAGCACCGCGACCAGCAGACCGACCAGCACCAGGAACACGAACATGCGCCACAGATAGAGCCCGGGCGTGGACAAGGTCCGGTGCAGGGTGGGCGGGCTGCGCTCTCCCGATCTCGCTCTTGCCATTCGCTCGGTCTCCAACGCCTTCACAGAGGCGACATTAGCCAAAGACATTCACATCAGAAACCGGCAACTTTCCGGCTTCCGGCCCGTTCGTCGCCCCCCGGCGCCCACTTTTTCCACAACCCCTAGGCGGGCGCGGCGGCCTGCGCCAGCACGCCCAGCAGGGCCTTTTGCACGTGCGGATTGCCAGCGACGATGCTGCCGGTCGCAAGCATCGCGGATTCACCTTGGGCGTCGGTCACCGCGCCGCCTGCCTCCCGCACCAAAAGCAGACCCGCGGCGATGTCCCAGGGCGAGAGCCCATGCTCGAAATAGCCGTCGAAACGGCCCGAGGCCGTCCAGGCCAGATCGATGGCCGCCGAACCGGTGCGGCGCAAGCCCGAGACCTGCTCCATCAGGCTCCGGCATTCCCGCAGGAAGCGGGCGTGATCGCCTCGGCCGCGATGCGGAATCCCGGTAGAAATGACGCTTTCCGCGAGGTTTTTGCGCGCCGCGACGCGCAGCCGCCGGTTGTTGAGGAAGGCGCCGGCGCCCTTTTCCGCCGTATACAGCTCATCGAGCGCCGGATTGTAGGTGAGGGCGGCGACAATCTCTCCCTCCCGCTCGAGCGCGACCGCAATGCAGAAGAGCGGGATGCCATGCAGGAAGTTGGTGGTGCCATCGAGCGGATCGACGATCCAGCGATGGGATTTGTCGGGGCCGGCAACCGCGCCCCGTTCCTCCATCAGGAAGCCGTAGCCGGGCCGCGCCTTAGACAGCTCCCTGAACAGCGTCTCCTCCGAGCGGTGGTCGGCGGCGCTGACGAAGTTGCCCGGACCCTTGACCGAGACCTGCAACTGCTCCACCTCGCCGAAATCTCGCGCCAGGCCGCGCCCGGCTTTGCGGGCGGCGCCAATCATCACATTCATCAGGGCAGAGGCGGGCATTTTCGGGATTTCGCTTTCGGTGAGGTCTCGCCCGCGGGTGGCGGACACGGGGACCTACCTTAGGTGGCGGGCGCCTGCAAGGCGCGCCCGCCGCCGCCTGAGCCGTTCGCCGCCGGCGTGACCTGTGTTCGCGGGTCCTTCGCCCGCGGGCCGCGCCGGCGCCCTCGCCTGGTCCAGGGCTTATCCGGGCCGGCAGCAGGCCGCACCCCGCGACGGGCCGTCCCGGAATAGTGGGATTCGTCCCATAGACATTTAGCTAGGCTTTTGTGGTTGTTGTCCCACAAATCGGCGTTTTAGCATGATGGTCTTACGCGATTGCGCCCCATCGCGCCCTTCAGGAGCCCCGGATGGCGTTGGAAGCGGTAGGTCTTCTGGACAGCATCTCGGAGTTCTGCCGGCGAGCCGGCATGGCCGAATCGACCTTCGGGCGGCGGGTCGTCAACGATGGGAAGTTCGTCGCACGCCTGCGCGATGGCGCACGCATCACGCCGGAGACGCTCGAACGCGTCAGCGCCTACCTGCTGAGCAACGGCATCGAAGCGCCGGCCGCGCCGCGCGAGCTGCTGCCGCTGCTGCGGGTGTCACCTTCACCGGCCGCGAATGCCAACGCCGCCGTTGCCCAGGAAACGCCGTCGCGCAACTTCCGCTTCTTCGACAACCGGCAGAAGTACCTGCTGTTCGTCAACACCTGCAGCGAGAAGGAGGTGGTGGCGCGCCGGGTGGACATGGAGCTGGCGCATCTGCACCCGAGCCCCCCTGCGCTGCGCGTGTTCGACGCCGGCATGGGCGATGGCACCGTGCTGACGCGCGTGATGCGCGAGATGCACCGCCGCTTCCCGACGGTGCCGTTCTATATCGTCGGCAAGGAGATCAGCCTCGAGGATACCCGGCTCTCGCTCGACAAGATGGCGGACCGGTTCTACGAGCATCCGGCCACGGTGCTGGTCGTCACCAACATGTACTACACGGAGGCGCCGTGGCTGTCGCCCAAGGCGCTGTCGGCCGCGACGTCGCTGGTATGGCACGAGGTGGCGCTGGCAGGCTCGACGGCCGCCGAGTTCAGCGACCAGATCAACGCGCTGGAGCCGGTCCTGGCCAAGATCTGGCAGGCGCGCCATAGCCCGAAGACCGGCAACCCGATCTATGAGCGCCCGGCGGCGCTGGTGATCTATCGCGACGATTTCCGCTTCCTGCTGAACGACATCATTCCCCAGCAGGGGCGCGCGCGGGCCGACTACGATCTCGTGATCGCCTCGCAGCCGTATCGCGCGCGCGTACCGGTCGAGTTCAAGGCGTCGAAGGTGATCGCGCCGCTGACCCGCGCGCTGCGGCCAGGCGGCCGGCTGCTCGGCATCCATTCCTGCGGCGGCGATCCGGGCCTGGAGATCATCCGCAAGATGTGGCCGGACGAAAATCCGTTCCAGACCAATCGCCACGACCTGCTGCGGGCGCTGCGCACGGAACTGGGACGCGACGCGCGCCACTACAACTTCAATGCGTACGCGGACAACCGCGCCGTGTTCCGCTACGACATGCATACCCTGCCCACGGAAATTGCCGCCAGCATCGGGACGTCGACGCTGTTCGCGGCATGGAATGCCGCCGTCTACGTGGCGCAGATCGATGACGAGCGGCTCGCGGCCGTGCTCGGCTCGCGCAAATACCTCGATGCCACGCGCGAGGTGCTGCAGGCGCACGGCAGCCTGTGGTTTCTCGATGAATCCTACGTCGTATCCCGCAAGCGAAACTGAAGGTCACCAATGGCAGGCCAACCCGCGCACGATGCTTCCCTGGCCGTTGCTGCACCTGCCGACGTGGCCGCGGTCGCGGCCGAACTGGTCGCCTGCGGGTCGCTGGAGATGGGCGCGGACACCCCGCAGGACGCGCGCGCCATTGCAGGCCTGCTGCCGGCAGGTACGCCCGTGTATGTCAATCATCTGCCGCGGCACGACCTGGCCTATACGCTGCGTGCTCTGATCGCGCTGCGCGAAGCGGGGCTCGACCCTGTGCCGCACGTCGCTGCGCGCCGCATCGCGTCGCGGGCGGAGGCGCAATCCTTCCTCGAGCGCGCCGTGAGCACTGCGGGGGTGCGCAAGATCCTGCTCATCGGCGGCGACGTGCCGACGCCGGCCGGTCCCTACGCGGAAGGGGCGGCGCTGCTGCGCGAGGGCATCGTCGCGGGCGCCGGCGTGCAGGAGGTGGCGCTGCCGGGGTATCCCGAGGGACACCCCAGCATTCCCACCGACCGGCTCAACGAAGCGCTCGCCGAGAAGCTGGCGCTGGCGCAACGGCAGGGGCTCGGCGCCCACGTGGTGTCGCAGTTCTCGTTCGCACCCAACCGCATTGTTGAATACTGCGCCGATCTCGCGCGCCGCGCGCCCGGCGTTCCCGTCTACGTCGGGCTTGCCGGTCCGACGAGTCCCGTCACGCTGCTGCGCTTTGCCCGCCGCTGCGGCGTCAGCGCGTCGCTGCGCGCCCTGCAGGCCGAGGGAATGCGCGCGGTGCGGCTCGTCACCCATGTCGATCCGAGCGATCAGCTCATCGCGCTCGCGCGGCACTGCCTGACCGGCGGCGCCAGCAATGTCACAGGCGTACACCTGTTCAGCTTCGGGGGCGTGGCGCGCACCGCGGCGTGGATGAACGAGCGGATCACGCGGCGCGGTGGCTAGGGCCGTTCAGCTTTCATTGTACCGCCCAAAGTGGACCTGACGCATCGGCGCTCCTCGTCGCGCGATCAGGCCGGAACATACGTCAACCTAATCACGTCCTCGCCAAGCGGGTCGCTGGCGACAAGGCGGAGCCGCGGCCGCCGGTCCGCGAAGAATGGCTTGCCGCGACCAAGCACAACAGGGTGGAGGTAGAGACGATACTCGTCGATAAGACCCAGGCCGGTCAGGCTTCGTGCCAACTCCGGTCCGCCAACTCCAATCTCGCCAGCGAGCTGAGCCTTGAGCCCGCGTATCGCCGCCTCCACGTCCTTGCCGACAAGCGTGGCGTTGGGGCCGACTGACTTCAAAAAGCGCGACACGACCCACTTCGGTTGGTTCCGCCACGCGGCCGCGAAGTCGCGCTCCGCCGCGTCCCACTCGGGATGATCCTCGTCCCAATAGCGCATGACTTCGTACAGGTGGCGACCGTATACGCTGCCCACCTGGTTGCGCACCTGCTCGATGAAGTGACGGAAAACCGTTGGACCTGGCGCAAACGCGGTATGGTTGACGTAGCCGTCCAGGGACTGGTTCATTCCAAAGACGAGCTTCGCCATCTTGTAAGCCCTTCGCCCCAGCTCTTTCAGGACAGGGGAACCCCTAGCTTCCTTCGCCCACCACCACCAGCGGCGCCCACTCGGAGGGATGCGCGTCCTCGGGCTCGCCGTTCTCCATCAGGTCGCGCATGGA
>DASZQG010000232.1:0-9593 GCA_035550075.1 Hyphomicrobiaceae bacterium | reverse complement strand
ACGGCCAAAGGCGAGACCGCAGAAATCACGCAGCCCCTCGTCGTGGTTGCCGGGGATGAACACGATGCGCGCACCCTTGCGGGCCTTGCGCAGCAGCTTCTGCAGAACGTCGTTGTGCGATTGCGGCCAGTGCGCGCCGCGCCGCACCTTCCAGAAATCGATGATGTCGCCGACCAGGTAGTAGCAGTCGGCCTCGACGTGGCGCAGAAAGTCGAGGAGCGCCTGTGCATGCGCCGCGCGGGTTCCCAAATGCAGATCGGAAATGAAGACCGCGCGATACTGCACGCCGGCTTCCCCCTGGCCCTGCTGGCGCTGCAACCCCATACGGCAAAGCAAAACCTATTCGTGTTTCAGCCGTGTGACAGAGGTCCGGGAGCGCCTAGGCGCCGGAATAGGGTGTGCGCCGCTCGGCCAGGATCTGCGAGGTGATGGCGAAGACGATCTCGCCCTTCTGGTTGCGGCCCTGCACCTCGCTCGCCAGCAGGCCTCGGTCTGGGCGCGACTTGAGGTCGATCTTTTCCGACAGCCGGCCGCGGAACTCTATCGTGTCGCCGGCATAGACCGGCTTCAGCCAGCGCAGATTGCGGAAGCCCGGCGACGGTCCATAGGCCGGGACGCGTTGGCCGGCGGCGCCGAGCCGTTCGATCTCGGCGCGGCGGGCCATGACCACGTGGCGGATGAAGATGGCGGCAGTGTGCCAGCCCGACGCACACAGGCCGCCGAACAGCGTGTTCTTGGCCGCCACCTCGTCAATATGGAAGGGCTGCGGGTCGAACTGGCGGGCAAAGGCAATGATCTCGTCCTTGGTGAAGGTGTGGCGGCCGAAATCGCCGGTCTCGCCGATGACGCGGTCCTCGAAGAAGCCGTGCGACCACGGGGCCGCCGGAACAGTCGCCTCCCAGAGGCTGGCGAGCGGCTGGCGCGGGGTGCGCTGGCCGGCCGGGGCCGCGGGCTCCGGGTGGCGCAGGCGCGTCAACTGGGTCGTCTTCCAGGTGCACAGCACGCGCTCGTTCGCGTCCAGCAGCTCGATGTCGACGGTGGCGAGGCCGACGTCGGGTCGCGAGCCCAGCGTGCGCTTGCTGGTGAACATGTGGCGCAGGCTCAGCACGTCGCCGGGACGCACCGGCACCAGCCAGCGCACTTCCTCGACGCCGGGCGCGCCCTCCGAGGCGGTGCGCGACAGCGGTCCGTCGCAGATCATGCGCATCATCATCGCGCAGGTGTGGAAACCCGACGCACACAGCCCGCCGACCGGCGTGGCCCTGGCGGCCTCCTCGTCGAGGTGCATGGGCTGGGGATCGTACTGCCGGGCGAAGGCGATGATCTCGTCCTTCGTCACGACCTTGCGGCCGAAAGTAATGGGCCGGCCGACGACGAGATCTTCGTGGTGGATCTTGTCAGCCGAAGGCAACTCGTCCTGCACGATAGCGGCGTCCTGCTGATGGGTTGGCGCCGACCCTCATACAGCCTGTCGGCAGCTTTGTCAGCGGCGGTGCCGCTCAGGGCCCGCGCGATGCCTCGCCGCCGGGGCCGGCCGGCGGCTGCATCAGCGCGGCCACGGTCTCGCGCAGCTGATCGGCGGTGAACGGCTTGTGCACGATCGGATGCTGCCGGAACTCATCGGGCAAAGCGTCTTCCTGGTAGCCCGTGAGGAAGCCGAACGGCACACCGAGCTCCGCCAGCCGGTTGGCGATGCCATGGCTGGTGCCCGCGCCGAGCTTCCAGTTCAGCAGTGCCGCATCGAATTTGCCGCCGGCGAGCATCGCAAGCGCGGTGTCCGCAGTGCGCGCGTAGACCACGTCAAGACCGAGCGCGCGCAAAATCGACTCTTCCTCGATCGCGATCAGCGGCTCATCCTCGAGCAGCAGCACGCGCGCACCCGGTGGCACAGGCCGGTTCTCGGTCTGCAAGGGACCACCCCAAAGCTTCTCCGAGTGCGCCGGGCGAAAACAAATCGCCCAACCCCGCGCCGCATCCGGGGCAGCGACACAAACATGACGCCGATTGACATGTCATCTAATAATGACGCGACCGCGCGATGTTGGTTAAGAGCAGCGAACGGAGCGCATATCTGAAATGCAACAGAGCACAGTCGATCGGACGCGCAGCGCCGCGCAGGTGCGTGCAGAGCACGCGCGAGGAAGCCGCCTGACATTTGCCACGGGCCTGCTTCTGCTGGCGGCGGGCGCGGGACCGGCGGTGGCGGCCGACTGTCCCGCCCTGCTGGCGACCGCAACCCAGCTCGTGCTGGTGACGGCCGCGGCCAGTGACGGCATTCACGCCACGCTGCAGACCTTCGAGCGCGCCGCCACGTCCGCGCCATGGCAGCGCCGCGACGCAAGCGAGCCGGCCGTGCTCGGACGGCGCGGGCTGGGATTGGGCTGGCCGCTTCGCGGCGCGGCCGCCTCCGCGATTCCGGCCAAGGTCGAAGGGGACGGCCGCACGCCCGCCGGCGTGTACCGGATCGGCGCCCCGTTCGGATCGTTGCCGCAGTCGCTGCCGGGCTACATGCAGCTGCGCAAGGGGCAGCAGTTCTGCGTGGATGATCCGCGCTCGGTCCACTACGGGCGCATCGTGCCGCGCAGCATCGTGCCGCCCGGCACCAGCGGCGAGGACATGGGCACCATCGATCTCTACCGGCGCGGCTTCGTCATCGACTATCCGGCGAACGCCCAGGTGCGCGGCGGCAGTTGCGTTTTCCTGCACGTGTGGCGCGCGCCGGGCAAGGGCACTGCCGGCTGCGTGGCCGCGTCCGAAGCGACATTGGCGCGCCTGCAGGCCTGGGTGGTGCCGGGCAAGGCCGTCATCGCCGTCGGCACACCGCAGATGGGGGCCGAGCTGCTGTCGTGCCTGTCGCTCCGCCGCTGACGCGCGGCGTTGCACCGCGTCAGTCCCCGCCCTCCTCGCCGTTGCCCTGCAGCTTTTCCAATAGCCGCGTCAGCTCGCGCTGCTCGGCCTTGCTCAGCCGGGCGGCGATGCCGTTCTCGAACGCGCGCACCCTGACGCGCGCCGCGTTGAACGCGGGCTCGGCGGCGGGCTCGAAGAACAGCGCCTGGTAGCGCCTGTCGGAGTCCAGCACCTTGCGCCGGATCAGGCCGCGCTTTTCCAGCCGCGAAATGACCGGGCTCATGGTCGACTTGTCGACGCCGAACGCGGCGGCCAGCGCCACCTGGCTGATGCCGGGATTGGCGCGGATGAGGGTCAGCACGCCGAACGAGCCCAGGGTGAACTCGAAGTCGGCGAGCCCGGCCGCGAACTCGCCGAAGATGCGGGCCTGTGCGCGCCGCACCTGGTACCCGAGGTAGCCCGGCAGCTCGTCGAAATCGATGGACCGGTCCCGGGCAGCTTCAGGCTTCTTGCGTTTGGCCGCTGCGCTCGACCTTTTCATGCATCCGCGTCCTGCGAGGGGGCCGGCGCCGCCTCACATCTTCGATGGAAGCCAGAGCGCCAGAATGGGAAACGCGATCAGAATGACCAAGCGGATCATATCCGTGATGATGAACGGAATCACCCCCTTGAAAATGGTGGCAAAACTGACGTCGTGGACGACGCTCTTGATTACGAACACATTCATGCCGACCGGAGGGTGGATCAGGCCGAGCTCGACGGTCATCACGATGATGATGCCGAACCACACCGGGTCGAAGCCGAGGTGGACGATGACCGGAAAGATGATGGGGATGGTCAGGATGATCATCGCCATCGCATCCATCAGGCAGCCCAGCACGAGGTACATCAGCATGATCAGGGCGAGCACGCCGTAGCGACCAAGCCCCAACCCGGTGAGGAAGGCGGTGACCTTCTGCGGCGTCTGCGTGACGGTCAGGAAGTAGCCGAACAGCAGCGCGCCGATCAGCACGGTGAAGACGGCCGCCGCCGTGCGCGTGGCCTGCAGCAGCGAGCGCAGGATCTCGTCGCGGCGCAGGCGCCCGCGCAGCACGCCGATGATGAAGGCGCCGGTCGCGCCCATGCCGCCGGCCTCGGTCGGCGTGAAACGCGGCAGCCCCGGCAGACCGTACAGCCCGCCGATGACGAACACGAACAACAACAGCGGCGCCCAGATTTCGCGCACGCCGGCTATCCGCTCGGCCACAGAGGCCCGCTGCCCCTCGGGCAGGAAGCCCGGCCGCAGGGCGCCGATGATGTTGATGGTGATGATGTACATCGCCGCAGCAAGCAGGCCCGGAACGATGCCGGCGATGAACAGCTTGCCGATGTCCTGCTCGGTGATGATGCCGTAGACCGCCAGCACGGTGGACGGCGGCAGCATGGCGCCCAACGTGCCGCCGGCGGCGATCACCCCGGTGGCGAACGATTGCGGATAATTGTAGCGGCGCATCTCCGGATAGGCGACCGTGGAGAAAGTTGCCGCGGTCGCCACCGAGGAGCCGGAGATGGCGGCAAAGCCCCCACAGGCGACGATGGTGGCGATGCCGAGCCCACCTCGTCGATGCCCCACGAACGAGTTCGCCGCCTTGAACAGCTCGCGGCTCATGCCGGAGTTGGTGACGAACGCCCCCATCAGCAGGAACATCGGGATGACGCCGAAGGTGTAGTCGGTCACCGTGCGCATCGACGTATGCCCGACCGCTTTAAGCGCCGGGCCGCCGCCGACGATGTAGGCAAAGCCGGACACGCCGACCAGGCCCATGGCCATGCCCACCGGCACCCGCAGCAGCATCAGCGCGAACAGCACGACGAACCCGGCGACGGCGATGACGTCGGTGCTCATCTTGCCTTCACTCCACCGTCCGGGATTGGGGGCCCTGCTGTCCCAGCGCCAGCTTCTCGGGCTGAAACACGAGGCGGTAGGTGCGGATGGCGATCAGCAGGACCGCCGACACGTCGCCCGCCCAGGCTACGGCAAAGAACGGCCAGGTCGGCAGGCGCAGGTCGAACGTCAGCACGTGATCGTGGTAGGTGCCCACGACCTTGTCGAACAGCGTGTAGGTCTGCACGACCACCACGAACAGGAGAACCAGGGTGGCGAACACGTCGATCATCCGCTGCGTGCGCGGGCCCACGTTCGCCCACACCAGATCGACAGTGATGTGCCCGCCGCGATAACTGGTGGCGGCGATGCCCCAGAAGATCAGGATGCCGAGCAGCAGGCGCCCGAAGTCGTAGCTGTCGGGAATCGACACGGAGAAGATGTTGCGCAGCAGGACGGCCAGGAAGATGTTGGCGGCCACGATGCCGACGAAAAACGCCGCCACCCATTCGATGGTGTCGATGAACCGGTCCATGTTGTTGCGCAGGACAGGGGCAGCGCCGCCGCCGGACACCGCGCGGGTCGGGTCTGCTGCGGGTCCGGTCATTGCACGGCTGGTCCCAACGTGTCCGGGTCAGCGCAGAGCGCGCGCAAACTGAGGCGGGGAAGAGAACGCATTGGCGGCGAGCATATCCGCCGCCAATGCCAAAGCGAAGCGGTCACGCGTCAGTAGGCTGCGTGAAACTTGGCCAGTTCGGCCTTCAGCCCCTTCATGATGGCGTCCGGATCGCCGCCGGCCTTGCGCACGTTGTCCGCCCACACCTTTTGCAGCGGCTCCGCCGCCTTGCGCCACTGCGCAAGCTGGTCGGCCGAGATCGAATACACCTCGTGGCCGGCTTCCGCCTTGATCTTGGCGATGCCGGCATGCTCGAAATCGGCCCATGGCGCGGCCACGCGTAGCGCCCACTCGTTGGTGCAGTGGTTGTCGATCACCTTCTTCTGCGCCGCTGACATGTTGTTGTAGACGTTCTTGTTCATCACCCAGGCGAAGGTCGTCACGTAGAGCGGCACGTCCATGTGATACTTGGTGACCTTGTCGATGCCGAACAGCGGCACCGAGCCCCAGGGGAAGGTGACCGCGTCCGCCACGCCCTTTTCCAGCACGTCACGCACCTCGGGTGCGGCCGCCTGCACATTGGTGCCGCCGAGTTCGGTGACGAAGGCGGCGATGGTGGCATGCGCGGGCCTGATCTTCATGCCCTTGATGTCGCCGGGCACCATGACCTTCTTGGTGCGCGAGTGAATGGCGCCCGGATCGTGCACGAAGCCCAGGCAGAACTTGACGTCCTTCATTTCCGTGTCGGCGTATTTGCGATACCACGCGTCGAGCGCCTGCGAACCGCCCTTGGCGTCCTTCATCAGGAACGGAAGCTCGCCGGCGCCGATGATGGGGAAGCGGCCCGGCTGGTAGCCCGGATTGATGTAGGTCACGTCGGCGATGCCGTCGCGCGCCATGTCGTAGTGGTCGAACGCCTTGCCGAGCTGCTGGGCAGGGAACACCGTGAAGGTGATGGTGCCGTTGCTGTCCTTCTTGATGGAGTTGCCCCAGTCTTCCATCGCCTTCTGCAGCGGGTGCGAGGGCGGTACCCAGTGCGACAGCTTGAGGTGAACGGGCTTGTCCTGTGCCGATGCCGGCCCGGCCGCGAACAGACCAGCGGCGCACACCAGCGAAACGAACGCAACTCCTGCCAGACGCGATGGCATCTTGCTCCTCCTCGTGCTTGCTCCTCCGGCATCGGACTTCGGCCCGATGCACTTTGCTTGTCGTCGGCAATCGCACTGCCGTTGAAGTTATTCAGCCCGATGTGCCGCGCCTTGTAAAGGGAATTAGTCGGATATAAAACTGTTTGCAGACAATGTGCGCGCGCTTCCCCGTCCGGGGCGTTGCAGGCGTGGCGCGACGCAATCTGCGCTGGACATCCAACGATGGTGCAAGTGACCCTCTCCACGCGCGAGGCGGCGGCAGCCAAAAGGCGCGAGCGCGAACGCGCCGTCGCCGATGGCATCGACTACGGCCCGCTCGCCGAGTGGCTTGGCTTCAACCTGCGCATGGCGCAGACAGCCTCGTTCCAGGCCTTCGCCCGCGAAAGCGAGGATGTGGACTTGAGGCCGGGCCGCTTCGCCGTGCTGACCCTGATCGGCCGCAACCCCGGCATCAGCCAGACCGCGCTCAGCCGCGCCAATTGCCGGGACAAGTCGACCCTCACGCCGGTGCTGAACGATCTCACCCGCCGCGGCCTCATCAACCGCACGCGCGTGAAGAAGGACCAGCGCAGCTATCAGCTCACCCTCACGCCCGCCGGCGAGGCCATGCTGCGGCGGCTGACCGCCTGTGCGGAACGCCACGAGCGCGAGCTCGATCGCATCGTCGGTCCGCGCGATCGCGCGCGGTTCCTGCACCTTTTGAAGAAGCTGCGGTCCGAGTTGAGTGCCGGCGTGGCAGCAGGACAGGATCCGACCGGGTAGGACACGATGGCCGAGGTTTCGTTCCGCCAGGAAATCGAGAGCCTGCGCCTCGGCAAGGGCGCCACCTTCTACGGCGAAGGCATCCTGGCCGTGACCAAGGCGCTGCTGCAGTCCGGCGTCTCCTACGTCGGCGGCTACCAGGGCGCGCCGGTCAGCCACCTGCTGGACGTGCTGGTGCAGGCCGAGGACCTGCTGGGCGATCTCGGCATCCATCTTGAGACCTGCACCAACGAGGCGGCGGCGGCGGCGATGCTCGGCGCCTCCATCAACTATCCGCTGCGCGGGGCGGTGACGTGGAAGTCGATCGTGGGCACCAACGTCGCAGCCGATGCGCTATCCAACCTCGCCTCGCCCGGCGTCATGGGCGGGGCGCTGATCATCGTGGGGGAGGACTACGGCGAGGGCGCCAGCGTCATCCAGGAGCGCACGCACGCGATGGCCGTCAAGTCATCGCTGTGGCTGATCGATCCTCGGCCCGACCTGCCGACCCTGGTGCGTGCCGTCGAGAAGGGGTTCGAGCTGTCGGAAGCGTCCAACACGCCCGTTCTGCTCGAGCTGCGCATTCGCGCCTGCCATATGTTCGGCAGCTTCACCACCGGCGACAACGTGCGTGCGGCGCATTCGGCCCGGAACCGGCTGCCGCCTGCGCCCTTCAGCTACGACCGGCTCAGCCACCCGCCGGCCACCTTCCACCAGGAGGCCGACAAGGTGAGTCGACGCCTGCCCGCGGCGCAGGCCTTCATCCGCGATCACGGCCTGAACGAGAAGCTGGGGCCCGATGCCGGAGACATCGGCATCATCGTCCAGGGCGGGCTGTTCAATGTGCTGAACGGCCGCCTGGCGCTGGCGGGCTTGAGCGACGCCTTCGGCGCGGTGAAGCTGCCCACCCTGGTGCTCAACGTCGTGCACCCGCTTGTGCCGGACGAGATCGTTCGCTTCTGCGCCGGCAAGAAGGCGGTGCTGGTCGTCGAGGAAGGCGCACCCGATTTCATCGAGCAGGCGATCGGCCAGATCATGCGCAAGGCCGACCTGCAGACGAAGCTGCACGGCAAGGACGTGCTGCCGATGGCCGGCGAATATACGCCGCACGTGGTCGGCAAAGGCGTCTCCGCCTTTTGCACGCGCTACGGCGTGCCGACGCCAGCGCTGGATGCCTGGGTCGGCGCGGTCGAGGCGCAGCGCGCCGCGATCGACAAGGAACTTGGCGCACCGTTGCCGCCGCGCCCGCCCACCTTCTGTACCGGCTGTCCCGAGCGGCCGGTGTTCTCGGCCATGAAGCTGCTGCGCAAGGAGATGGGGCCGCTGCACGTCGCTGCCGACATCGGCTGCCATTCCTTCGCGACCTTCCCGCCCTTCAGCCAGGGCAATTCCATCCTGGGCTACGGCATGTCGCTCGCCTCCGCCGCGGCCGTGTCGGGCACTCAGGGGCGGCGCCCGGTCAGCGTCATGGGCGACGGCGGCTTCTGGCACAACGGGCTGCTCACCGGCGTGGCGGGTGCCGTGTTCAACAAGGACGACTCGGTGCTGGTGGTGATGAACAACGGCTATTCCAGCGCCACCGGCCAGCAGGATATTCCCTCCTCGCAGGAGGAAAAGGACGGGCGGGGCAAGAGCCTCGACATCGAGTCGGCCGTAAAAAGCCTCGGCGTGCGCTGGGTCAAGCGGGTGCGCACCTATGGCGTGCCCGACGTGATGCGCACGCTGCGCGAGGCGATGCGCGCGCCCGACAAGGGCCTCAAGGTGATTGTCGCCGATGGCGAATGCCAGCTCGCGCGCCAGCGCCGCATCCGGCCTGAGCGTGCGCGCCGGATCGCGGCCGGCGAACGCGTCGTGCGCACGCGCTTCTGGGTCGATCCGGACGTGTGCACGGGCGACCATTCATGTATCCGCCTGTCGGGGTGCCCGTCGCTTACCATCAAGCCGAACGAGGATCCGCTGCGCACCGATCCGATCGCCCACGTCAATAACGACTGCGTCGGCTGCGGACTGTGCGGAGAGGTGGCGCACACGGCGCAGCTCTGCCCCTCGTTCGCCCAGATCGACATCATCCAGAACCCGACGGCCTGGGACCGGCTGAGGCGCGCCCTGTCCTCAGCTCTCATCCGTCTCTTCGGCGGCGGGCGACGGCCCTCGCCCCTGCTGGTGCCGGCGGAGTGATCCCGTGGCGAGCGCCAAGCCCATCAAGGTCCTGATTGCGGCGCTTGGCGGCGAGGGTGGCGGCGTGCTGGCCTCCTGGCTGCATCGGGCAGCGATCGCCAGCGGCCACTTCGTGCAGGGCACGTTCATTCCGGGCGTGGCCCAGCGCACCGGCGCCACCACGTACTATTTCGAGATCGTGCCGCAGGCGGGCGAGATC
>DASZQG010000231.1:0-2059 GCA_035550075.1 Hyphomicrobiaceae bacterium | reverse complement strand
CGGCGGCATGAGCGCGATCCGCGTGCTGCTGGTCGATGACCACACGCTGTTTCGCAGCGGCGTCAAGGCCCTGCTGCAACGGCATGACGATTTCGAAGTGGTGGGCGAGGCCCCGACCAGCCTGGAAGGCGTGGAGCGCGCAGCGCAGCTCCAGCCGGACGTCATCCTGCTCGACCTGCACATGCCGGGCATCGCCGGCAAGGATGCCGTGAAGCTGTTCCTGGAAGCGGCGCCGCAAACCCACATCGTGATGCTGACCGTCTCGGAGAGCGCCGCGGACCTGCTGGACTCGCTGCGCGCCGGCGCCAGCGGCTACCTGCTGAAGAACATCGAGACCCAGACCCTGCTGGATTCGATCCGCCGGGCGGCGGACGGCGATTCCGTGGTCTCGGCGCAAATGACCGGCAAGCTGGTCCGCGGCCTGCAGGCGGGGGAGGCCGCGGCCGAGGAGGCGCACAAGGACGCGCTCAGCCCGCGCGAGGAGGAAATCCTGTCGCACCTGGCCAGGGGCCGGAGCAACAAGGAGATCGCGCGCACCCTCGACCTGGCGGAAAGCACCGTCAAGATCCACGTCCAGCACATCCTGCGCAAGCTCAACCTCTCCAGCCGCGTGCAGGCCGCGGTCTACGCGATCGAGCGCACGCGCGCGGCCCGTTGACCGCGCCGCCGCGGCCCGGATCCCGCCGCCCTAGTCCTTTGTGAGTATGCCGGCCTAGGCCGTCCTGCGACGGTCCGGCGTGCTTTGGGGGAATATCGCCCCGCGGGCGCGCTTCCTATCCTGCGGGTCATGCAAGGCCCTTCCGCAGCCGCAGGCGTGCGCAACCGGCAGCAGCTCTCGGTGCTGGTGGCGAGCACGGCCGCCTTCACCGTCTGCTTCGCGGTGTGGATGATGTTCGCGGTCATCGGCATCCCGCTCAAGGAAACGCTCGGGCTCAACGAGACCGAGTTCGGCCTGCTGGTGGCCACGCCGGTGCTCACCGGCTCCCTGGTGCGCCTGCCGCTGGGCATGCTGACCGACCGCACCGGCGGGCGGGTGGTGTTTTTCCTGCTCATGCTGGCCTGCGTCGTCCCGGTGTGGCTGATCGGCGAGGCGACCTCGTTCGCGCAGTTCCTGGTCCTGGGCCTGTTCGTGGGCCTGGCCGGCGGCTCCTTCTCGGTCGGCATCGCCTACGTCGCGCGCTGGTTCTCCCGGGACCGGCAGGGGCTGGCCATGGGCATCTTCGGCGCCGGCAACTCCGGCGCCGCGCTCACCAAGTTCGTCGCCCCCGCCCTGGTGGTGGCCTACGGCTGGCAGATGGTGCCCAGGGTCTACGCCGGCGCGATGCTGGCGACGGCGCTGCTGTTCTGGCTCCTGAGCCACCAGGACGACGCGCACAAGGCCGGCGCGGGCGTCACCGTCGCGCGCCAGCTCGCCGCGCTCCGGGACCCGCGGGTGTGGAAATACTGCCAGTACTACTCGATCGTGTTCGGCGGCTATGTCGCGCTCGCGCTGTGGATGACGAAGTACTACATCGCCGAGTACGCCTTCGACATCCGCACCGCGGCGCTGCTGGCCGCCTGCTTCTCGCTGCCGGGCGGCGTGCTGCGCGCCTTCGGCGGCTGGCTCTCGGACCGCTTCGGCGCGCACCCGGTCACCTGGTGGGTGATGCTGGTGTCCTGGGTCTGCCTGTTCTTCATGTCCTATCCCCAGACCGACCTCGTGATCCGCACGACGCGCGGGGAAATGGCGCTGCACATCGGGCTGAACTGGTGGATGTTCACCGTGCTCATCTTCGTGATGGGCGTGGCCTGGGCCTTCGGCAAGGCCTCGGTCTTCAAGTACATCTCGGACGAGTTCCCGCGCGACATCGGCGTCGTCTCGGGGATCGTCGGCCTCGCCGGCGGCCTCGGCGGCTTCATCCTGCCGATCCTGTTCGGTGCGCTGGTCGACCTGACCGGCGTCAACAGCAGCGTGTTCATGCTGCTGTGGGGCATCACGCTCGTGTCGCTGGTGTGGATGTACTGGACCGAGATCGTGCCCAAACGCAATGGCGCCGCGCGCACCGCCCCGGGCGCCGGA
>DASZQG010000230.1:0-4592 GCA_035550075.1 Hyphomicrobiaceae bacterium | reverse complement strand
TGGCGCGAGCGGCAGCGGAACATCCCCTACGACGCGCCGCTGCACGCTACGGTGCTGGAACGGTTCAGATTGCCAGGGGTGCTGGTGTACGGCGACATCGTTCCCTATCGGCCGCGCGCCCTGCGCCACCACGACGAGACGAGGGGCTTCTGGCCGCAGCCGACCGTGTGGGCACACGGAACATCGCCGGCGCGGCGTCCCGCCGGCCGGCCGGCGCGAACGCATCGCCCGCGCGCGGCCCTGCCGTATCGCTGGAGCCGCGCCCGGAACTACTGAGATCGTCGCGGTGCGAGACCGCTCAGGCGCGGGTGCCCGAGAACGGCCAGGAGCCCATGCCGGAGGCGTTGACGGTGCCCGACATGCTGTCGCCGGCGAGCTTGGCCGTGAACTCCAGCGTGAGCGGCATCGGACTGGTGATGTGGGCCTTCCAGGTTAGGCTGTCGCCGGCGGCCTTGCCGTCGAAAATGTCGGTGGCGTTGCCTTCCTCGCTGACGAGACGCCCCTTCGGGGCGGCATCCGCGCCCTGCAGCGTGAGTGTGGATTTGCGTTCGCCGATCGGAGTTTTCACGGTCAGCTTCCAGGTGCCGTCAGCGGACATGCGATGATCCTTTCTTGCATGGTTTGAGACAGGCGTTGCAGCCGATGTGCAGCGTGCCGGAGACGTTGCTAGCGCCCGCGCAAGTGCCCCGATGTGGTGTGGTGGGGCCACAGCGGAGGAATGTGTGGATGACGCGATGCTGCATATGCTCATGCCTTGCGCAAAGACGCCGCCAGCAGGGTTAGACGCGCCCTGAGGATATATCACCTAGTGCGTTACAATGATTGATGTATTCGCGGGTGCGCGTTTGCATGTTCGATGGCTGGTGCACGTGCAGCGCCCGCAATTCATTGACAGCATGGTGTGCCTCCGCTGCCACGCAGCCGCCATAAGCTGGGAAAACGGGCTTCGCGCGCATTGAGCTAATGCCCAGATGTGCCTAGTGATGTGGAAGATCACATGGTTAGGCGTACCCGGTCCTATGGCACCGAATTGCAGTTTCTTTGCGGCTGGCGCGGGTCATGCGCCCACGGCTGCCGGCCGCCCCGCCCACGCGAACGGGCGATCCCGACATTCACATGTTTCACCCGGCGCTTCGGCTGATCCGCAGCGGTGGCGCCACGCATTCTCAACGCGTGCTGGGGCGTACGCATGAGGATCACGACGGCCGGTGGAGACCGGCTCGCTCACAGGAGTTGCAACGTTAAGTAAGGGGGGTTCTCATGCGTAGGCGTTATCGCTTGATAAGCGTCTGGGTTGCGGTGGCGGTACTCGCCACCGTGTTGAGCTGGCTACCGCCGCGCGAGGCGCGCGCGCAGGACCAGTCGGGCTGGATCAGCAATACGCTGCGCCAGCAGTGTATCGCCGAGCGGTGCTGGCGATACAAGCATTGGCAGCCGAAGCCCTATCGGGAGTGGCGCCGTGTGCATCGCTATCGGGTGGTCGCGCCGCCGCCCGTGTATCGCCGGCCGCACCGCGATTACTACGATGACGACAACTACGACGGCGGCCGCCGCGGACACGTCTTCCGCGATGACAAGCCGTCGCACAAATGCGTGAGCGAGATCGAGGAAGTCGTCTCGACCGAGCACCAGAGCGAAGACAACGCACGCGAAGCGGCGCGTAAGCTGTGGATGGCGCGGGTGCAGTGGCGCCATGGCGGCCAGTACATGAACCTGGAAGAGGCCGACGAAGTCCGCTGGCAGTGCGGCCCCTCCAACGCGCACGACACATTCTCCTCGCGCCTGGCCGAGGGCACCGCGAAGCTGATCGGCCGCGAGGGACAGAACGTACGCTGCGAGCTGTGGGCGCGTCCCTGCCGCGCCGGCCGTGAGCGCGGCCGCGGCGAGCGGTAGTCGCAAACCTGAAGCGAGGGTGGCGGCCCCCTGCCACCCTCGTGATGTGCCCCGCAGAAGCCCGAGGCCGGCTTCTGCATACTCCCCGCCAGCAAAGCCGGATGAGGCCAACGGGCCGGCGGGTTCCAGAGCAGATGCGGAAATGGGCGCCGCGGCGCCGGAAATCTCGCCGCCACAGCGAGCGATACCCACCTCAACGTAGCGCGATGTGATGCGGATCGTGCATGCCGAGCCGGCGTGCGCGGCGTTTTGCGCGACGGAGACGGACGGCACGCGCCAACACCTCAAGCCCGAACGAGGCCTGCGGCGGACAAATCCATAGACTTCTGGAAATTAGGCGAACTCTACCAGCACAGCCCAAGGCTGTCAAGATAAAATCAGCGAATACAAGAGTTTATCAAGTGTCGGTGGAACTGCGGGCTGCGCTCATGACACGGATTGCGCGATGCTGTCGAGGATCGAGCGATGGCGCGGCTGCCAGCCGAGCACGCCGCGCGCTTTGGCCGACGTCACCCGGACATTGGAGGCGAGGGAATAGTGCACGGCGGACGGCGGCCAGTGCTCGAGCGCTTCCGCCAGCGAGAGCGCGCGCGTGCGCCCCTGCAGCCCCAGGGCGTGGCTGATGGCGGTGGCGATGTCCTTGAGGCTGGCTTCGCCGTTCTCGGCGAAGAAGAAGGAGCCGGCCGGCGCCAGGTCGAGCGCCAGCAGGTAGAGGTCCACGAGGTCGGCGATGTGGACGTTCGACCAGCGGTTCTCGCCGCGGCCGACGTGCACGCCGGCGCCCAGCAGCCGCGACACCCGCATCAGTCCCGGCACCTGCACGCTGTCGCGATGCAGGCCGGTGCCCATACCGTAGATCATCGACGGGCATACGACGATGGCGCGCACGCCGTCGGCGGCGGCCAGCACCGCGCGGTCGATGGCGACGCGGCCCGCTTTCTCGAAACGCCAGCCGCCGGCCAGATAGCTGTCCTCGGTGTGCACGATAGGCGACGGCTCGCCCGCGGCCATGTCGCCGACCACGCTGGTGCCGCTCGTGTGCAGCAGGGTCTTGGCCGTGCCCCTGAGCCCCGTCAGCAGGGCGCTGACGGCGTAGGGGTCGTCGGCATCGGCAGCGTTGATGACGGCATCGGCCGCGTGCGCCTCAGCGATCAGCAGGTCCCAGTCCTTGAGGCTGCCGACCACCGGCTCGATGCCCTGCGCCTTGAGGGCCGCGGCCCCTTCGCGCGTGCGGGTGAGGCCGGCGACCTGATCGCCTCGGGCCAGAAGGGCGTGGGCGATGGAACCGCCGATGTATCCGCTCGCCCCGGTCAGGAAAACGCGCATGGGCCTCTCAGTCCTTGCCGGATTCGACATGGAAACGGTGCAGCACCCGGTGGAAGATCGGCGACAGGACGAAGCCGGTGGCGATGACGATGATGAGGCCGGAGAAGATGGCGTAGCTGCCCGCGAACCACTTGCCCGCCACCGTTTTCAGTTCGCCCATCGGCCCCATGCCGGACAGGATCATGGCCGCATTGACGTAAGCGTCGACCAGCGACATGCCTTCCGTGACCATGTAGCCGGCAATGCCGACGGCGAGGCCGAACAGGGTCAATGCGAACCACAGCCCGACGGCGCGGGCCATCCGGTGCGCAAAGCGCATCCGCGAGATCACCTTGTGGTGCGGCTTCTCGAAACCGGTGAGGCTGGGAATGGTGGGTTTCACGGCAACGGCGGCGGCGCAATCGGGCTGTCGACCGCAGCTTATAGCCCAGACGCGCCGTCCGGCGAAGCCGGATGCCCACCACGTCGTCAGCCGCAACAGCCTCCTGCGCCCGCGCCTCCCGGTTGCGGCGCCGTCGGACCGGCCGGGCGGGCGAGGCCTTACGCTGCGCGGCGGTCGTGCTTGCCCTCGCGCACCTCCTCGATGATCTTGGCCGAGAACTGCTCGAGGTCGCCGGGGTTGCGCGAGGTGACGATGCCGTTGTCGGTGACGACGGGCGAATCCTCCCACCGGGCGCCGGCGTTCATCACGTCGGTCTTGATGGATTTATAGGAGGTCATGCGGTGGCCTTTGGCAATGCCGGTCTCGACCAGCAGCCAGGGCGCGTGGCAGACGGCGGCGACCGTCTTGCCGGCATCGTAGAACTCCTTGATGAGCCGCAGAGCGTCGGAATTGACGCGCAGCAGGTCCGGGTTGATCTGCCCGCCCGGCAGCACGATGGCGTCGTAGTCGGCGGCTTTGACGTCGCCGAGCGCGCGGTCGACCTGCACCGGTCGGCCCCAGTCCTTCTTGTCCCAGCCCTTGATCTCGCCGCGCTCGGGCGAGGCGATCTCGACCGTGGCGCCGGCCGCCTTGAGCTTGTCGCGGGGCACCTCGAGCTCGGACTGCTCGAAGCCGTTGGTGGCGAGGATGAGAATGCGCTTGCCGTCGAGGTCGCCTGGCATGGTGCTGTCTCCGTTCGTGTGGATGTTGCGTTTGAAGGAAGAATGGTGCGGGCCGTCGATCGTTCCCGGGTTGCCGGCGGTTGAGCGGCGGCGCCGAAGGGCGATAGGCCGGTGAGCGAGCCCTCGCGCTCAGGGCGCGCGCCTGATCGCCTGTACCGCCTCCTCCAGCGCCTGCAGGAAGCGCGAGCGGTCGGCGCGGGTGAAGCCGGCGTTGAAGCCCTTGCTCTCGCCGGTCTCGCGCAGGTGGCGGGAGAGGTCGCGCAGGGCCA
>DASZQG010000229.1:0-3381 GCA_035550075.1 Hyphomicrobiaceae bacterium | reverse complement strand
GTGATACCGGCGAACTCGATGGCGCCGACGCTCAATCCCCACTCGTGCTCGATCTTCTGGCGGCGCGAGGGCGGGAACGGCTCGCCCGCAATCAGCAGCGATCGGATGCCGCGTTTCGCCAGATCGATCCCGTGCTCGCGGGCACTGCTCGCCAGCGCCAGCGCGTAGGACGGGGTGAGCACGACGCAGGCTGGCCGATAGTCGCTGATGATATCGAGCCGGCTGCGTGAGTCGTAGGGCGGGCCACCAGCGATGAAGGTGATGTTGGCCTTGCGGCAGCCGTAGTAAAAGCCCCAACCGGCCGACCATAGCGAGAGCGGCAAGGTCATCATGATCTTGTCGCCGGGCCGCACCCCGGCGTACCAGAGGTTGCGCAGACCCTGATTGCCGAAGTGCTGGAACCCGTCATGGGTATTGATGAACCAGCGCTGCTTGCCGGTGGTGCCGGTGGTCCGGTAGAGGATTGCGCCCTGCCGGTTCACCTCCTCCTCGGGGTAGCAGAGGAATTCGCCGTACGGCGGCTTGTCATCCATCTCGCGCGCGTAGCTGCGCTTGTCGACGGTTGGCAGCCTCGCCAGGTCCTCCAGCGTGCGGACATCCTGCGGCTTCGCGCCGACCTCGTCGAATTTACGCTTCCAGAAGCCGCAGCGCGCGTACATCCAGTCGACCAGAGGCCGCAGCTTCTGCTCCTGGTGGTGGCGCAGCTCATCCCGGCTCGCCGTCTCGATGGCCCCGGCGAGGTATCGCGGATGATCGTCTGGCACTCTCTTGTCCATTGCTCGCACGCTCACGTCACGAACAGGTGCATCGTGACCACGGCCTCATCGTCCACCCCCGTGATGACCCCGCCGGCCGCATGAGTAAGCGCCACCTTGGCCTCTGCCACCTGCCGCTTGCCGGCCTGGCCGCGTAGCTGCCACAGGGCCTCGACCGCCTGGGCGATGCCGGTCGCGCCCAGTGGATGACCGCGTCCGAGCAGACCTCCACCGGGGCTGAAAGCGACCTTGCCCGTCAGCTCGGTATCGCCGTTGCGGACCAGGGCGGCGCCGCCCCCCGACGCGCAGAACCCAAAATCCTCATAGAGCTGGATCTCCGCCATGCTGGTGTAGTCCAGCGCCTCGACCACATCGATGTCGGACGGGGCAACTCCGGCCTGCTCGAAGCACCGGCGCGCAGCGCGCGCCGACGTGTTGGGCCCCTCCCTGACACCCAGAAGATGGCCGCCCTCAATCACCGAGGCGCGGATTTCGATTGGGGCCGAACCTCTGCGGGCCTCCGCCGCCGTGCCGATCACGACCGCGGCGGCCCCATCGGAGGTCGGGCAGCACATCAGCCGTGTCAGCGGGGAGCTGATCACCGGCGAGGCCAGCACTTCCTCGATGGTGACCGGCGTGCGGTGCTGCGCGTAGTCGTTCAGGGCGGCGTTGCGCCGGTTCTTCACCGCGACCGCCGCCAGGTCCCGCACCGAGAGATCGTATTTGCTCATATAGCGGCTGGTGTAGAGCGCCGACTGGCTGGGCACAGTGACGCCCACCATGGCCTCGAGATCGCTGTCCATCATCTGGTTGAGCGGCAAAATTCCGCGCTGCATCTTTTCCGCGCCGACGACAAGGATCCGCTCGTACTGTCCCGCCGCCAGCGCGACACAGGCGAGGTGCAAAGCCGTCGAACTGCTGGCGCACGCGTTCTCGACGTTCACTACGGGGATTCCCGCTACGCCCAGGGCGTCAAGTACGCGCGCACCGAACGTCATGCCCTGCGTAACGTGCCCGAAGTAGGCCGCCTGAATGTCGCGCAGCTCAAGCCCGCTGTCCTTGATGGCTTCAACGCACGCGCTGACGGCGAGCTGCTCGGCCGAGATGTCGGCATGGTGTCCGAACCGTGTCATTCCGCCGCCAAGGAGGAAAGCTCTGGAGGTCATGGCTGCCCCCCAACGGGGGCGAACACGTAGCCCCACAGCCATTGTCCGTTCGGACGTGCGAGCAGCGGGCGCGTGGTCAGCTCGACGGCCGCGCCGACGGGGACAGGCTGGTCGATGGCGGCCTCCACCTGCGCGACCACGCGCACGCCCTCCGGAAGCTCAACCTCGGCGAGCCAGTAGGGGGCCGGGTAATGCTGCGGCGGTCGCACGACGGCTGTGATCGCCCCGATCCTGCCCGTGCGCGCCAGCGCCACCTCCTGCATGTCGTCGCGCGTATGGCAGCGCGGACAGGCCTGGCGCGCCGGAAAGAACACCTCCTGGCAGCGCGGGCAGCGTGCGCCGCGAAGCCTCGCCGTCTCTGGCGAGAAGTCGTCGGCGACGAACACACCGGGCTTGATGGCCTCGTCGGCCACCTCAACCTTCGGCCGCATGGGCTACTCCTTCCCCCCCGAGGTAGGCGGTGAAAACGCGGTCGTCGGCGGCGACCTCGCGGGCCGTGCCGCTGCAAACGATCTCGCCGCGTTCGATGACGTAGGCACGGTGGGCCGTCTCCAGCGCCAGCCGCGCGTTCTGTTCCACCAGCAGGATCGTCACGCCACCGGCCAGGATTTCCTTGAGCTGCCGGAACAGCGTCTGCACGATGATCGGCGCCAGCCCCAGCGACGGCTCGTCGAGCAGAAGCAGTTTCGGCCCGGCCATCAGGGCGCGGGCGATGGCCAGCATCTGCTGCTCGCCGCCGCTCAGCGTCGACGCCTGCTGGTCGGCGCGTTCGCGCAGGACAGGAAACATCGAAAACATGCGCTCGATCTCTTTCGCGAGCGCGTGGCGTGACAGGTGGTAGCCGCCGAGCTCCAGGTTGTCGCGCACACTGAGCCGCGGGAATACGCGGCGGCCTTCCGGGACGTGCGAGATGCCGCGCTGCACGATCTTGGCCGCGCTAAGCGCCGACAGGTCCTGCCCGCCAAAGGTGATGCAGCCGCCGGAGAGCGGGACAAGCCCGGAGATCGCGCGCAGCGTGGACGTCTTGCCAGCGCCGTTGGGCCCGAGCAGCGCGACGATCTCGCCCGCTTCCACGCGCAGCGACACGCGCCGCAGCGCCGCCGCCTGCCCGTAGTGCAGCGACACGTCTTGCAGTGTGAGCAGCGGCGCTTCAGGCTGCACGGGCTGCGCCTCCGAGATAGGCCTCGATCACGCCCGGATCCCGGCGCGCGGCCGCCGGCGCGCCGTCGAAGATGACGCTGCCCTGGTTGAGCACGACGATGCGCTGGGCGACGCTCATCAGAAACGTCGTGTGATGATCGACCAGCAGGATCGCGATGCCGCTTTTCTGGATGCGGGCGATCACGCCGCGCAGAAATTCGACGTCAACGGCACTGAGGCCCGCGGCCGGTTCATCGAGCAGGATCAGGCGCGGGCGCGTGGCCAGCGCACGGGCGATCTCGAGCAACCGCTGCTCGCCG
>DASZQG010000228.1:0-11982 GCA_035550075.1 Hyphomicrobiaceae bacterium | reverse complement strand
TGGTGCTGTCCCGCGTCTCCGCAAGCACGATTTCGAAGCGGTCCGCCGGCATCAGCGCGGCGGCGCGTTCGGGCCACTCGACGAGCACCGCGCCCTCGAGCGCTGCATCCTCGACGCCCAATTCGCGCGCCTCGCCGGCATCCGCCAGCCGGTAGAAATCGACGTGCGTCACGCGCAGGCGCGGGCTGTCGTAGGCTTGCTGCAGGGAGAAGGTGGGGCTTGGCACCTCGGCCGCCTCGTCGCTGATCAGCGCGCGGATGAGCGCGCGCGCGAACGTGGTCTTGCCCGCGCCGAGGTCGCCGCGCAGGGCGATCACGTCGTGCTTGCGGATTTTCAGGGCCATGAGCTGGGCGAGCAGGACGACGCCCGGCTCATCCAGCTCCCACGTCCTCGCGTCCGTCATGCGCTGGCGGCCTGGGGTGCCTGCTCCGCTTCGCCCACGCCGTCCTCCGGGAAACGCACCGTTACGCGGGTGCCGCGGCCGGGCTCGGATTCCAGCGACATGGCCCCGCCGTGCAGCTCCACCAGGCTTTTGACGATCGACAGGCCGAGGCCGGCGCCGCGATGCTTCGAACCCTGGCTGCGGCTCTCGAACCGCTCCAGCACCCGCTGCTGCTGCTCCTTGGGAATGCCGACGCCGCTGTCTTCCACGGCAAACACCATCATGCGGTCCTCGCGCCACGCGCTGACGCTGATCGACTCGCCGGGATTGGAGAAACCGATTGCGTTCGAGAGCAGATTGTAGAGCACCTGCCGGACCCGCGCCTCGTCGGCGATGAATTCCAGCGCATCGTCAGCGATCCGAATGTCGAGATTGAGGCGTGCGCGGTTGGCCCGGTCGCGCACGCCCAGCACGGCGGTATCGACCACGGCTGCAACCTTGACGGGTCCGAGCTTCAGCTCCAGCGCGCCGGCGTCGATGGTGGTGAGATCCAGGATGTCGTTGATGATGGCGAGCAGCGTGCGGGACGACGCCGAGATGTCGTTCAGATACTCGCGCTGCTTGTCGTTGAGGTCGCCGGTGTGCGGGCTTGCCAGCAGTTCGCTGAAGCCGATGATGTTGGTGAGCGGGGTTCTCAGCTCATAGGACACGTGACTGATGAACTGGCTCTTCAGGCGGTCGGCGGCGACCAGCGCCTCGTTGCGCTCCAGCAGCGTCTGCTCGTAGCGCCGCGAGTCGGTGACGTCGACGAAGGTGAGCAGCGTGGCGCCGTCGGGCAGCGGCGACACCGCGAAGTCGATAACGCTTTCGTCCGGCCACACCATCTGGCCCTCCACCGGCTGGCGGCGGTCGGAGATGCCGGTCACGGCGCGGCTGACGCGCGCCCACGTCTGCATGTCGTCGAACAGCGAGGTGCACAGGGCGATGATCTCGTCGATGTGCGGACCTTCCTCCAGCGTGCTGCGCGACAGCTTCCAGATCTGTGCGAAGGCGGAATTGTAGAGCTTGAGCCGGCCGTCGGTGGCGAACACCGCCACGCCCTCGTTCAGGCTGTCGAGCGTCTCGCGCTGTGTCTGGATCAGGGCGTTGTAGCGCGTCTCGAGCGCGAACCGCTCGGTAGCATCGTCATAGAGATAGGTCAGCCCGCCGTCGGGGCGCAGCGCCGAGTTGACGTGGATGGTGCGCCCATCCAGCAGGTGCCACCAGTCCTCGTATTCGGTGCCGGTCTTGTAGCCGGACAGGATCTTGGCCTTCCAGTCGCGGTAGCTGACGACCTCGGGCAGCCGCGACAGCTCGCGCAGGCGATCCAGGATCTCGCCGTCGGAGGGCTTGGTAGCCAGCCAGTCAGCGTCGAGTTGCCAAAGCTTGCGGTAGGCGTCGTTGTAGAACGCGATCCGCTGGTCGGGGCCGAAGATGGCGACGCCGGTGGCGACGCGGTCGAGCGTGCGCTCGTAGGCGGCGACGTGGCGGCTGAGCTCGCCCTGCGCCGTCTCCAGCGCCGCCACGTCGATGGCCGCGCCCACCGTCGCGCCGTCGAGCGGCAGAATCACCACGTCGTGCGCCTTGCGGGTGCCGCCGCTGATGAGATGCACGCGCTCGCGGTAGGCGGCGCCCTTGGCCAGCGTCGCCTCGACCGCCTCGCGCTGGCGCGTTTCCAAAAGCTCGATCTGGTGCTTGAGCACTTCCGTTTCGCCCGCGGCCTCCACGGCCTTCACGTAGGCGTCGTTGACCCATTCGATGGCGCCGTCGGCGCGGCGGAACCACACCGGCATCGGCAGCGAGTTGAGCAGCGCGCGCCCGGCGGTTGTGTCGCGCACCAGCAGGCGGTGCTGCTCGAGGATGCGGGCGAGGTCGCGCTTGCGGCCGGCCACATCACGCAGGCGCAGGATGGCGCGGCCGCCGGCGGCGCGGCCGTCCGCCTCCAGGTGGCCGCCGGCGCCGGTGCGCAGCAGCAGGTTGAAGGGCCGCCCCTCCGCGAACAGCGCATCGAGGCCCTTTTTCAGTTCCTGGGCCGACGCCAGGTCCAGCCACTTGCCGAACCGCAGCACCTGCGGGCTGAGCGCGGGCAGGCCTTCGACGCCCGTCAGCGTGTGCGCCACGACCTGGGCGCCGTGGCCCTGGTCCCAGAACACCAGCACCTGCGGCTCGGCCTTGATGATGGCTTCCGCCGTCAGCAGGTTCTTGCGCAGCTCCGCCACTTCGTCCCTGGATTTGCGGCCGGCAAAGCCGTGCCGCCGCAGGGTCAGGAAGGTCATGGCGGCCGCCACCAGGACGCCGCCGACGGCGATGCTTGTGAACAGGATGCGGGTGACCTGCTGCCGGGCAATGGCGGGAACGATACCGTCGGCCACCCCCAGCACCAGGGCGACCACGACCACGAAGCTCGCGAGAAAGAGCAGAATCAGCTCCCCGCGCGGCCTGCCTGAGCTGCCGTTAGCGTTTGCCCACCACATCACTGCCGAACGAGCCGTATCGGCCGAACACGCAACAGGCTGACGCGAGACGCTCGACTGTTGAGCGCGAGGACCGTCCCCCAATCGTTAACGAATCATTAAGCAGTATGTTGGGCTTCGCCGCCCATGGCCAGAGCCGGGAAGGCACAGGGCGGGCGCGATTGGTTCGCGTCCCGCCCCGGCGTCAGAGATACGCGTCGCGGTGCGCTCAATACCGATACGTATCAGGCTTGTACGGCCCCTGCTCGGGCACGCCAATGTAGGTCGCCTGCTCCTTGCTGAGCTTGGAGAGCCTCACGCCGATCTTCGCGAGATGCAGCCGCGCGACCTTCTCGTCGAGGTGCTTAGGCAACGTATACACCTTCTTCTCGTACTTGCCCGGGCTGGTCCACAGCTCGATCTGCGCCAGCGTCTGGTTCGTGAACGACGACGACATCACGAAGCTCGGGTGGCCCATGGCGTTGCCGAGGTTCACGAGCCGCCCCTCCGACAACAGGATGATGCGCTTGCCGTCGGGGAACTCCACCTCGTCCACCTGCGGCTTGACATTGTGCCACTTGAAATTGCGCAGCGCGCCGACCTGGATCTCGCTGTCGAAGTGGCCGATGTTGGCGACGATCGCGCGATCCTTCATGGCGCGCATGTGGTCGACGGTGATGACGTCGATGTTGCCGGTGGCGGTGATGAAGATGTCGGCGCGCGGCGCGGCATCCTCCATGGTGGTCACCTCGTAGCCCTCCATCGCCGCCTGCAGCGCGCAGATCGGATCGACCTCCGACACCATCACGCGGCAGCCGGCCTGGCGCAGCGATGCGGCCGAGCCCTTGCCCACGTCGCCGTAGCCCGCAACCATCGCGACCTTGCCGGCCATCATCACGTCGGTGCCGCGACGGATGCCGTCGACGAGGCTTTCGCGGCAGCCGTAGAGGTTGTCGAACTTCGACTTGGTCACGGAGTCATTGACGTTGATGGCGGGCCACAGCAGCGTGCCCTTCTTCTGCATCTCATAGAGGCGGTGCACGCCGGTGGTGGTTTCCTCCGTCACGCCGCGCACGCTCTTGGCGACGGTGCCGTACCAGCCGGGCTTCTCCTTCAGGCGGCGCTTGATGGCCGCGTACAGAACCTGCTCCTCCTCGTTGCTGGCCGTCTCCAGGAACTTTGTGTCGCCGCCTTCCGCGCGCACGCCGAGATGGATCAGCAGCGTCGCATCGCCGCCGTCGTCGAGGATCATGTTGGCCACGCCGCCATCGGCCCACTCGAAGATGCGGTGCGTGTAGTCCCAGTAGTCGGAAAGCGACTCGCCTTTGACGGCGAATACCGGCGTGCCGCCCTCGGCGATGGCGGCGGCCGCGTGGTCCTGGGTCGAGTAGATGTTGCAGGAGGCCCAGCGCACGTCCGCGCCGAGCGCCTTCAGGGTCTCGATCAGCACCGCGGTCTGGATCGTCATGTGCAGCGATCCGGCGATGCGCGCACCTTTGAGAGGCTGGGCCTTCTTGAACTCCTCGCGGGTCGCCATGAGGCCGGGCATCTCGGTCTCGGCGATGGCGATTTCCTTCCGGCCCCAGCCGGCCAGGCCGATATCCTTAACCACATAGTCGCTAGCACGCGTCATGGCTGCCTTTCCTGCCTGTGATCCTGTATTGCCGCACCGGGGGCCGGAGGCCGTCCCTGGGTCCTAATAGGCGGGCCATACAAGCCCGCCTGCGGCCAGCGCGCGGCCGGCCGGGCAAAGAGGCCCCCGCCGAAGCCGGGCGCTCCAGCGCTTCTATAGGAGGTGCAGCCGCTACGCGCAATAAAGATATAAAGAAGTCGTTATGTCGAGGTTCCGAATTTGAATTGGGACCAGACGGTGGGCCGAGGAACGGTTAGAGGACGGCGGCGGCCGCGCCCCCGAGAGATTTCGTGGTTGAGAACCAATTAAAACAATCGACTGCATTTGAGTAAAATACAGTAATAGCAAGATATAAATCCGACACTATATCGCCGGCATTCATCATATTGCTTCAGAACATAGAAACAATTGCAAGTTTATTTTGCGGGCTGCATCACAACTCCGTTCAGGGGAGAGACTACCCATGTCCGCGTCGTCCAGGCAGCAGCCGCTGCTGGAAATCGGCTCCAAAGCAACGCAGCCCGGCGGCATCATGCGCCGGCTGGGGCGCGACCAGTCCGGCACCGTCGCAATGATGTTCGGCCTGCTCGTGATCCCGCTGACGGCGTTCGTGGGCCTGGCCGTCGATTTCGGCCGCGTCTACAAGGCCGCCTCGCACACGCAGTCTGCGCTTGATGCCGCTGCGCTGGCCGCCGGACGGGTGGCCCAGGTCGAAAAGACCGACATGATCAGCAAGGCGTCGGCCGCGGCCTCTGCCTTCTTCGATCACGCCAAGCCGACCGACGTGGTGACCAGCTCGCTGACGTTCTCGCCGAACGCACTTGGGACCCAGTTCACGGTGAGCGCGACGACTTGGGTGCGCACGCCGTTTCTGGGTGCACTGAAGTACATCGCCAGCCGCGAGGAAGATACCGCCGCCCCCGACTCGTGCAAGGGCAACGCCTTCGGCTGCATGAAGGTCACCAATTCCTCAACCGCGGAGCTGCAGGTGGGCGGCAACGGCGCGGAGAGCCTTGAGATCGCGATGATGCTCGACATCACCGGGTCGATGTCCGGCCAGAAGCTGTCCGATCTGCAGTCGGCGGCGCGCGACTTGATCGACATCGTGGTCTGGGATGACCAGAGCACCTACACTTCAAAGGTCGCGCTGGCGCCGTTCTCGGTTGCGGTGAACGCGGGGTCCTACTTCACCGCGGTTACGGGCCTTTCCGACGACGTCGACGCGAACGGCGACGGCTATCGGGATGACCTGCCTGCCACCTGCTACAACAGCAGGGGCCAAATCAAGAGCTCGTGCAAGACCACCGCCAACAAGGTCAAGACGTACAGCACGTGCGTGGTGGAGCGGGCGACATCGGCGTTCAACGACGACGCGCCGGGCGGCACCAAGTATCTGACTTCCTTCGACGTAGCGACCGGCGACAGCCTTACCAGTGGCAACGGCAACGCCAACTGTCTGCCGAGCAAGGCGACGATCATGCCGCTGACCAAGGACAAGCAGGCTCTCAAGGACATGATCACCAACAACTTCGTGGCCAACGGCAACACGGCCGGGCACCTCGGCACCGCCTGGGCGTGGTACCTGCTGTCGCCGAAGTGGGGCACGATCTGGCCTGCCGCGTCGGCGCCCTCGGCCTACGGCACGCCCAATCTGAAGAAGATTGCCGTGCTGATGACGGACGGCGAGTACAACCAGCAGTACCTGCTGGCGCAGAACGGCGACTCCACCAGCCAGGCGCGCACGCTGTGCACCAACATGAAAGCCAACGGCGTTGGCATCGAGGTGTACACGGTCGGCTTCCAGCTCGGCAACAACGCGACCGCCGTAACCACGCTGCAGAAGTGCGCCACCGACGCGAGCCACTTCTACAATACCTCAACCGGTGACGAGCTGCGCGCCGCGTTCCGTGACATCGCTCTGAAGGTCACGAACCTGCGCCTCACGAACTGAGGGGGAGGCCGCACGCGGGGAAAGAGAGCGCCGTCCGGACGGCGCTCTCTTCTTTTTTGGGCGGGTGCGCAACTAGCCTTCCTCGCCAAACCCCGATTCCACGAGCGCCACCAGCGCCTCGATCGCCTCGGGCCCTTCCGCCCCTTCCGCCTCCAGCACCAGGATGGCGCCGGGGCCGGCCGCCAGCGAGATCAGGCTCATGATCGAGGTGCCGTCGACGGTGTGGTCATCGCGCGTAACGCGCACGGTGGCGTCGAAGCTTTCCGCGCAGCGTACGAATTTCGCCGACGCGCGCGCGTGCAGGCCCTTGCGGTTGCAAATGGTGACGACGGCCCTGGGTCGGTTATTTTCCTGCGTCACGCGATGCCGTGTCCCGCGCCCCTAGGGTTCGCCGGCCAGGAGCTGGCTGGCGATGCTGATGTACTTGCGCCCGGCTTCGCGCGCAGCCGTCACCGCGTTCTGCAGCGTGGCCTCGCCGCGCACGCTGGCAAGCTTGATCAGCATGGGCAGGTTGACACCGGCGAGCACTTCCGCGCCTGTCTCGCTCATCACCGAGATGGCAAGGTTGGACGGCGTGCCGCCGAACATGTCAGTGAGCACGGCGACGCCCTGGCCCCGGTCGACGCGGCGGATGGCGGCGACAAGCTGGCCGCGCCGAACCTCCATGTCGTCTTCGGGGCCGATGGAGAACGCTTCCATCTGCTCCTGCGGGCCGACCACGTGCTCTACGGCGGCACGAAATTCTTCCGCAAGTCCGCCATGCGCAACGATGACGACGCCAATCATGTGCGAACGAGCATCCTGTTCACGTCCGTGCCGATCGCGGGGGGCCCGCCCGGGGGGCAGCGGCCATCCCCGAGGGGCCGCATGATGGTCAGCACGCCTGCATGACGCAAGCGGAAAGACAAAGCAGCTCAGCCCTTCCTTAGACGCAGGCCGCGCCGGCCACCGCCAGGGCCAGTTTTACCGGGGCGGATAACTCAAATGGCGCAAGACGCACGAGCGGCAGGTGCAGCCCCAGCAGCTGCACGGTCCTGCCCGGTTCGGGCAGGCGTTCCACCTCGGACGGGGCGACCAGGTCGACAACAAGCACGAGTTGGGCCTCCGGTTCCGACCTGACGCCGACAATGCCGATGCCGCGTACCTCCAGCTTGCCGGCGATCGCGGCGGGTGCGCTGGCGAGGATGAGGTTGTCCTCGCGCCTCAGCCGCACCTGGTCGTCGGCTACGAGGGCCGGTGAGTTGGGCGCGGCCACGCCGCGGCGCGGCAGGTACAGGAAGCGCAGGGCGAGGTCGGACTTGCCGGCACCGGAAGGACCGCGCAGCAAGGCTGCGCGCCGCCCGAGTGCGACACAGGTGCCATGCAGCAGCTCAGACCCTGCGTCCAAGCGCGTGCGCTCCCCTGGATGGCGCTCCGCCGGCAGCGGGCAGGCGCAGCGTGAAGCGCGCGCCGACGACGCCGGGCTCGCGCCGCTTCCTCAGCGCGTCTTGCTCGGCAAAGTCTTTCGGCACCGCGCCGTTGCCGGCCCGGCGATTGCTCGCCCAGATGCGGCCGCCGTAGGCGTTGACGATGTCGCGCGAGATGCTCAAGCCCAGCCCCGAGTTCTTGCCGACCGTGTGATCGGTCTGCGGGCGATCGGAATAGAAGCGTGCGAATACTGTCTCGAGCTGCGCCTCGGGGATGCCGGGCCCCTCGTCATCGACCGTGATCTCGATCTCGTTGCCGTCACGGCGGCCGCGCACGGTGACGGTGGCGTTCTCCGGCGAGAAGGAGATGGCGTTGTCGAGCAGGTTGATGAACACCCGCGCCAGCCGCGCGTCGTGACCGAACACGATATAGGCGTCCGGCCGGCTCGGCTCCTCGGCGATATCGAGCACGAGGTGGCACGAGGTCGCCGAGAGGCGATCGCGGAACACGTCCATGACGCCGAGCAAAACCTGCCCGATGTCGACCGGCTCCATCGCGTCGAAGGCGAGGCGCGCATCGAGCCGGGTCATGTTGGACACGTCGTTGATGAGCTTGTTGAGCCTCTTCAGCTCTTCCTGGATCTGACGCACCAGCTCCTGCTGCATTTCCGGCGTCTTGGCGTAGGCCAGCGCCTCGGCGGTCGAGCGCGCGGCCGTCAGCGGGTTCTTGAGCTCGTGCGCCACTTCGCCGGCGAAGCGCTCACTCGATTCGATGCGCCGATAGAGCGAGGCGGTCATCTCGCGGAAGGCGGCCGCCATCTGGCCGACCTCGTCGGCCCTGCGCGCGAGCGCCGGCAGCTCGTGGCGGGCGTTGATGTTGCGGCTGACGGCCTTGGCGGCCGCGGACAGGCGCCGCATGGGGCCGGCAATCGTGCGCGCCAGCAGCAGCGAAGCCAGCAGCGTCGCCGTCAGCGCGAGCAGCGCCACCCCGAAGATGGTGTTGCGTTCCTCGGTCAGGATTTCGTCGATCTCGCCGGGCCGCGTGGAGACCAGCAGCACGCCCTGCACTGCGCGCCGGTATTGGATCGGCACCGCCACCGACACGATCTGCTCGCCGTTGTCGTTGACGAGCAGCATCGGCGTGGTCGAGCCCGACAGCGCCATGCGCACTTCCGGATAGGCCTTGCCGTTGGCGCCGCCGATTTCGCGGTAGACCGGAAGCTCGCCGCGCAGCAGCCACGACAGGAAGCGCGTCCAGGCATTCTTGATCTTGGTGCGCCCCAGCGGCACCACCGGCGCCTCCGAGGACTGGCCGACGTGCCCGCGCACCAGCAGGTCAGCAGTGTCGGCGATCAGCGTACCGTCCTGTCCATACACGCGAGCGCGGGTGTCGGCGGTCTGCACCATCTTCATCAGCACCGGCGTCACCCGCTCCGGCGCGATCGAAAGCTGGAGCGCGGCAAAGGCGTCGTCGCGGAACGGGCTGCGTGCGCCCTCGATCTCGGGCAGGCGGTCGGGGTCGAGCAGGATGCGGTCGGTCTCCACCGAGGCGTTGGCGGCGATCGCCGCCGCGATCATCTGCCCCTGCGTGCGCAGACGGTCGCGCTTCTCCTCGATCAGCCACGACGGGCGCTGGTTGAGGTAGAACATGCCACCCAGCAGGATCGCCAACCCGATCAGGTTGGCGAAGATGATGCGTCGCTGCAGGCTGTTCGAGACAAAGCGGATCAACGGCCCCGAGGTCATGAACTCGTAGAGCCGCATCCAGCGAGCAAGCCGGACGAGCGGGGACAGCGCGCGGCCCATGAAACGTGCGGGCGCGGTATCGCCCAGGCTACGCACCCACGCGCCGAGGCCGGCCAGCAGGTCCTTCGCCGCGTCCCTCAGGCGGGCCGCCGAAACCCGTGCGACGGGCCGGGGGCGCTGGGTCTCGACAGCCATCGCTTCTCCCCGAGGCCTTACACCTCCTTGAAGCGGTACCCGACGCCGTACAGGGTCTCGATCACGTCGAAGTCGTCGTCGGTCTGCTTGAATTTCTTGCGCAGCCGCTTGATGTGACTGTCGATCGTGCGGTCGTCGACATAGACCTGGTCATCGTAGGCGGCATCCATCAGCGCATCGCGTGTCTTCACCACGCCGGGCCTGGTCGCCAGGGCCTGCAGGATCAGGAACTCGGTGACCGTCAGCATGACCGGCCGGCCGTCCCAGTGGCAGGTATGGCGCTCCGGGTCGAGCCGGAGCTTGCCGCGCTCCAGCACCCGCGCAGTTTCCGCGGCCCCGTTGGCGCCGTCCTTGGGCTGGAAGCGGCGCAGCACCGCCTTCACGCGTTCCACCACCAGCCGCTGCGAGAACGGCTTGGAGATATAGTCGTCGGCGCCCATCTTGAGCCCGAACAACTCGTCGATCTCCTCGTCCTTGGAGGTGAGGAAGATCACCGGCATGTCGGTCTGCTGGCGCAGGCGGCGCAGCAATTCCATGCCGTCCATGCGCGGCATCTTGATATCCAGGATTGCCAGATCCGCCGGCTCTTCGCTCAGCGCCTCGAGTGCGGAGGCGCCGTCGCTGTAGGTGCGGACCCGGTAGCCTTCCGCCTCCAGCGCCATTCCCAGCGAAGCCAGAATATTGCGCTCGTCGTCGACCAACGCGATTGAGCTTTTTTCCTTCATAACCGTAGCACCTTGGGTCCTGGATCGTGGAGTTGCGCTTTATGGCCGCCCCATGCGGAAATTGTGGCACGTCTGTCGGGTTGAAGCATAATGTTACCTGTTTGTCCCGACTTTGTCCCATTCGCGCGAGACAGGGAACGTAATGGCCGTTGACAACCCGGCGCCCGCGCCAACCCCCTCGTCTCCCGCGATTTCTGCGCCGGCCGCCGCCGTGCGGCGCTTGCTGCGCACCGCTCTCAAGGGCAGCTTGGCGACCCTCGACCGCGCGCGCGGGCACCCATACGCCTCCCTGGTGCTGATCGCAACCGAGCCGCGCGGCGACCCGATTCTGTTTATTTCCGGGCTCGCCCTGCATACGCGCAATCTGGAGGCGGATGCACGCGCCGCGCTTTTGCTCGATGGCACCGGCGACAGCGACGATCCATTGAGCGGAGATCGCGTGACGCTGACGGGCGAAGCGCGGCCTGCAGACAGTCCCACTGCGGTGCGACGCTTTCTCGCCCGGCACCCCTCCGCGCAAGTCTACAGAGAGCTGCCCGATTTCCGCCCCTTCACCTTGACCGTCACGGGCGCGCACTACATCGGCGGCTTCGGCCGCATCGTCGACCTCGCCCCGTCGTTGTTTCTCACCGATCTCGCCGGGGCGCAATCGCTGGTCGAGGCCGAGGAGGGCATCATCGCACATATGAACGGCGACCATGCCGACGCCATCGCGCTCTATGCAACCCGGCTCGCCGGCGCGGCGCCCGGCGCGTGGCGCATGACCGGCATCGACCCTGACGGCATCGATCTGCTGCAGTGCAACAAGGCGCTGCGGATTGATTTCGCGCAACCCGTCCGCACCGCAGGTGAGGCACGCATGGCGCTGGTCGCCATGTCCAAGGTGGCGCGCCAGCCCGGTACCGCCTGACGCCGAGGCGACATCAAGTTGTCCGAATGGGAATGCTCAATGCGCGGCAAAAAGGCGGAGGGCAAATCAATTGGGCCAGTGTTAACAAATGATGCAGCCGTCGCTGTTTCCTGCGCGGCCGTCATTCCATAACCGTTTCGGCATCTCTTCGAGAAGGACTCGCTGGTTCAATGCCAACTGCAATTGTAAGGTGCATCTCTTTTGCTCCGGTCGGCGCCGGTTGTGGCGATGCAGCCATCGGCCGGGTTCGGCGTTGTTCCTGTCACGGTCCTGCGTTGGTGTGCGAAGTGGCGGTTGGCAAATGACGAAAGAAATTTTCCCGCTGAACAGCTCGGCCAGGACCCGTCACAACACGGGCGATGCGGAGCTGTTCGAGATCGCCGTGCAACGCAGCGAAGGCAGCGTCGCCGCCAGTGGCGCGCTGGCCGTTGAAACGGGCGCGCACACCGGCCGCTCGGCACAGGATAAGTTCACGGTGCTCGACGCGGGCACCGAGAAGGCGGTCTGGTGGGACAACAACAAGCAGATCTCGCCGGCGCACT
>DASZQG010000227.1:0-1836 GCA_035550075.1 Hyphomicrobiaceae bacterium | reverse complement strand
GTTCGAGCTCCGGCGTCGCCGTCATGCCGGATCGATGCCGCGAAGGCGCCTTCGATCGTTGTTGACCGGTACGACACATGTGAGCAATTCGAAGACGATATGGCGGCGGCCCTATCGATCTATCGAAGCGCCGAGTTGTTCCGTTGCCATTCGGGAGGCCTTCACGCGCTGGCCGACTGTCGGGTGTGGCAACTTTGACTGGCGCATTCTGGGAGGACTAGGTAAGACTGTATTTGAGTGAGTTGCGAGTACAGTTTTTTCTGGTCTCACAGGAGTGCCGTTCATGGATAAGATTCCCGCGATTTCAGCAGTGCATTTGAAAGCGTTGTTGCACGACAAGGTGGATGCAATTGCCGAGCGGATCGTTGCCGCGGTGAATGCCGCAGCTCCTGGCCGCCTGATTGCTGACAGTGAGGAGCCGGTTCGTCAGGCGATGGCCGAATTAACGCGAGCCGCCTATGAGGCGGCGTTGCAGCAGAAAGTGGATGCGGCGGAAGCCGCTTTTTCCCCCTCCGCACGACAACGGAAGCGGAAAAAGACTTCGTAACAAAGGGCGTCAGTCGCGACAGGTGTTGACCATCATCGGGCGTGTCAAGCTGGTGCGCCGCTGGTGGCATTCCCCCACCGCTGGCAGCGTGGCTCCAGCCGATGCATTCATTGATCCGCAATTGCAGTCGGTCAGTCCCGGAGTCCGCGAAATGGCCTGCCGCCTGAACAACGACAGCACCAGCTTCGACAAAACGGCCGCAAACCTGTTCCGCACAGCGATGATCAACATGAGTGGCGAGCAGTTGCGGCAGGTGGTCTTGTGCGAGGGCCGCAACGTTCTGAGAACGCAGCAGAACAACGGGATTCCGCCGGCCTTTCAGGCCAGGGAGTGCAGAACGGCTGGAGGGAGAACCCGGGTTTATACCGGCTGTGACGGCGTGATGGTTCCTTTGATTACCGACTCCGAGAAACAGCGGCGGCGCAAGAAGGTTTGCGAACAACGACAGAAGTGCGGGCGCAAGCGCCGACCGTTGCCCCCGCGAAAGCGGGGCGCCGATCTGCCATTCAAAGAGTTCAAAGCCATCGTCTTCTATGACGAGGCTGGGAAGCATTGGCACGAAGTGCTCTCCCGTGGTAAGCGCCGCACTGTCGGAGCGCTGCTGCGGCGCGAAGCGGAGCGATTGGGTTTTCGTCAGGCTGATGAACGCATCGCCAATGTCGACGGCGCGTCGTGGATCCGACGCCAATTGGAAGAGCGGCCGTTGCCGCTGAGCGGTCTGGGGTTGGACTTCTATCACCTGGGCGAAAACGTTCATCGCTGCCGACGGGTGGTATTTGGAGAAACCGATCCTAGTGGGAACGCATGGGCCGGCGATTTGATGCATTCGTTCAAGCACCAGGGATACGAGGCGACTTGGGAGAGGCTCGTGACCTGGCGCGCCACTTTGCGCAGCCCTCGGAAACGGGCCGCAGCCGACCGACTGCTGAACTACGTGTCCGAGCGTCGGGACATGATCAACTATCCGGAGTTCGTGTCCAACGGCTGGCAGATCGGCAGCGGCCCCACCGAATCGAGGTGCAAGACCAGCACCTCGCGGCTGAAAGGCCGTGGAAGACGATGGGACGCACCCCATGCCGAAGCCGTGGCCGCCCTCACCACTCTGTACGACAGTCACCAATGGCACCTCTACTGGGGAACAGCCTGCGGCCAAACGACATAAGCCCGCCAACGATCCTTGCCACACCCCCCCCCCTTTCTAAGGCAATAATATACTTGACTCATCAAGGCGGGTTCGGTAAAATCGAGGCATGAACACACCAGCCTCCCAAGAAATGCCGCAAACCCTG
>DASZQG010000226.1:0-30694 GCA_035550075.1 Hyphomicrobiaceae bacterium | reverse complement strand
ATCGCCAGCGGCGACCTGAACGACATGGACATCGTCATGGCTGGCGCGCGCATCAAGTTCTGATCGAAGCCCCAGACAAGCCTAACGAAAGAGCCGCCTTCGGGCGGCTCTTTTGCTTTGTGGGGGGGCCTGCAGTTTGTCCCCAGTCCATCAACATCCGCTCTCAGGGTCCGGTGTATGAAGGGGCCTGATGGTCGGGCCGCACCTGTGCCGGGAAGGGGCCAAAAGAGCGCGTCTGCAGCGCCATTAGGTCACTGAACCGCCATGGTTCGGCTGTTGCGCCGAGAACACATTGTCTTATGACAACACATCCGGCGGGAAGCGTTGAAACTCTCTTCACCAGTCTGGAAATATGATGCGTTTGATGTATATGGAGTCCGGCGTGCTGCGTTGGACATGAGGTGCGCCGGCAGGTTGCAATGGTAAAGACACTGCAGAAGCGGGCCATGTGGGCGGGGGCGCTGTTCCTCGCTCTCTCGACGCATGCCTATGCCTTCCAGGAAACAACCGTGGGTGGTGACGACAAGGCCTCGGCGCCGTCCGCGCCGGTGGTCGAAGCCCCCAAGGCCGACCCCAGTCTTGGCAAGGGCCTGAACCTCACCGTGCCGGAGGTCAGCATCGGCAAAGGCACGGGGACGGAGCTGCGTATTCCTGGCATTGGCAGCGTCGGCATTCTCCCCAAATTCGACTTCGGGCTGGAGCTGCTGTACGGCGCCAACGAGGATTCGAAGCTGCGGCCGGAGACGGACAAGCTCGATCCGGACGGCGTGCAGATTCGCGGCACCCTCAAGCACCGGTTCTAAAGCGCGAGCGGCACGGTTTGCTGCATGCTAGGAGGAGCGCCAAGGCGCTCCTTTTTGCTATTGGGGCGCGTGCGGGGTGAAATTCGCGGGAGGGCAGCGTGCCGGCCGTCTGGGCTGCAGGGCTCGTGCATCTCTTCACCGGGCTGGGCGCGGTGTGCGCGCTGCTGGCGGTGCTGGCCATCCGGGATGGCGCCTGGGAGGCGATGTTCGCCTGGCTTGCGGTGGCGCTTGTGATTGATGGAGTCGACGGCACCCTCGCCCGCCGCCTGCAGGTGAAGAGCGTGCTGCCGCGCTACTCTGGCGACCGGCTCGACCTGATCATCGACTATCTCACCTATGTGTTCGTCCCTGCGCTGGCGCTCGCGCAGGCCGGCTACCTGCAAGGGAGTTTGGGTATATTGATGGCGGCGCTCATCCTGCTGTCCTCATTGGTTCACTTCGCCGACACGGAAAGCAAGGCCGCCGACAACGCGTTCATCGGCTTTCCGGCAGTCTGGAACGTTATCGCCTTCTATATTTTCGCCTTCGATATGCCGGGCTGGCTCGCCGTCGCGCTGTGTGCCGTCCTCGTCGTGCTCACCTTCGCGCCCTTCCGCTGGCCGCACCCGGTGCGCACGGCGGCCTTGCGGCCCACGACCCTCATCGCGCTGGGCGCCTGGTCGGTTGCCGGGCTGCTCAGCCTCGTCCATGGCTTTCCCGCTCCGTTGTGGGCACAGGCGACCCTTGCGGCGACCGCCCTCTACGGCGCCGCTGCCGTCGCCTGGATCGCGCGTGCGCCAGTCCCTCCTCGGTAGGCTCGATGGCGTGCTGCAGGGGTTGACGTCCCCGTCGTGTATGATGTGCTCGAGAACCAAACGGACCGCCGCGCGTTGTGCAGCGGCGCGCGGTGCGGCATGCATTGGGGAGCCATGGCTGATCAATCCTTACGCAACGGCCTCGATATTGCGGTAATCGGTAACTGCCGCCACGCGGCGCTGCTCGATCACGATGGCCGCATCGTGTGGTGGTGCTTCCCTCGCTTCGATTCCGATCCGCTGTTTTCGCGCCTCCTAAGCGGGAACGAGGAGAAGGGGTTCTGCGACATCCAGGTCGAGAATGCGGTGGCTTCCGAGGCGAGCTACGTGCGCAACACCGCGATCGTGCAGACCACCATCCGCGACCGCGCCGGCAATGTCGTGCGCATCACCGATTTCGCGCCGCGCTTCCGGCACTACGAGCGCATCTTCAACCCGCCGCAGATCTTCCGCCGCATCGAGCCGCTGTCAGGCATGCCGCGCATCAGGATCCGCGTGCGGCCGACCTTCAACTACGGAGGCCCCTGTTCCTCGCGCGCACTCGGCTCCAACCACGTGCGCTTTTCCGGTGGGACCGAGACGCTGCGCCTGACCACCGACGCGCCGCTGTCCTACATCGCGCACGAGACGCCGTTCGCCCTGGTCAAGCCGGTGACGCTGATCTTCGGCGCCGACGAGCCCTTCGAGGCCTCCATCGACACCACCTCGCGTGAATTTCTCGATCGCACGCGAGAGTATTGGCTGGATTGGGTGCGCTCGCTGGCGGTGCCGCTCGAATACCAGTCCGATGTGATCCGTGCCGCCATCACCCTGAAGCTCTGCAACTTCGAGGAGACGGGCGCCATCATCGCGGCCCACACGACGTCGATTCCCGAGGCGCCGGGCACGCAGCGCACCTGGGATTACCGCTACTGCTGGCTGCGTGATGCCTTCTTCGTCATCAAGGCGCTCAACCGCCTGGGCGCCACGCAAACGATGGAAGGCTACATCCACTACATCACCAACATCGCGGTGGACACCGACGGGCCGCTGCGGCCCGTCTACAGCGTGGTACATAACGAGGCGCTGGAAGAGCGGTTTGCCCCCGACCTGGTGGGCTACAAGGGGCTGGGGCCGGTCCGCGTCGGTAACCAGGCCGCCGAGCAGCTCCAACACGATTCCTACGGCAGCGTGATCCTTGGCGCCTCGCAGATGTTCATTGACGAGCGCCTGCCGCGCATGGGCGACGTCACCCTGTTTCGCCAGCTCGAGCCGCTTGGGTCCCAGGCCCGCCGCTTTGCCATGGAGCCGGATGCGGGTCCCTGGGAGTATCGGGGGCGGCAGCGCATCCACACCCACTCCGCCACCATGTGCTGGGTCGCCTGCGATCGGCTGGCCCGCATCGCGACGCGCCTGGGGCTCGCCGAGCGCGCCCAGCATTGGCAGGGGCATGCCGACGCGCTGCGCAGCGAGATCCTGAAGCGCGCCTGGAACGAGAAGCGCGGTGCCCTCGTCGGGGCGCTCGATCACGACGATCTCGACGCGAGCGTGCTGCTGCTTCCCGAGCTTGGCCTTCTCCCCGCGAATGATGTACGCTTCACGCGCACCTGCGAGGCCATTGGCAAGGAGCTCAATCGCAACGGTTTCATCATGCGTTATACGGCCGAGGACGACTTCGGCCTGCCGGAGACGGCCTTTCTGGTTTGCCAGTTCTGGTATCTCGACGCCCTTGCCGCAGTCGGCCGAAGAGAGGAGGCGCGAGAAATGTTCAGCGATGTTCTGAAGCGGCGCAACGCGTTCGGTCTGTTGTCCGAGGATATTCACCCGGTGACCGGCGAATTGTGGGGCAACCTGCCGCAAACCTATTCAATGGCCGGCATCGTCAACACCGGCAGAATCCTGTCGCGCAGCTGGCAGGAAGCGTGGGCGACGGGATAGAGCAGCCCCCAAAGGAAACGGAATTTTTGCCGTTTTCTCAGCCTGTTCCGGCATTGGTGCGACCATCTGCAAGGCCGCGCACTGTGGAACAATAGGCATACGCCCGAGTTTTGCGATCCGGAAGGGAAGCGCTGCACCAAAATGCAAATAGATCACCATTCAAAACCGCGCAGCAGGGGCCGCATCGTGCTCGTCTCCAACCGCGTCATGGACCTGCGCAAGGCGTCGCAGGCGGGCGGTGTGGCCGTGGCCATTGCCGACATCCTGCGCTCGCGCAACTCGCTCTGGTTCGGCTGGAATGGCGAGACGACGGAAGGCGACGACGGCCACGTCGTCACCCGCGAGGGCCGCATCGCCACGGTGCCGCTGACCCCGGCCGAGTTCGAGCGCTACTACCTCGGCTATGCGAATTCCGTCTTGTGGCCCGTGTTCCACAACCGGCTCGATCTTGCAGCCTTCGAGGCCGGCTACTTCGAGCAGTACGTCGGCGTCAACCGCCGCATGGCGGCGGCCCTGCAGCCGATGCTGCGGCCAGACGACGTGCTCTGGATCCACGACTACCATCTCATTCCGTTCGCCAGCGAGCTGCGCAAGCTCGGGGTCGAGAACCCGATCGGCTTCTACCTGCACATCCCGTTTCCGCCCTGGCAGACCTTCATGGCCATCCCCGAGCACGAGCTGCTGGCGCGGGCGCTCGCCGCCTACGACCTGGTCGGCGTGCAGACCAAGGCGGACGTGGCCAACCTCATCGACTACATGTCGAACGGCGTCTACGGGCGCATCGTGCCGGACGGCCGCATCCGCGCCTTTGACCGGCTGGTGTCGGTCGCGAGCTTCCCGGTCGGCATCGATGTCGCCGACTTCGCGCGGGTCAAGCGCGATGCGAGCCTCGCGCAGGGGCGCGGCGTGCGCCGCATCATCGGCATTGACCGCCTCGACTATACCAAGGGCCTGCCGCAGAAGTTCAAGGCGTTTGGCGAGTTCCTGCAGAAGTATCCGCAGTACCAGCGCGAGGTGGTCCTGACGCAGATCGCTCCGCCCACGCGGGCAAGCGTGGAGGCCTACACGGGGATCCGCCAGCAGCTCGAGAGCCTGGCCGGGTCGATCAACGGCCGCTTCGGCGAGCTCGACTGGGTACCCATCCACTACATCCATCGCTCCACCGCGCGCCGCCGCCTCGGCGACATCTACCGCGCGTCGCAGATCGGCCTGGTGACGCCGCTGCGGGATGGCATGAACCTCGTCGCCAAGGAATACGTGGCCGCACAGAACCCGGAGGATCCGGGCGTGCTCATCCTGTCGCGCTTTGCCGGCGCCGCGGAGGAGCTGGGAGATGCCCTGATCGTCAACCCCTACAATATCGGCGAGATGGCGGACCTGATCCGTGTTGCGCTAGAAATGAATCTGGCCGAGCGGCAACGCCGCCATCGCGCCCTGATGGCTGTCGTGGAGCAGTACAACTCCGCCGCCTGGTCGCAATCGTTTCTCGACGCCCTGGAGCGCGCCAGCCAGTCGCGCGAGGAGCCAGCATGGCCGCGGGAGAATGTCCGCGCGGCCTTGGAAGCCTTGAGACTACCGGCGGAACGGGAGGCACCGTCGGCCGAAGAAAAAAAACCGCGGCGCGCGCCGCGCAAGTCCAGGACCATGGGAAGCGATCCAACAGTGTCAACGGTAAGCGAGACCAAACAATGAAGATCGCCCAGATTGCGCCGCTCGTGGAGAGCGTGCCACCGCGCTTCTATGGAGGTTCGGAGAGGATCGTCTCCTACCTCACGGAGGAGCTGGTTGCGCAAGGCCATGACGTCACGCTGTTCGCGAGCGGACACTCCATCACGTCCGCCAAGCTGGTGCCGTGCTGCGCGCAGGCGCTGCGCTTCAACCCTGCGGTCCGGGATCCGATCCCCTACTACATGCTCATGCTCGACAAGGTGCGGCGCATGGCCGACCAGTTCGACGTGCTGCATTTCCATATCGATCAGTTCCATTTCCCCATCTTCAGCCCGCTGGCCCGGCGCACGGTGACGACCCTGCATGGCCGCCAGGATCTTCACGACCTGAAGGGCCTGTACGCGGGCTTTCCGCAGATGCCGCTGGTGTCGATCTCCACCGCCCAGCGCGAGCCGATCCCCGACGCCAATTTCGTCGGCACCGTTTATCACGGCCTGCCGCGCGATCTGCTGTCGCCCACGTTGACGCCGAAAGGCGGCTATCTGGCCTTCCTCGGCCGCATCTCCAGCGAGAAGCGGGTGGACAGGGCCATCGAGATCGCCCGCGCGGTCGGCCTGCCGCTCAAGATCGCGGCCAAGGTCGACAAGGTGGACGAGAGCTACTTCCGCAGCGAAATTCAGCCGCTGTTGTCGCTGCCCGGCATCGAATACATCGGGGAGATCGACGACCGCCGCAAATCCTCGTTCCTGGGCGAAGCGCGCGCGCTGCTGTTCCCGATCGACTGGCCGGAACCCTTCGGCCTGGTGATGATTGAGGCCATGGCCTGTGGAACGCCGGTGCTGGCGTTCCGCCGCGGCTCGGTCAGCGAGGTGATCGACGAAGGCGTGACCGGCCATGTTGTGGACAATGCCGATGAGGCCGTCCGCAAGCTCGGGCAGGTGCTGGCCCTCGATCGCGGACGCGTGCGCCGGCGTTTCGAGGAGCGCTTCACCGTCAGTCGGATGGCCAAGGACTACGTAAGCATCTATGAAAAGCTGATTGGCCGCGACGTTACGCCCACGGGCGAGCATCCGGCGCCGGCGCGAACCTCGAACGGAGCCGCCGAAGCCGTCTACTGACCCGCTTGAAGATCGGCCTGGCACATTGCGAAAACATCGAAAACACGCCATAGCCGGAGCACGAACGCACAAGAGGAATGCTCACACAAGACTCGGCGCCCGTGGCTCTCCGCGGGCGCCGGCGGGCAGGGCCGGAGCCGACTGGAAAAGCAGGCGCCCACCCGCCGGAATTGGGGGGCTAGCCGCCATGTCCAAGAGAAAGCTCGCCGCTGCCGTGCCGCCGGCCGCCGTCGAAGCGCCGTTTTACATTCCAGCAACGGGGCCGACCGCGCGGCCGCGGCGCACCCTCAAGCACAACGACACCTTTGCCGTGTTCGATAGCCACGGCGATATCGGTGCCAGCGCGGGCGGGCCCGACGGCCTGTTCGACTGCGACACGCGTTTCCTGTCGCACCTCGAGCTCATGATCAACGGCACACAGCCGCTGCTGCTCGGCTCGGCGGTCCAGGACGACAACCTCAATTTCTACGTCGACCTCACCAACCCCGACATCTACGCCGACGGCAAGATCGTCCTCCTGAAGGATACCATCCGCATCGCCCGCACCATCTATTTGTGCGACGGCTCTCTGCGCGAACGCCTTGCGCTCGTGAACCATGGGGCGGAGGCGGTGCAGCTTACGCTGTCGCTCGCGTTTGCCAGCGACTTCGCCGACATCTTCGAGGTGCGCGGGCTGCAGCGCGCGCGGCGCGGCCGCACATGGACCACGCGGGCCGGCGCCAGCGGCGTTGTTCTCTTCTATCGCGGGCTCGACGGCGAGCTGCGCGAGACGGCGCTCAATTTCGAGCCGGCGCCCACCGCCCTGCTGGACAGCGTTGCGAGCTACACGGTGGAACTCGCACCGGGCGCGGCGCAGACCATCTTTGTCACGGCGTCGAGCCGCGGGCGCATGCCGAAATCGACGCGCTCCTTCTTCCGCGGCCTGGCGGCGCTGAACCGCGAGAAGCGGGCGGTTACGCGGCACGTGGCGGCCGTGGAGACCAGCAACGACGTCGTCAACGAGGTGCTGTGCCGGTCGATGGCCGACCTTTACATGCTGCTGACACTGACGGGCGAGGGGCCCTATCCCTATGCCGGCATCCCCTGGTACTCCACCACGTTCGGCCGCGACGGCATCATCAGCGCCCTGCAGATGCTGTGGATCGATCCGGCCATTGCGCTCGGCGTGCTGCGGCGCCTCGCCCGCTATCAGGCGGTGGCTGAAGATCGCGAGGCCGATGCCAGTCCCGGCAAGGTCCCGCACGAGATGCGCGGAGGCGAGATGGCGGCGCTGCGGGAGGTGCCCTTCGGCCTATACTATGGCAGCGTCGATGCCACGCCTCTGTTCGTGATGCTGGCGGGTGCCTACGCCCAGCGCACCGGCGACTACGAGGCGATCCGCGAGCTGTGGCCGGCCATCGAACGGGCGCTGGCCTGGATCGACGGGCCCGCGGACAGCGACGGCGACGGCTTCATCGAATATGCGCGCGGCGCGGAAACGGGCCTGTCCAACCAGGGCTGGAAGGACTCTTTCGATTCCGTCTTCCACGCCGACGGCCGGCTCGCCGAGGGACCGATCGCGCTGGTTGAGGTGCAGGCCTATGTCTATGCCGCCAAGTGCATGGCGGCAGTATGCGCCTCCCACCTCGATTTGCCGGACCGCACCGCCCAGCTCGAGGCGGAAGCCGCGGCCCTGCGCAAGCGGTTCGACCAAGCCTTCTGGTGCGAGGAGATCGGCACCTACGCGCTCGCCCTCGACGGTAACAAGCAGCAGTGCAAGGTGCGCACCAGCAATGCCGGTCATGCCCTGGCGGCGGGAATTGCCGAGCCCGAGCGCGCCGCTGCGGTCGGCGCGGGTCTCCTGCAGGCGCCGTTCTTCTCGGGCTGGGGAATCCGCACCGTCGGGATGGAGGAGGCGCGCTACAACCCGATGTCCTACCACAACGGTTCGATCTGGCCGCACGACAACGCGCTCGTGGCCCAGGGACTGGCGCGGTACGGCTTCAATCGCGGCGTCAACATGGTGTTCGAAGGCCTGATGCGCGCGACCGGCTATCTGGATCTCCGCCGCATTCCGGAACTCTTCTGCGGCTTCCGGCGTCGTCCGGGCCGCGGCCCCACGCTCTACCCTGCCGCGTGCGCCCCGCAGGCGTGGGCGGCGGGTGCACCGTTCATGCTGCTGCAGTCGATGCTGGGTCTGGAATTCGATTTGGCCGCACGGCGCATTCGCCTGGTCAACCCGAGCGTGCCTCCGTCCGCCGGCGTGATCACGATTCGCAACCTGCGGCTGGGGGATGCCAGCACGGATTTCGCCGTGCGCCAGGACGGAGAGGCGATCTCGCTTCAGGTTCTGCGCACCAGGGGCGATCTCCAGGTGTCCCTCGATTTCGATTCCAAGGCCGCGCAAAGGTCGCGGCCCCGCGCATGAGGCACCCTTGAGGAAAGTCGTGTCGTGACGTCACCCGCCGTCCCCTCCGGGCGCCCCACCGCAAAGGGCTCAGGTCCGTTTACCCTGGGCGTCGATATCGGCGGCTCGCACATCAAGGTCTCCGTGCTTGACAGCGGCGGCGGGCTGATGGCCGAGGAGGTGCGCCTGCCGACGCCGGAGCCGGCAACCCCGCAGGACGTGGTGGCCATCATCGCCAAGCTTGCCGCCGGTTTGCCTGCGTTCGACCGTATCTCCGTCGGCTTCCCCGGCGTCGTGAAGGGCGGCGCCGTGTTGACGGCGCCCAACCTCGGCACCGAATACTGGGCCGGCTTCAAATTGCTGTCGGCCCTGAAGCAGCGCCTGCGGGTTCCCGCCCGCATGCTCAACGACGCGGCCGTGCAGGGGCTCGGGGCCGTGGATGGCGACGGCGTCGGCTGCATCCTGACGCTCGGCACGGGTGTCGGATGCGCGCTGTTTCGCGACCGGCGCTTCCTGCTTCACCTGGAGCTGGGGCAGCATATCGCCCGCCGCGGCAAGACCTACGACGAGTACCTCGGGCAGGCCGCGCTGGTGGCGCGCGGCAAGGAAAAGTGGAACAAGCGCCTGGCCAAGTGCATCGGCTGGGCCACCCAGCTCACGAGTTGCGATACGCTCTACCTCGGCGGCGGCAACGCGCGCAAAATCACCGTGGAGCTGCCCGCGCACGTGAAGGTGGTGAGCAACTCGGCGGGCATTACCGGCGGCGTCCGCCTGTGGGAACGTGATCTGGACCGGCTGTTCGCCGGCGTGCCGGCGGCACAGCGCACAGACGAGGCGAACGAATGAAGGTGCTGACGGTCGGCGGCGCCATGATCGACACGATCGCCATCATCAGCAGCGATCGCGTCGAGCGCATGACCATGCTGAATGCCGACAGCTCGTTCCTGCTGCTTGAGGAGGGACGCAAGACCGACGCCCAGGAAATCTCCACCCACGTCGGCGGGGGCGCGGTGAACGCTGCTGTCGCCATGGCCCGGCTCGGCCTCGACGTGGCAACCCTTGTCAAGCTGGGCAAGGACCAGCGGGCGGAGACGGTGCTCGCCAAGCTGTCGGAGGAAGGAGTCTCCACCCGCTGGGCGATGCGCGACGGACGGCGGCCCACCGGCGCGGCGGTGATGGTCTCCTCGCACGACCGCAACGCGGCGATCTTCACCTTCCGCGGCGCCAACACACTGCTCGATCCAAGCGATCTGCGCGCGGAGGCGTTCGCCGTGGATATCGTCTACGTGTCGTCGCTCAGCAACGAATCGGCGGATGCGTTCCCCACGATCATCGGCCACGCCAAGGCGCACGGCGCGCTGACGGCGGTCAATCCGCGCGTGCGCCAGCTCGCCTCGCGCGGTTCCGCGTTCCTTGAGGCTTTGGGTCAGATCGACATCCTGGCCGTGAACAGCTCGGAGGCCGACGTGCTGGTGCCGGGCTTCGTCGCCCGTTTCGGTGAAGGCGGGCGCACGCTGCCGCTTGAGGCGGGCGAGCGCCCTCCGAGACTGGCCGCACGCGGGTTCGCCAGTGGCGGACTGGAGATGACGCTGCCGGCGTTCTTCGGCGCGCTTCGTGAGCTCGGCCCCCGCTTCGTGGTCGTCACCGACGGCCGTCATGGCGCCTTCGTCGGCACGCGCGACGAGATCCTGTTCTGCCCGGCTCTGGATTGCGAGGTCGCAGGCACCGCCGGCGCCGGCGATGCCTTCACGGCCACATTCACGGCGCTGGTGGCGATGGGCAGGTCGCCCCAGGAGGCTCTGCGCGGGGCAACCGTCAATTCAGCATCAGTCGTGAAGTATGTGGACACCCAGACCGGCTTGTTGTCCTTGGAAAAGCTGGACCTTGAACTGCGCCGTGTCGCCGACTCGCTTAGCGTGCGCACATGGTCGCACTAGGGGCGCCGGCCAAACAAGGCCCGGATTGATGGGCTATGGCTTGAAGCCATGATGCAAGATATTGGTGCAGGTTCGAATGACCGGACGGCCGGATTTCTGGCCGATCCGCAGGAGTGGGCGCTGTTCATCGACATTGACGGCACCCTGCTGGACGTGGCCGCCACGCCGGATGCCGTGCACGTGCCGCAACGCCTGGCGCGCACGCTGAAGGCCATTGTGCGCGGCCTGGGCGGCGCCGTGGCCCTGAGCACCGGCCGGCGCGTGTCGGATGCGGATCGGCTGTTTGCTCCGCTCAAGCTTGTGACATCCGGCGTGCACGGCACCGAGGTGCGGACGACGGAAGGCGGCGAAGTCAAATTGCTGGCGCCGATGGTCGCCTCAGATTTCGTTCAGCGCATCAACGAGGCCTGTCTGGTGACGCCGGGCATACTCGTCGAGCAGAAGGGCGCCGGCATCGCCGTCCACTACCGCAACGCCCCGGAAGCCGCGGTGCTGATCGAAAGCGGGCTGGAGCGCCTTCTCGCCGGCTCCCAAAACTACGTCCTGCGGCCGGGCCGCAAGGTCGTGGAGATCCTTCCCAAGGGATATTCCAAGGGCACATCGCTCGATTGGGTGATGCGGCTTGCACCTTTCCACGGCCGCCGTCCGATCATGGTGGGGGACGACGATGGCGATGAGCCGGGCATCCGCGCGGCCGAACGGCTCGGCGGGTTCGGGCTGAAGGTGGCGGGCGAGCACTTCAGCCAGGCTGATTCGGATTTCGACAGCGCCGCGGACGTGCGCGCCTGGCTCGGTGCGCTGGCTAGGCGCTTCGAACCCCGCGACACCCAGCCGCTGCACGCAACGAGCAGCGCGCGACGGCGGTCGCCGGTTTGGAACGAGCGCGCCAACGGGCGCAGCGAAAGCTCTTCTTAATGGCACCCGCCCGAGTCGGGCGAGTGCCGGATTGCCCCTTCAGAAGTGCCACGCCACGCCGACCTTGACGGTATCGGCCGTGACGTCGGTCTTGTTCTCGAACTTGTAGCCGCTTGGCGAGCTCGGGTCGCCGACGTTGGTCTGGAAGCCGTCCTGGCTGCCGAAGTCGAAGTGCAGGTACTCGATCTTCAGACTGACAGACGGCGCAATGAAATGCTCGACGCCACCGCCGACCACGAAGCCATTGAACGGGTCGGTACCCGTGGTGACATAGCCAGGGTTGGTCGTCTTCTGGCGCGCCTCGCCGTTGTAGAAAGCGAAGCCGCCTTTGGCGTACACCAGCGTCGAGGGCATTACCAGAAAGCCGCCGCGCAGCGTGGCGTCGGCGTAGAACCCTCCATCGAGCGTGATGTCCTGATGCGCCGCTGGATTGGACGACGGGATGATCCCGGCCCCGCTGAGATCCATGTATCCGAGGTCGGCCTCCACGCCCAGGACCAGCCCCTGCATGCGCCAGTTGTAACCGAACGTGGCGCCGCCGAACGCGCCGCGCGGGTCATAGCTGAAGGGACCAGGCAGTACGCCGCCGTTGGTATCGCGCACATCCGCGTCACCCCAGGCATAACCGAGATGCGCACCGGCGTAGCCGCCGGTCCACCGGCCATCCTGGGCTTTTGAGGGAGATGCAACGAACGCCGAGACGGCGAGGCAGGATACGAACGCAACAGACGCAACTGACTTCACCATAACAACCCCACACCCACGCAACAGAACGCAACAACTGAAAACTCAACGGGTCACATGTAGCAGCAAGACGAGCGATGGGGAGCGGGTTGCGAAGGTTGTGGCCTCGATGCCGCCGCGTCTGTCGTTTCTGCGCCACACCGAGATTTGTTCGCCCGCGCGAATAACATCAGCGCATCGTTGGAAAAATCCCTGACGCTCGGCGCCGCGCTTCCCGCATGGGCTGTCGTGCACTCGTGTCACCTGCGTTACATTGCCTGACACGTCCAAGGCCCGCCAGGCATCGCCCGACCGTCGGCGTTCCCGCACGAAGCGCTGCCTTTTTTCGCTTGCCAACGCGCCCGCGTGCGCCTACCCCGGTACCGTAACGTACGGTACGGTTATGAGCGTGGATCAGGTCGTTCGGCAGGTGCGGGCACCGGCGGGCGTGGAGGCAGGTGGCGATGGCCCCAGCCCGCGCCAGGAGGAGGTGCTGGATGCCGCGCTTGCCCTGCTGGCCGAGGGGCGCGACGCCCTGACCATGTCCGCCGTCGCCAGCCGCGCGAGCTGCTCGAAAGAGACGCTCTACAAGTGGTTCGGCGACCGCGACGGGCTCCTGACGGCCACGGTGCGCTGGCAGGCCTCCAAGGTCAGAGCCGGCAGCTACGATCTGCAGCGGCTCGATGCTTCAGCGCTGCGGGCAAGCCTCGAGGCCTTTGCGGCCAACTGGCTGAAGGTGATTTCCTCCCGGACGTCGATTGCACTCAACCGGGTGGCGATCGGCCATGCGGGATCGGGCACCGGCAACCTTGGCCGGATCGTGCTCGCCAACGGGCGCTTGGCCATCGGGGAGCGGATGAAGCCCCTGCTTGAGGCGGCGCGCGACGCGGGGCTGCTCGCCTTCGACGACACGGAGACGGCATTCCGGACCTTCTTCGGGCTCGTCGGCCGCGATGTGCAGATCCGGCTGCTCCTGGGCGATCAATTGAAAATGACCAAGGCCGAGATCGCGCGCGACGCATCCCGCGCGACACAACAGTTTCTGACACTTTACGGAACGCGAAACACGCCGGCGGCGGCCGGCAAGGCGAAGATCAACCACCGGAAGGAAACGTGACATGCGCGTGTATTACGACCGAGACGCCGATATCAACCTGATCAAGGGCAAGAAGGTCGCCGTGGTCGGCTATGGCAGCCAGGGCCATGCCCACGTGCTCAATTTGCGTGACTCGGGCGTCAAGGAGGTTGCGGTCGCCCTGCGCAAGAACTCGGCCGGGGTCAAGAAGGCCGAGAAAGAGAAGCTCAAGGTGATGGAAGTCGCCGACGCCGCCAAATGGGCCGACATCATCATGATGCTGACACCCGATGAGCTGCAGGCCGACATCTACAAGGACCACATCGCCGCCAACATGAAGCAGGGGGCGGCGCTGATGTTCGCCCACGGGCTCAACGTCCACTTCAACCTGATCGAGCCGAGGGCCGACATCGACGTCGGCATGGTGGCGCCGAAAGGTCCCGGCCACACGGTGCGCTCGGAATACCTGCGCGGCGGCGGCGTGCCGTGCCTGATGGCGATCGCCCAGGACAAGAGCGGCAACGCGCACGACCTGTTCCTCTCCTATGCCTCGGCCATCGGCGGCGGCCGCGCCGGCATCATCGAGACGACTTTCAAGGAGGAATGCGAGACCGACCTGTTCGGCGAGCAGTCGGTGCTGTGCGGCGGCCTGGTGGAGCTGATCCGCGCCGGCTTCGAAACGCTGGTGGAAGCGGGCTACGCGCCCGAAATGGCCTATTTCGAGTGCCTGCACGAGGTGAAGCTGATCGTCGACCTGATCTACGAGGGCGGCATCGCCAACATGAACTACTCCATCTCCAACACGGCCGAATTCGGCGAGTATGTTTCCGGCCCGCGCATCATCACCGAGGAGACAAAGGCTGAGATGAAGCGCGTGCTGAAGGACATCCAGACCGGCAAGTTCACCTCGATGTGGATGCAGGAGTTCCGCTCCGGCCTGCCGCGCTTCAAGGCGACGCGCCGCCTGAACGACGCGCATCCCATCGAGGAGGTCGGCGCCCGCCTGCGCGGCATGATGCCGTGGATCAGCGAGAAGGCTCTGGTCGACAAGAACCGGAACTAGGCGGCGAACCTCGCCGGCCTGAGGCATCCGCGTCCTAGCCTGCAGTGCGGCGCCGTGCGAGCATCGGCGCCGCAGCCAAACATCGACGGGAGGTTGGTATGAGACGTTTGTCCCTAGTCCTCGGCCTGGCGCTCGCCGCAGCCGCGTTGGCCCTGTCGCCGATCCCGGCTGGCGCGCAGCAGAGCCGGGCCAAGGTACATGCCGGCAAGGGTGAGAAGGTGTGCCGCGTGAAGCTCAAGTACAGCGGCGAGACCAGGACCTGGGTGTGCAAGAAGGAAGAGCCGTGCTGCGTCTGGCACGAGCTCAACTATGTGAAGTGCGGCAGCACCATCACCGGGTGCCTCTAGCACCGCCCGACCGCGCCTGCCTGAAACGCCAAAGCCCCGGCCATGCGCCGGGGCTTTGCTGTCAATCCGAAGGGCGGCTTGCGCCTCAGCGCATGCCGAGCACGTCGCGCCAGAAGTTCGGCCCCAGATTGTAGTTCAGGCCGACGCGGAGGATATCCGCGTTCACATCGACATCGGTGGCGCCTCCAGCGCTGTAGTAGTTGCGGCGGTCGCCGAGGTCGACGTGGAGGTAATCCGCTTTCAGCGACCAGCGCGGCGACAGCGCCCACTCGAGGCCGCCGCCGAGCGTCCAGCCGAACCGCGTCCTCTCGTCTTCCGACGCCGATCCGTGGATGCCGGCGCGCACTGTGCCGTAGGCCAGGCCGCCGGTGATGTAGAGCAGCTTGTTGCTGTCGATGGCGTAGCCCGCGCGCAGGCGCGATGTGCTGAGGTTGCGGATTTCCGTGAAGCAGGAGCCGGGAACGCAGCCTGGCGCAATGCTGCCGTCGATGTCGGTGAACGAGAAATCGCTCTCGGTGCCGTAGACCCAGTTGCCGCTCTGCCAGTTGGTGCCCCACGTCACGCCGAAGCCGCCGCCCTGGATGTCGCGGGTGGGGGTGCTGACGCCGCCCGCGCTGTGCTGCGTGTCGCCCCAGCCGTAGCCGCCCTGGATACCGACGTAGAAGCCGGCCCAGTTGGTGCCTGTATAGGGGTTGTAGCCGGGGCTGCCGGCCAGGGCGCCTGTCGCCCCGCCCACGGTTATGATCAGCGCGCAAACAACGCACCAAAGCCTGTTCATCACAGCCTCGAAGCAGCAGCAATTCCAGGCGGCAGAGTGCACGCAGCGGGTGCGGAATGCCATCGTCCACGCGCTGCCGGTCCACAGAAAGGACCCGGGCGGTGCATAAAAATCACGCAAGGGTGGCCGACAATCGCGGTCGTGCCTGAATTGGCCCTCGGCCGATCCGCTGTCCTCCGCCGCCCGGCATGGCAATGCCGTGATCCGCGCGGATGCCCGGATCACGGCATCGGTCGTCGCCCCACGTCGAACTTTAGAACTTGAAGTTCACGCCCACCCGGAAGGTCTGGACCGTCGGGTCGAGGTTGGTCGGACCCACGCCCAGTGCGCCGCCGGGCGCCGTCGTGTCGTTGAGAGCGTAATAAAGATACTCCGCGCGGACCGACATGTTCGGCGTCAGCATGTGCTCGATGCCGCCGCCGACCACCCAGCCCGAATGCGTGTCGCTGAAGGAGGTGAGGCCATTGTAGTCGATATTGGCCCATGCGCCGCCGCCGGTGGCGTAGAGCAGGGTGCGGTTATCGTTGACGGTGAGGCCGAGCCGGCCGCGCACGGATGCCAGCCAGTTCACCGAGGAGTCACAGCAGCCCGTGCTGCCGTCGATCCATGCCGCCGAAAGATCGCCCTCGATGCCGTAGACGATGCGGCCGGTCTGCCAGTTGTAGCCGATCTGGCCACCGAGCGTGCCGCCGTTGCCGTTATGGCTGCCGTTGAGGCCGCCCTCCTGCCAATTGATGTCGGACCAGCCGTAGCCCGCGTGCAGACCGTAATAGAAACCGGTCCACGACCAGGTGACGGCCGGCGTGAAATAGGGCTCGTCCTTCACGCTGCCGCGCGGCGCACCGCCGAGGTCGGCGGCGAAAGCCGCCGGCGCGAGAGCTGCGCCGAACGCCAATGCAAGAAATGCCGTACGCCAATGCCTCATGACACCCTCAGGCCCCTTTTGTTTCGCGTCGATGCCGGTCAGCCGGCCGCCCGGCGCGGAAGTTGGAAGGGGCGGCAAAAACGCGGGGTGTTCTCACCGCCCCTGCGAGAGCGCGCGAACTGGCCGCGGTCTCCCGTTCGAACCGAGCGTTCCGAGTGAACGCCGGTTAGGGCAGTAGCGTGGCGTGCCCTGGGCGGATCGGGGGCAGGTCAAAGAATTGATCTGATTGAAATATCGGGCAATGAAGGTGATGGGGCGTGGGCTTGGGCATAGGTCGATGGCAACCTCCTCGGCTGGGTCCCCGACTGGCGGCGCCGACCCGTATTGCAATCGCCCTCAAGCCCGGATACGGCAGGCACGACCTTCACTATGCGGGAAGTGTGGCCGATGCGCCTTGCCTATCACGTCCTGGACGTCTTCACCCGTCAGCGCTTTGGCGGCAACCCGTTGGCCGTGGTGCTGGATGCGGAGGCGCTCGACAGCGCGCGCATGCAGACGATTGCGCGCGAATTCAACCTGTCCGAAACGGTCTTTGTGCTGCCGCCGCAGAACAAGGCGCACACAGCGCGCGTGCGCATCTTCTCGACGGCGTCCGAGCTGCCGTTCGCGGGACATCCCACGGTCGGGACGGCTGCGCTGCTTGCACAACTGCGCGCGCCGTCAGGCTCCGGCCAGGATAGCGCGCTGGTTGTCCTGGAGGAGGTGGTGGGACCGGTGCGAGTCGGCGTCAACCTGTCTGGCGGTGCCCCGTTCGCCGAATTCGACGCCCCGCGGCTGCCGCAAGAACGCAAAGGGGCGCCGCCCGTCGACGACCTTGCCGCCGCACTGGGGCTGATCCCGGCGGAGATCGGGTTTGAGAACCATCGCCCGACCCTGTTCGATGCCGGCAACTGCTTCACCTTCGTGCCGGTCGCCTCGCTGGAAGCGATCGGAAAGGCCCGCGTGTCCCCGCAACACTGGGCTCCCGTTGCTTCAACTTCGGGCGCTTTCCTCTACTGCCGCGAGACCGCGCATACCGGCAGCGCGTTCCATGCCCGCATGTTTGCGCCCCACAACGGCATGCCCGAGGATCCCGCCACGGGCTCGGCGGTGGCCGCGTTCGCCGGCATCGTGCACCGTTTCGACGAGGTGACCGATGGCGCGCACAAGCGGGTCATCGAGCAGGGGCTTGAGATGGGCCGCCCGAGCCTGATCGATCTGTCGCTCACGGTGGAGAACGGCGCCTTGACCAGCGTCCGCATCGGCGGCCATGCGGTGCGGGTCGCCGAAGGCGAGATCGAGGTGTGACCGGCAAGCCGCGGCCTGCCTTCACAAGAGCCTTGCGGTGCGCGCGCCTCCGTGCAAGCCCTAGCGCGGCACTGGGCAGACGGGTCGGGGGACTCCCATGGTTTTTCCTCTTTATGACGACAATCCGTTCCGGCACGCGATCAAGCCGTGGGTCACGTGGGGGCTCATCGCCCTCAACGTTGCGATCTTCATCGTCGAGGTGACGTCGACGGATGCCGCGGCGCAGGCGATGATCACATCCTGGGGTGTGGTACCGGCGACCATCACGCATTACTCCCCCGGCGCGGGCGGATGGACGCCGCCGGCAACACTTGTCACCAGCCTGTTCCTGCATGGCGGCTGGGAGCATCTGCTCGGCAACATGATCTACCTGTGGGTGTTCGGCGACGACATCGAGGATGCGCTGGGGCGCGTGCGCTTCCTCGCCTTCTATCTGCTGTGCGGCATCGCCGCGTCGCTGGCGTTCGTCGCCTTCAATCCGAGTTCGGGGCAGCCGCTGGTCGGCGCGTCAGGCGCGATCTCGGGCATCCTTGCGGCCTATCTCCTGCTGCGGCCCTGCGCGCGGGTGTCGGTGTTCATGTTCCGGTTCGTGGTCCGGGTGCAGGCCTATTGGGTGATCGGCGCCTGGGTGGTGCTGCAATTCCTCTCCATCGCCAGCCAGGCCAATGATGGGGTGGCCTACATGGCGCACATGGGCGGGCTTCTCGCCGGTGCGCTGCTCTTCCCCCTGATCCGGCCGATGGGTGTTCCGCTGTTCCAGTGCATCGACACCGACGCGGAGACCACACCGAAGGCGGCGCAGTGACCGCCGCGGGGGCGAGGGGAGCGGATTGGGCTTGCCTTCGGGCCGGAGTTTTGGCTTAAGTACCCGCGAATTCGCGCCCGTTGCGGCGCCAGACGTGGAAAGCTCGCTCCGTGCGCATCGTTCGCACCATCGCCGACAGCTCCCCGGCAGGGATTAGTCCCGCCGCGCCGGCGCTCGGCCTTTCCACCCTCCTCCTTACCAGCCCCTGAGCCACGGCGGTTCCGGTTAACCGGGATCGGGCGCTCAGGGGGTATACTTCAAAAAGCCGATTTCCGATTCACGCCGGCGCTCGGTTCAGCGCGGCAACCCAAAGGACCACCGACATGTCCCACCCCAAACGCGGCGCTCCGGAAGCCAAGCGCGAGACCGCCAACACCGACCGCGTCTTCATTTTCGATACAACTCTGCGCGACGGCGAGCAGTGCCCGGGCGCCACCATGACCTTCGAAGAGAAGATGGAGGTTGCCGACTTCCTCGAGGAGATGGGCGTCGACATCATCGAGGCCGGCTTTCCGATCGCCTCCGAGGGCGATTTCCAGGCCGTGTCGGAGATCGCCAAGCGCATCAAGAAATCCGTGGTGTGCGGCTTGTCGCGAGCCGGCGAGGCGGATATCGACCGCGCCGGCGAGGCCGTGAAGCACGCGGCCCGCCCGCGCATCCACACCTTCCTCTCCACCTCGCCCGTGCATCGCAAGCACAAGCTGCAGAAGTCGGCCGAGCAGGTGCTGGAGATGATCCATTTCCAGGTCACGCGCGCGCGCAACTGGGTGGAGGACGTCGAATGGAGCGCTGAGGACGCAACCCGCACCGAGATCGACTATCTGTGCCGCTGTGTCGAAACGGCGATCAAGGCCGGCGCCACCACCATCAACCTGCCCGACACGGTGGGCTACGCCACGCCGGAGGAATACTACCAGATGTTCCGCACCGTCATGGAGAAGGTGCCGGGCTCGGAGAAGGTGATCTTCTCCGTGCACTGCCACAACGATCTGGGCATGGCGGTGGCCAACTCTCTGGCGGGCGTCAAGGCCGGCTGCCGACAGGTGGAATGCACCATCAACGGCATCGGCGAGCGCGCCGGCAACGCCTCGCTGGAAGAGGTGGTGATGGCCATCAAGACGCGCAGCGACGTGCTGCCCTATCACGTCGGCATCGAGGCGAAGATGCTCAACCGCGCGTCCAAGCTGGTGTCGGCGGCCACCTCGTTTCCCGTGCAGTACAACAAGGCAATCGTCGGCCGCAACGCGTTCGCGCACGAGTCGGGCATTCACCAGGACGGCATGCTCAAGCACACGCAGACCTATGAGATCATGACGCCGGAGTCGGTCGGCGTCTCCAAGACCTCGCTGGTGATGGGCAAGCACTCCGGCCGCAACGCCTTCCGCACCAAGCTGAAGGAGATGGGCTACGAGCTGGGCGAGAACGCGCTGGAAGATGCGTTCAACCGCTTCAAGGCGCTGGCCGATCGCAAGAAGCACGTCTACGACGAGGATCTGGAGGCGCTGGTCGACGAGGAGATCGCCACCGCGCAGGATCGCACCAAGGTGGTGGCCCTGACGGTGATCGCCGGCACCATGGGTCCGCAGTCCGCCACCCTGACCCTCGACATCGACGGCACGCATCGCACCGTGCAGGCGACCGGCAACGGACCTGTCGATGCAACCTTCAACGCCATCCAGCAGCTCCTGCCGCACAAGGCGAAGCTGGCCCTCTATCAGGTGCACGCGGTCACCGAGGGCACCGACGCGCAGGCCGAGGTGTCGGTGCGGCTCGAGGACGAGGTGGAGGGCAAGAGCGTCACGGCTCGCGCCGCCGACCCCGATACCATGGTGGCTTCCGCCAAGGCGTACGTCGGCGCGGTCAACAAGCTCTTCGCCAAGCGCGGCCGCATCCACGCGCAAATGGGCGGCTGAGGCCGACCCGTAGCAACCCGACCATCGCCCGGGGGCCTCGTTATGATTCGAGGCCCCTGCGCATGCTAAGCGCGGGCAGCGGCGCGCTACGGCTAGCTCAGATAGTTCTCTTCCAGGAATTTCGACGTGAACGTCTGCGGCGGCGTCGCCCGATCCGGTCGGCCCTCGGGTGTGAAATCCATCAGGTTCCAGTAGGGCCACACCGTGTCGACGTGGTTGCCGCCCAGCTCCGTCGCCCAGAAGTGGAAGATTTTGCCGTCCTGCTTGCGGAAGACGTGCATCACGGGCCACTGCATGTCGTCGCTCTCGCCCTGGCACAGGTAATCGGCCTGGAACGACGACTGCGAGCCCGACACGAGCGGGATCTGCGACCAGCCCCGCGTTCTGGCCCAGGCATTGATCTGCTCGGGCCGCGCCTTGCCAATGCCGGCGAACGCCGCGTTCTGCGAGACCGAGTACCAGGCGCGGTCGAAGCCATCCATCAGCGAGGTGCACGACATGCAGGGCTTGTCCCAGCCCGGACCGAACATGAAGGAGTAGAGCAGCAGCGTGGACTTGTCTCCGAACAGCTCGGAGAACGTCACCGGCTTGCCGACCTTGCCGTCGTTTGCCCACTCGAAGACGTAGTCCTCTTTGAGCGCGCCGCCCGGCGGCAGCTTGCGGCGCTTCTCGGCCACCGCTTTGACCTTGTCCACAAGCTCCTGCTCGTCCTTGAGCAGAGCGTCGCGCGCATCGCGATAGGCTTGGCTTTCGTTGGGATACCTCGGCTTGCCCATGTCGCTCTCCTTTCAGGCGTGGATGAAACAGGAATGTGCGCGGGCGATCTGTTGTTCCGCCACGCCCTCCATGCGGCGACCTCCGCCGCTCCCATTTTTTTAGCAGGCGGGCTCTTGAAAGGCAACCATATGGTTCCATATTATGCCCATGGATGATGATGCCGTATTCCGCGCCTTGGCCGATCGCAGCCGCCGGCAATTGCTGGACCGGCTGCATCGGGCGAACGGCCAAACGCTGGGAGAGCTCTGCCAGGGACTCGAGATGACGCGGCAGGCCGTCGCCAAGCATCTCGCGATCCTGGAGGAGGCCAACCTCGTCGCCGTCGAGTGGCGAGGCCGGGAGAAGCATCACTTCCTCAATCCGGTGCCGATCAACGACATCGCCGAGCGGTGGATTGGCAAGTTCGAGCGGCCGCGGCTCGCCGCGCTCGCGAAGCTCAAGCGAACCCTAGAAGGAAACGAGTGATGACCGACAAGCCCGGCAGCAGCTACATCTATGTCACCTACATCCGCACCACGCCCGAGAAGCTGTGGGCGGCGCTGACAGATCCGAAAATGATGAAGGACTATTGGTTCGGCACCATCCAGGAGTGCGACTGGAAGAAGGGTTCGCCGTGGAAAATGTTGTTCGCCGATGGCCGCATCGCTGATGCCGGCGAGGTGCTCGAGGTCGATCCGCCGCGTCGCCTGGTGCTCAAGTGGCGCAACGAATGGAAGCCGGAATTGAAGGCCGAAGGTCCGGCGCGCTGCGTGTACGAGATCGAACCCGTCGACGGCGCCGTGAAGCTCACAGTTACCCACACCATCGAACGGACTGGCTCGAAGTTCATCGAGGCGGTGTCCGGCGGCTGGCCGCGCATCCTCTCCAACCTCAAGTCACTGCTCGAAACGGGCGAGGTGCTGATGCGGTCAAAGTGAAGCAACCTTTTCTTTGCCGGCTTCCGCCCGGTTGCCGGCAAGGAACCCCCATCACCGCCCCTCGTTGATCTTGAGAAACTGGCGGCTCGGCCCGGTCCGAGCCGTCCAACCGTTTCAACGTCAACGAGGTCCATCCATGCTCAAGATCGCTGCCCCTCTGGCGGCGCTGGCGCTTCTGACAGCTCCCGCGCTGGCCCAGCAAACCGCTCCCGCTCCCGCGCCGAAGGGCGAGATGACGGCGCAGAAGGCGCCGGCAGAAGCCGTGACCTTCGCCAAGAAGGTTGCCGCCGCCAATACCTTCGAGATCCAGTCGAGCAAGCTCGCCGGTACGCGGTCGCAATCCGCGGACGTGAAGGCCTTCGCCAACCAGATGATCACCGATCACACCAAGGCCGGCGAGGATTTCAAGGCGGCGGTGCAGCAGGCGAATGTGCAGCCGGCACCGGCCGAGGTTCCGAACGCCAAGGACAAAAAGACGCTCGCCCGGCTCGAGAAGGCCAACGGTGCCGCCTTCGACAAGGCATACGTCTCCGCGCAGCTCAAGGCGCACAAGGAAGCCGTGGCCCTGTTCCGCAGCTATGCCAAGAGCGGCAGGTCGGTGCCGCTGAAGCAGTTCGCCAGCAAGACGCTGCCGACGCTGCAGCATCACCTTGAGCTGATCACCTCGATCAGCAGGGGCAAGCACATCGCCAGCACCGCGAAGTAGGCCGTGCAGCGCATCCCTGCCGCCCTGCGGCGCGAGCCGCCACGGTGTGGGAGGCGATGAAAAAAGTGATCGCCCCGGCGAAGGGCGCGCCGGGGCGATCGGGGGGCACACGCTTTGAGCCGCCCGCTGGGGCGCGGGAAGGGGAAGGGTCCTGGCACCCTGCAGACGGCGTCAGGAACAAATAGCAAACTCGGAACAAAAATGGAACATCCTTTTCCGGCAGGGGTGTGGATAACAGCTCAGCCTCAGATATCCCCTGGCCGGGCTCAGGAAGCCCGAGGACGGCAGAAAAGGAATAGGGCGGCAAAGGGTTAGTCTATGGAAGGCAACAGCCTGTAGGCCCTCTTGTGGCCGAAGAAGGCCGCTTGGACGTAGGCCCGACGTGCGGAGGGCGGTTTCGGCTGATCCCGGCCTGAACGGCGGTCAGTTGAAGCTTCTCTTTGGGGGTGCCGTGGGTTTAGCGCACCTCGGACAGGAACGAGAGCTGGCCGGTGTGGGCGCTGCCGTTCTGATCGGTGAGCTCGGTGGGGTAGTCGCCGGTAAAGCAGTGATCGGTGAACTGCGGGAACGCGGCGTCCCGCCCTTCGTATCCGAGCGCACGGTAGATGCCATCAACCGAGAGGAAGTCGAGGCTGGTGGCGCCGATATAGGCGCGCATCTCCTCGACACTCATGTTGGCCGCCAGCAGCTCGGTCGTGCGCGGCGTGTCGATGCCGTAGAAATCCGGATGCGTGATCGGCGGGCTGGACACGCGCACGTGCACCTCGCGCGCGCCTGCCTCGAACATCATCTGCACCAGCTTGCGCGAGGTGGTGCCGCGCACCACGCTGTCGTCGATCAGCACGACGCGGTTGCCGCGTACGGCGCTGGCGTTGGCGGAATGCTTGAGCTTGACGCCGAGCTGGCGGATGCGCTGCTCGGGCTCGATGAAGGTGCGGCCGACGTAGTGGTTGCGGATGATGCCGAGCTCGAAGCGAATGCCGCTCGCCTGCGAGTAGCCGATCGCGGCCGGGACGCCCGAATCGGGAATCGGGATGATTACGTCGGCCGCGGCGGGGGCCTCATGCGCCAGCTCCGCGCCCATGCGCTTGCGGATCTCGTAGACGTTGCGGCCGCTGACGATGGAATCGGGCCGGGCAAAATAGATGTATTCGAAGATGCAGGGGCGTGGCGGCCGCCGCGGGAAGGGGCGGTGGCTTTCCACGCCGTCGGCGGTGATGGTGACGATCTCCCCGTTCTCGATCTCGCGCACGAACTCGGCGCCAACGATATCGAGTGCGCAGGTTTCCGACGCCAGCACGTAGCCGCCGCCGAGCCGGCCGAGCACCAGCGGACGGATGCCGATGGGATCGCGGGCGCCGATCAGCATGTCGTTGGTGAGGCACACCAGCGCGTAGGCACCCTCGATCTGGCGCAGCGCTTCCACGAAGCGTTCGACAATGCTGCGGCGGCGCTGTGAGCGCGAGATCAGATGCAGGATGACTTCGGTATCGGAGGTCGACTGGCAGATGGCGCCGTTGGAAATCAGCTCCCGCCGCAGGGTCAGCGCGTTGGTGAGGTTGCCGTTGTGGGCGACGGCGAAGCCGCCCGAATCGAGGTCGGCGAACAGCGGCTGCACGTTGCGCAGGATGGTGTCGCCGGTGGTGGAATAGCGATTGTGGCCGAGGGCGATGTGCCCCTTCAGCCGGCCGATGACGTCGGCCTTGTTGAAGTTGTCGCCGACCAGGCCGAGCCGGCGCTCGGAGTGGAAGTGCTTCCCGTCGAAGGTGACGATGCCGGCCGCTTCCTGGCCGCGGTGCTGGAGGGCATGCAGCCCGAGGGCCGTCAGCGCCGCGGCATCCTCGTTGCCGAACACGCCGAACACCCCGCACTCTTCGCGCAAACGATCGCCGTCGTCACGCCAGGTTGCAGGCTGCGAACCACCAAGCGATCCGGTCATGCGGGCCTCGACAAGCGCCAAGCTCAGCACTGGCCCCGCGGTATGCGCTGCCAGGGCGACGGGGCCGGCGGGGCACCCTGCATATAGGCCAACTCTGGCGGCGATACCAGCGCCCGCGCCAATCTGCCTGTGGTGGAGAGGCTTGTGCCGTCAACCCTGCTGCTGCTCGCCGGGCTGGGTGAGCTGAGGTGGCACATAGCGCGAGAGAATCGAAAACAATTGGCCGCCCGCTTGGTTGATCAGCGGGTAGGAATGGGCGTTCTCGACCCAGAACGGCAGTTCGCCCTGGCGGCAGCCCTGCGTCAGACCGCCCGCGGCGCTGTCTTTGCACAGGAACGAGACGGCAAACATGTAGGGTATCACCACCAACACGAAGCCGCGGGCGACGCCGAACAGCAGGCCGAGAATGCGGTCGATGGCGCCGACGCGGCTGTCGAGCACCGTGTCGGAGATGCGGCTGGTGATCAGGTGCACCACGATCAGCACGACGAGGAAGATGAGCCCGCCCACCGCCACCTGGGCCACCAGCAGCGGGGCATGGAACTGGTTGGCAATGTCCTGCGCGGTGTCCTTGTATTTGAAGACGAAGTAGACGCAGGCCCCGGCAGCGGCCAGCCATGACAGGATCGACAGGATCTCGCGGGTGAAGCCCCGGTACATGGCCACCAGCCCGGACACGGCGATGATCGCGATCAGGGCGGCATCGAGATAGGACAGGCCGGCGATCATGGTCTGCTTCCCCAAAAAGTCCGGTGCCCTGCGGCCCCCGTACGGGTTCGCGCGCGTCCCTGGTGCGGTGCCGGACCGGTCTTCCGACTATCTAGCACGTCCCGGCGCCCGATAGCCAAGTGGCCTCATAGTCCCAGCGTCTCCGCCAAACCCTTGATATGGCTGACGCGGGTCAGCCCGAGCTTGAGGCTGGCGGCATCGAGGTCGCCCGCCGCCGGCAGGACGGCCTGCTCGAAGCCGAGCTTCTTGGCCTCTCTGAGCCGGGCCAGCATGTGACCCGCCGGCCGCACCGCACCCGAAAGGCTAATCTCGCCGAAATGCACGCGCTTGGCGTCGAGGGGGAGGCCGGAGATCGACGACATCAGGGCGGCGGCCGCGGCGAGGTCGGCCGCCGGTTCGGTGATCTTCAGTCCGCCGGCGACGTTCAGATACACGTCGTGCTGGGCGAAACTGATGCCGCATCGCGCGTCGATCACGGCCAGCAGCATGGCGAGCCGGTTGGCGTCCCAGCCCACCACCGCGCGCCGCGGCGTGCCAAGTCCGGATGACACCACCAGGGCCTGGATCTCGACCAGGATCGGCCGCGTGCCCTCGACGCCGGCAAACACCGCCGAGCCGGGCGTGGTGGCCTCGCGGTCGCCGAGGAACAGTTCGGAGGGGTTGGCGACCTCGCGCAAGCCCTCGCCCGCCATCTCGAACACGCCGATCTCGTCGGTCGCTCCGAACCGGTTCTTCACTGCGCGCAGGATGCGGAAGGCGTTGCCGCGGTCGCCCTCGAAATAGAGCACCGTGTCGACCATGTGCTCGATCACCTTCGGGCCGGCGATCTGCCCTTCCTTGGTGACGTGGCCGACCAGCAGCAGTGCGCTGCCCTGCGCCTTGGCGTAGCGGATGAGGGACTGCGTGGCCGCACGCACCTGGCTGACGGTGCCGGGCGCCGCGTCGAGGCCGTCGGCCCACAAGGTTTGGATGGAGTCCACCACCACCAGGTCGGGAGGGCGGCCATCGCCCAGCGTGGCGAGGATGTTGCCGAGGTTGGTTTCGCAGGCGAGCGCCAGCGGTGCGTTGGCGAGGCCCAGGCGCTCCGCGCGCAGGCGCACCTGCGAGGCGGCTTCTTCGCCCGAGAAGTATACCGCGCTGCGCCCCGCCGCGGTGAAGGCGGCGGCGACCTGCAGCAGCAGCGTCGATTTGCCGATGCCCGGCTCGCCGCCGATCAGCAGGGCCGAGCCCGGCACGATGCCGCCGCCGGTGACGCGATCGAGTTCGGCGAGCCCGGTGGGAATGCGCGCGACATTGCCGTCCCCCCGCGCCGTCAGGGTTTCCAGCGGCACCACGCGGCCCTTGGCGGCCTTGGCGAGCCCTGAGCCCGGCGGCGGCGTCGCGTCGGCCTCCTCGACGATCGTGTTCCATTCGCCGCAGGCGGCACATTTGCCTGCCCAACGGGCGGAGACCGCGCCGCAGTTCTGGCAGACGAAGACATTCCTCGCGGTGCGCGCCATGCCGGCTCACCCTTCCTCGTAAACGCGATGCACGCGCGGGCTCAGGCGCGACAGCAGCTCATAGCCGATGGTGCCGGCCCGGTCGGTCAGATCATCCAGCGTGACGCGATCGCCCATCACCTCGACCCAGCCGCCGCGGCGCGCCAGTTTCGGCGGCACGTTGGTCACGTCGGCGGTGATGAGGTCCATCGACACGCGGCCGACGATCGGCACGGGATGGTCGCCGATATAGCCGACGGATCCCGCCTCGCCGGTGGCGACGCTGAGCGCCCGAAAGAAGCCGTCGGCGTAGCCGCAGGCGATGGTGGCGACGCGCGTTGGGCGGGCGACGCGATATGTGGCGCCGTAGCCGACGGTGGCGCCGGCGGGCACGTCGCGCACCTGCAGGATGCGCGCCGTCAGCCGCACCACGGTGCGCATCGGATTGGGGCCGGATGCGTGCGCGCGCCCGCCGTAGAGGGCGATGCCGGGGCGCACCACGTCGAAGTGAAACTTGGGTCCAAGGTAGATGCCGCCGGAGTTGGCGAGGCTGGCCGGTGCCGGCGGCAGCATGGCGCGCAGCGTCTCGAAGCGCGCGCGCTGGATTTCGTTCATCGGATTGGCGGGCTGGTCGGCGCAGGCGAGGTGGCTCATCACCAAGGTCATGTCGAAGGCCGCCAGCAGATCGCGGTCCTTCGCCAGCTTGGCCACATCGTCCTCGGGCATGCCGAGCCGGTTCATGCCGGTGTCGACGTGGATCCCCGCCGCCAGCCGCGCACCGCGCGCCTTGCAGAAGGCCGCCCAGTCGCGCGCCTCGGCCAGGCTCGACAGCACCGGACGCAGGTCGAAGCCCGCGTAGTGCTCCTCCGCGCCGGGCAGCAGGCCGTCGAGGATGTAGATGGTGGCACCGGGCTGCACGAGGCGCGCCGCACGGCCTTCATCGATGGAGGCGACGAAAAAGGTGCGGCAGCCCTCCTGGGTCAGCGCGCCGGCGATCTGGGCAAGGCCGAGGCCATAGGCGCTGGCCTTGATGACGCCGGCGCATTCGGCAGTGCCGGAGGCCGCGTTCAGCCGCGCCCAGTTGGCGCGCAGCGCATTTAGATCAACCGAGAGAACGGCGCGGGCCGAAGCCGGGACCTGCGGGGGCCGCGCCCGGGCCGCCTCGGCAGTCCGGCCGGCTTCCGTCATCCGGTGCGCTCCGGCATGTACTGGTCGCGCGCGAGGTCGGAGAAACGGGTGACGCTGGCGTCGAACTGCAGGTTCACGGTGCCGATCGGGCCGTGGCGCTGCTTGCCGATGATGACGTCGCCCTTTCCGCTGATCAGGTTCATCTTCTGCTGCCACTCAAAGAATTCGCCGGTGTTCTCCTGGGGCTTGGCCCGCTCCATATAATACTCCTCGCGGTACACGAACATGACGACGTCGGCGTCCTGCTCGATGGAGCCGGACTCGCGCAGGTCGGCGAGCTGCGGGCGCTTGTCGTCGCGGTTCTCCACGGCACGCGAAAGCTGCGAGAGCGCGACCACAGGCACATTCAGTTCCTTGGCGAGGGCCTTGAGCCCAGTGGTGATCTGCGACACCTCCTGCACGCGGTTGTCGCTTCTTGTCCCGCCGCCGACCATGAGCTGGAGGTAGTCGACGACAACCAGGCCCAGTCCGTGCTGGCGCTTGAGCCGTCGCGCCCGCGCGGAAAGCTGCGCAATGGAAAGCCCGCCGGTCTGGTCGATGTAGAGCGGGAGCGCAGCCATCTCCTGGCTCGCCTCCACCAGCCGCTTGAACTCATCCTCGTCAATCATGCCGCGGCGGATCCGTTCCGACGGCAGGCCGGACTGCTCGGACAGGATGCGCGTGGCGAGCTGCTCGGCCGACATTTCCAGTGAGAAGAAGCCCACCACCGCGCCGTCGTGCGCCGGGTCGTCGGGCCTGACGTCGGGCCGGCTGGCAAGCGAACGCACGCGCGCGCGGGCGATGTTGAAGGCGATGTTGGTGGCGAGCGCCGTCTTTCCCATCGACGGCCGGCCGGCGATGATGATGAGGTCCGAGGGCTGCAGCCCGCCGAGCTTGCCGTCGAGGTCCCTGAGCCCGGTCGCGAGGCCGGACAGTCCGCCTTCGCGCTTGAAGGCGTTGTTGGCCATCTCGATGGCCGTGGTGAGCGCCGTGCTGAAGGTGGCGAAGCCTTGCCCGTATTTGCCGGTCTCGGCGAGCGAGAAGAGCCGGGTCTCGGCCTCCTCGATCTGTTCCTTGGGCGGAAAATCGACCGGGCTGTCGTAGGCGGCGTTGACCATGTCGCCGCCGATCAGGATGAGCTGGCGGCGGGTGGCGAGGTCGTAGATGGTGCGCGCGTAGTCGCGCACGTTGATGATCGTGGTGGCGTTGGCGGCGAGGCGGCCGAGATACTGCGGCACCGTGGTGGTGGCGTCGACCGGCTCGGCATTTTCAAAGAAGGTCTTGAGCGTGACCGGCGTCGCCGATTTGCCGGCGGCGATCAGCGCGGCCGCGGTCTCGTAGATCTGCTGGTGCAGCGGATCGAAGAAATGCTGCGGCTCGAGGAACCCCGAGACGCGGTCATGCGCCTCGTTGTTGATGAGGATGGCGCCGAGCAGCGCCTGCTCGGCCTCCAGGTTGTGGGGCGCGGCGCGGAACGGCAGGGCGTCGGGCGAGGCCGCCCCGGCGGGGACCAGGGCGGGCAGGCGGCGTGCGGTCTCGGTCATGGGCGCGAGCCATAGCCGATTCCATGTCCGGCACAGGGCCCAGCCGGCCTGTCAACGCCGCCAATCCACGTTATCAACTGCGCCACGCAAAAAAATCGGCGTGCGCTGGAATTTCGCTTTTGTGCGCGAATCAGGAGCGCAGCGTTCCGCCGCTGTGAGCTATTCGCCGGCCATGCGCGGACGCGCGTCGATGTCCTCGGCGTCGAGCAGCCGGTGCTCGTCGATGCCGATGTAGTCGCGCGTGAGCGGCAGCACGTCGACGTGCTTGGCGAGCTGCACCTGGAACACGACCAGGTTCTGGTAGCGGAACGCGGTCTCGGACGCGGCCAGGTAGAATTCCCACATGCGGCAGAAGGTTTCGTCGAGGATGGCCGCGGCCCGGTCCCAGTTGGCAAGGAAGCGCTGGCGCCACGCACGCAGGGTTTCCGCGTAGTGCAGGCGGAGAATTTCTACGTCGGTGACAACGAGGCCGGCCTTTTCGATGGCCGACACCATCTCTGACAGTGCGGGAATATAGCCGCCCGGAAAGATGTACTTGGCGATGAAGGCGTTGGTGGCGGTCGGCGGCTCGGAGCGGCCGATCGAGTGGATGAGCGCGACGCCATTTTCGGCCAGCAGATCGCGCACCTTGCGGAAATAAGTTGCATAGTGATTGACGCCGACGTGCTCGAACATCCCGACCGAGACGATACGGTCGAAGCAGCCGGTCATCTTGCGATAGTCCTTGAACTCGAAGTGTACCGAGCGCGCGAGGCCCTCGCGCGCAGCACGCTCCTTGGAAATCTTGAGCTGTTCGGTGCTGAGAGTGATGCCGGTGACATCGCAATGGGCGGTCTTGGACAGATACAGGGCCAGTCCGCCCCAGCCCGAGCCGATGTCGAGCACGCGCTGGCCCGGCGCAATCGCCAGCTTGGCGGCGAGGTGGCGCTTCTTGGCGAGTTGCGCTTCTTCCAGGCCTGCGCCCTCCGTGAAGTAGGCGCACG
>DASZQG010000225.1:0-10127 GCA_035550075.1 Hyphomicrobiaceae bacterium | reverse complement strand
GCGGTGGCGTGGATCTTCAAGACTGGGTATCGCCTGAAGGCATAGCAGGGGAACCGCGGTGCGGCAGCATGCGGACGCGACGCTGGGCTGGCGCGCTTTCAAGGGTGGCGTCTTCTTTCTTGTCGCGCTTGCCGTTCTTGTGCTGGTGCCGGCGTGGTCGCTGACCTATGGGCCGGGCTGGGCGGTGTTGGCCCATTTCGCATTCTGGATGGCGGCGCTGACGGTCTATTTTGTGAACTACGATCCGCAACTGGTAGAGCGCCGCCTGCACGCGGGACCTGGCGCCGAGCGCGAGCCGGAGCAGAAGCGCATCCAGCTCGCCGCGAGCCTTGCCATCTGCGCGCTCTTCGCTGTGCCGGCGCTGGACCACCATTTCGGGTGGTCGCCCGTCCCGCCTGGTTTGGAAGTGCTTGGCCATGCGATGATCGCCGGCGGGTTCATCGCCATGTTCTTTGTGTTTCGCGAGAACTCCTTCGCCTCCTCGATCGTGGAAGTCGATGACGGGCAGAAGGTGATCGCGACAGGGCCCTATTCCCAGGTGCGCCATCCCATGTACACCGCCGCGCTCGTGCTGTTTGCGGGGGTGCCGCTCGCGCTCGGGTCGTGGTGGGGGCTGATCCTGGTCGTGCCGCTGGTGGCGGCTCTTGTCCTGCGCCTGCAGGCAGAGGAGCAATTGCTGGTGCGGGAGCTAGCTGGCTACGCGGACTACACTCGCCGGGTCCGGTTTCGGCTGGTGCCGGGCGTGTGGTGAATGCACGGTGACGGACCTTAACTATTAGTTCCGTCGGTAGGCCTCGAACCGCTTTTTTTGCCTGGCCGCCGTTATCCTCGCCCCCTGCTCGCCGTGCGATACTTCGCGTTGCCTCGGCTCATGGGGCAGCGTCTCGCTTGAATGCGGTTTCCCGGCCTGCGAGTGGAGGGCGACAGTCCGGTAACCTCGCTGGTATCAAGTGCCGCCAGCCTCGCGGAGCACCAACTCTGCCATGTGCGCCAACCGGTCCCTCTCCCTTCATAGGGAGAGGGTTAGGGGCGAGGCGGAAACTCGCTCGCCGGCAACGCGCGGCGAATACGGCTCGATTTGCGGGTTGCGGCATGCCAGGGCCGCGTTCCTGCGGCTTGATTTTCGAAGCATTGGCGGCCACCTTCGAGAGGCGCCCCTACCGCCGACTCGCACGCGACCCCGAAACGCCATGGTCACCATTCTCGACACCCGCCTCCGGCACCCAGAGAAGGCCAATCGGCCCGACACGCCACTTCTGCGCAAACCGGAGTGGATCCGGGTGCGGGTGCCGGCCACCTCGCCGCAATATGCCGAGACGCGGCGCATCCTGCGCACCCATGGCCTGCACACCGTGTGCGAGGAGGCAAGCTGCCCCAACATCGCCGAGTGCTGGGCCGGCCGTCACGCCACCATGATGATCATGGGCGACACCTGCACGCGGGCGTGCGCGTTCTGCAACGTGCGCACCGGCCTGCCAGGCGCGCTGGACCAGCACGAGCCGGAGAACGTCGCCAAGGCTGTCGCCGAGCTTGGCCTGGCGCACATCGTCATTACCTCGGTCGACCGCGATGACCTGGACGACGGCGGCGGTGAGCATTTCGCGCGCACCGTCCGCGCCATCCGGGCGGCCGCGCCGCAGACCACGATCGAGGTGCTGACGCCTGACTTCCTGCGCAAGGACGGCGCGCTGGAAAAGGTGATTGCCGCAGCGCCGGACGTGTTCAACCACAACCTCGAGACGGTGCCCTCCCTTTATCTAACCATCCGTCCCGGCGCCCGCTACTTTCACTCGCTGCGGCAGCTGCAGCGGGCCAAGGAGCTGTCGCCGTCGGTTTTCACCAAGTCGGGCATCATGGTCGGGCTCGGGGAGACGCGCGAGGAGGTGCTACAGGTGATGGACGACCTGCGCTCCGCGGACGTGGATTTCCTGACCATCGGCCAGTACCTGCAACCGACCCGCAAGCACGCCGAGGTGAAGCGCTTCCTGCCGCCCGACGAGTTCAAGGCGCTGGAGGCAACCGCCCGGGCCAAGGGCTTTCTGCTGGTGTCGGCGACGCCGTTGACGCGCTCCTCCTATCACGCGGGGGAGGATTTCGCGCGGCTGAAGGCGGCGCGGCTCGCGGCCCAAGGCTAGCAGGAAGTGGTGAAATGCCCTGGTGATCGGCATCCCGCGTGCCGGCAACAGCACCTTCTCACGTGCCCTGGCCGCCAGGATCGGATTGCCGGTCATTCCATCCCGGCAGGGTTTCTGGACTGGACCGTCCTGCGCTGCATCTGGACGTTCCCGCCAAAGCAGCGGCCGCGCATCCAGCAGGCGCTGGACCGCGAGGAGAATCGGCTTGCTCCCGTGGTGTTTCGCCGCGATGCCGCCGCGGCTCGCTTCCTGGCCGCCGTTCCGGGATAGTCTGGGTGCGCCCAAAGCGACATCGGAGTCATGCCCTCCTTCAGCACCACCCACCGGGTTCCGTTCACGCCGCAGCAGATGTTCGATCTGGTGGCGGACGTGGAGTCGTATCCTCGCTTCCTTCCGCTGTGCGAAGATCTGGTCGTGCGCAAGCGGGAGAAGGTCGCCGGCAAGGACATCCTGATTGCGGACATGACGGTCGGCTACAAAGCGATCCGCGAGACCTTCACCAGCCGGGTGACACTCGATCCGGCGGCGCTCGAGGTGCATGCCGGCAGCGTGCCGGACTATTCCAGCGGGCCGTTCCGCAAGGTCGAGAATCGCTGGACGTTCGTGGACGCGGGCGCGAGGCCCGTCGGGTCGCCGGCCTGCGATGTCGGGTTCTACATCGCCTATGAATTCAAGTCGCTGATGCTGCAGGCGCTGGTGGGCGGACTATTCGACCGCGTGTTCCGCCGCTACACGCAGGCGTTCGAGGCGCGCGCTCGCGTCGTCTACGGGGCCGACCCGGGGGCGGCGCACCTCCTCTCCTGACGATCAGGATCAGGACCGGGCGGCAATCATTTGCTCCAGCAACCGCAATGCCGCCTCGACGCTCAGCAGGCGCACCCGGCTGCGGCCAACGTCGCCGAAGCGGTGGTGGGTGGCGATGGTGGGGCCGCCGCGGCGGGTGGCCGCAAAATGCACCAGCCCGACCGGCTTGTCCGGCGTGCCACCGCCGGGGCCCGCCACGCCCGTGATGGAGACTGCCAGGTCGGCCCGCGAGCCGCGTATGGCGCCTTCGGCCATGGCGCGGGCGACCGGCTCGCTGACCGCTCCGTGCTTGGCGATGAGCGCCGCGGACACCCCGAGCATCTCGGTCTTGGCCGCGTTGGAATAGGTGATGAAGCCGCGATCCAGCACGTCGGAAGAGCCGGGAATCTCCGTCAGCAGGCCCGCCACCAGCCCGCCAGTGCAGCTTTCGGCGGTGGCCAGGGTTTGCGCGCGGTTGCGCAGTTCCTTTAGCAATTCGCGCGCGATGTCGGTCAGGTGCTGAGAGAACATGCCGGTCCCGCAAAAAAAGGCGGCGCGTTCCGGGTGGAACGCGCCGTTGCAGGATAAAGGGGAAACAGAGAGGAGGAAATCTAGGCTGCGGCCAGTTTTTCCGCTTGCGACAGCAGGTCGTCGAGGGTGGTGCGGCTTTCCGGCCCCATCACCCGTACCGTCCTGCTCTGCGCTTCCTTCCACACCGGATAGGCTTGCTGGATCACGGCCGCACCCTTGGGCGTCAGATGCAGGCCGCGGCCACGCCGGCCGGCGGGAGGATCCATGGTCAGATGACCCAGCGCTAGCAGCCGCTTGAGGTTGCGCGACAGGGTCGACTTCTCGATGTCGAGCGAATGTCCGATCTCAACGGCGGTGATGCCGTCCTGCTGCGCAAGCTGCGTCAGCAGTGTGAATTGGCTGGCCGTGATGCCGAGCGGGCGCAACGCGTCGTCATAGACCCGAGTGATGATGCGGCTGAGCTGCCGCACGCGGGCCGAAATGCAGGCGGCCGAGCTGGCTTCAGCGATCTCGGCGACGCCCGCGGGGCTGGTCGCGACGGGTGGTGTCATCATGTTCATCGGGGCTTCCCTCTCGCCCGGGGCCAGACATACAACACGTACAGCCTCTCACGACTTGCTTGCTCCGATTCGTGCGCACTTTCAATCAATCAGCGCCCTGCCGAATGCGTTGGCGGAGCAATCGTGGCGAACGGGCGCGGCGGCCGGCGAGAGGGCTGCGGGCGGGGGCAGCGGGGCAACGTACCGTGGCCGCAGGGCGTTTCTGGCTGCCGCGGCAGGGAGGGCAGCGGCGCGGCCAGGACGGCCCTACAACTCGACGGCGCGCCCGGGCGGCTAGCCGCGATCCGGATAGGGGTGGGGTGTGCCGGACAGGTCCTCGATGATCCGGCCGTCGGCCGACGCGTGGCTCGGACCCACAGGGGCCTTGCCGAAGCCGCCTGGGATGTCGAGCACGTAGACCGGCAGCGCCAAGCCGGAAAGGCGTGCCCGCAGCGTGCGCATCAGCGCCTGTCCCTCGGCAATGGAAGTGCGGAAGTGGCTGGTGCCGGGCGCCAGGTCGGCGTGGTGGAGGTAGTAGGGTTTCACGCGTGACTCGACGAATGCCCGCATTAGCGCTTCCAGCGTGGCGGCATCGTCATTGATCCCCTTCAACAGAACCGTCTGGCTCACAAGCTGCGCGCCGGCCTCCGCCAGCCGCAGGCAGGCGGCGCGGGCCGCCGGCGTCAGCTCGCGCGGATGATTGGCGTGGATACCGATGTAGACGGGCCGCCGGCGCGCGTCCAATGCAGCGGCCAAGACATCGGTGACCCGTGCCGGCGCGACGACGGGGACGCGGGTGTGCCAGCGCAGGACTTTGACGTGGGGGATGGCGGCGAGCCGCGCCGTTGCCTCGGCGATGCGCCGGGCGGATAGCATGAACGGGTCGCCACCGGTCAGGATCACCTCCCAGATGCGCTGGTCGCCGGCGATGTAGGCGAGCGCCGCGTCGAATCCCGCGCCGGACAGCGCCTGCGGGCCGCCGGGGCCGACGCTCTCGCGGCGGAAGCAGAAGCGGCAGTAGACGGGGCACACGTGGGTGAGCTTCAGCAGCACGCGGTCAGGGTGGCGGTGTACGACGCCGGGCACGGGCGCGAAGCGGTCGTCGCCGATCGGGTCGGCCAGCTCCTCCGGGCGAGGCTCCAGCTCGCGGACATCGGGGACGAACTGGCGCGCACTCGGATCGGCCGGATCGCTGCGATCGATCAGCACCGCCATCTCGGGTGTGACGGCGACCGCGTAGCGCCGCGCGACGGTGTCCAGCGAACCGGCCGAGGCCGCGGGAATGAGCCCGGCCTCGGCCAGTTCAGCGGCCGTGCGCATCGGCCGTCCGCCGGTTGCTGCCGTGGCTATCGGAACGATAGCGGGGCGCGTTGCCATTCAGTCCTCCACCTCCGGCATCGGCGTCCAGATCACCTGCTCGATGCGATCCGCGCCGGTCGCCAGCATCACCAGCCGGTCGAAGCCGAGCGCGGCGCCGGACGCGGGCGGCATCTGTGTCAGCGCGAGGAGAAAGTCCTCATCGAGCGGATAGCGCTCGCCATAGAGGCGCTGCTTCTCCTCCATTTCAGCCTCCAGGCGCCGGCGCTGTTCCACGGGGTCGGTCAGCTCGCCGAACGCGTTCACCAATTCCACGCCGCAGGCGTAGAGCTCGAAGCGCTCCGCCACGCGCGGGTCGGACGGATTGGGCCGCGCCAGCGCGGCGAGCTGCGCGGGATATTCGCAAAGCACGGTGGCTCCTTCATCGGCCAATCCGGGTTCGATCCGATCCAAGAGAATACGCGTGAAGATGTCGGCCCAGGAGTCGTCGTCGGCCACCCGAATGCCGACGGCCCGCGCGGCCTGGGCAAGGCTGTCGCGGTCGGGCCGCCCGCGCGGCAGCGTTGCCAGCACGTCGATGCCGCCAAAGCGCAAGCATGCCTCCGCCACCGTCAGTCTCCCGGGTGTGCGGTGGGGATCGGCGGTGCGGCCGCCATGGCGCAGCACACCGGCGCCGGCCGCCTCGGCGGTGACCCGCAGCAGGGCGGCGCAATCCTCCATCAGACGTTCATAGGGTTCGTTGGCGCGATACCATTCCAGCATCGTGAACGCCGGATGATGCAGCGCGCCGCGCTCGCGGTTGCGGAACACCGGAGCGAACGTGAAGATCTTCGTCTCCCCGGCTGCCAGCAGTTTCTTGCAGGCGAACTCGGGCGAGGTGTGCAGGTAGAGCGGGCGCCGCAAACCGTTTGGCGTGATCAGCTCGGTGGCGAATGCATGCAGATGGGTCTCGTTGCCCGGCGACGCCTGCAGGATGCCAGTCTCCACCTCCACGAACCCTTCGCGGTCGAACCAGCCGCGCAGGGCGCGCCTGATGCGCTCCCGCACCAGCAAAATGGGGCGCCGGTTGGCGTGGTGGGCGGCGGACCACCATGGGCTGTGCGTTGCATGTGGCAAGGGCGGTTGCGTCTTGGCGGCGCCGAAAAAGGCCTGTAGAAAGCGCCAACTCAAATTGGCGAGCCTGCCGCCGCTCCGGCGCTTACAAGGCTCATGCAGCCCGACAACGCGGAGAGATCGACGGTGGTGAAGGTTATCGCAAGCCAGGTCCGCAAAGGCAACGTGCTGGAGATCGACGGCAAGTTGTGCGTGGTGATGAAGGCAGAGAACATCCACCCCGGCAAGGGCACTCCGGTCACCCACCTTGACATGCGCCGCATCCAGGATGGCGTGAAGATTACCGAGCGCTACCGCACCACCGAGCAGGTGGAGCGCGCCTATCTCGATGAGAAGACCTACAACTATCTGTATGAGGACGACACCGGCTTCACCTTCATGGAGCCGGAAACCTACGACCAGATCACGGTGCCGAAGGATGTGATCGGCGAGCAGTCGGTCTATCTGCAGGAGAACATGCCGGTCTCCATCTCGCTGCACGAGGGCGTGCCGATCGCCGTGGAGCTGCCGCAGCGGGTGACGCTGGAAATTGTCGAGGCCGATCCGGTGGTGAAGGGGCAGACAGCCTCCTCCTCCTACAAGCCGGCGGTGCTCTCCAACGGCCTGCGGGTGATGGTTCCGCCTCACATCACGGCCGGCACCCGCGTGGTCGTTATGACCGCCGATGGCTCCTACGTGGAGCGCGCCAAAGACTGATCGCTGGTCCGCCCGTTACCGCCCCCATCCGGCTTTAGTGCAAGACCTCGCCGTCTCACGGCTGCCCGGCGCGTATCCTCGCCGCGACCCGGCGTGCTAAATTGGCGCCTTCGGCTGTGCAAGGAGGTCGCCATGTATTTGAAGACCATCAGCGAGGCGGAAGCGACAGGCCGGGTTGCCGACATCTACAAGGGACACAAGGCGCAGCACGGGTTCATCATGTCGGCGCTGCAGTGCTGGAGCGCGCGGCCCGATCTCCTCCCCGCCTATGTGGAATTCGCCGACAAGGTTCGCGGCGGCTTCTCGCTCAGCCCGCGCGACTGGCGACTTATCACCTTCGTCGCCGCTAGGCAGGTGCCTTCCACCTACTGCTCGCACGTTTACGGCAAGCAGCTTCTGGCCGACCTCGGCTCGAAGGAGAAGGTGCTCGCCGTGCAGCGCGATTTCCGCACCGCCGGTCTCGAGATCCGCGATGTCGAAATGCTGGCCTTCGCCGAGGACATTGCCAAGAACGCCTCGCAGATCACGCGGCAGCGCATCGATCGGCTGCGTGCAGCGGGCTTCACGGACGTGCAGATTTGCGACATTGCCCTATGCGCCGCGTTCCGCTGCTTCGTCAGCCGGTTTTTCGATGCGGTCGGAGCGGGGCCCGAGCCGGCGTTTCTCGATCCCGACCCGGCGTTCCGCGACGCCATGACGGTGGGCAAGGCCGTCTGAGGCGAACCCGGCTTGATCGCGGACGCGTGCGCTCAGTCCCAGATGGTGTTTGCATCGCCTGCGAATTCGGCGCTGCAGAAGGTGCCGCCCTGGAAGAAATCGCCGACCGGATCGGCCGGCAATTTCGCCTGGGCAGACAACGCTTCGTCGCGGAACTCTTCGGCGCGCCCGCTCGGGCGGTAGCCGTAGGCGTGGGCGCGGCTGTTGTCCCACCACGCCCGCTCGTTGTTCGAGGCGCCATAGAAAATCTCGTAGCGCAGTTCCGGGTGCTCCAGCCCGATGCGCACGAGCTGCACTAGGTCCTCGGGCTTGAGCCAGATCGCCAGGCGCCGCCGGTCGACCGGCTTGTCGGCGACATTGCCGATGCGCAAGCACGCCACGCGCAGCCCGTATTTGCTGGCGTACAGCGCTCCGATCGCTTCGCCGAACGCTTTGCTGACGCCATAGCGGGAGTCGGGCAGCACGTGCGCCTCGGTGCCGATGCGATGGAAGCGCGGATAAAATCCAACCGCGTGGTTGGAGGACGCAAACACCACGCGCTTCACGCCCTGCCGGCGCGCGGCCTCGAACAGGTTGCGGCAGCCGATGATATTGGCCTGCAGGATGGTCTCCCACGAGCCTTCGACGGAATGGCCGCCTAGGTGAATGATGCCGTCGGCGCCCGCCACCGCCGTCTCGACCTGCGCCAAGTCGGCGAGGTCGGCGGCGACGAAGTTCTCATCCGCGGCCAGCCCGGGCGGCGCCTTGATGTCGCTCAGGCGCAAGCCCGGATAGACCGGCTGCAAGAGCTTGCGCAGCCGGGTGCCGATGTCGCCCGCCGCCCCGGTCATCACTACGTTCTGCATCGCTGGATGCCCTCAAAAAACCCGGCCGCCAGTCAACACCCAGGGCCGGCCTGTGTCACGCGGGGCGGGGGCAACGGCTGCCGCGACGCTTCCGCATTCCTACTGGGGCGACGGGCCGTCGCTGCCGTCGGTCTCGCCGCGCGCCGTGGGCTGGCGCGGATGTACGTAGCCCTGGAAATCGGGATAGCTCTTCCACGCCGGCTCGATCGGGTCGCGGCCGGCTTGGGGGGTGTATTGCGACGGCTCGACCAGCCGCATGCTCGGCACGTAGCGTGGACAGTTCGGGAAGATGGCGCGCGCGGTCACCCGCACAATCATCTGCGCGCCGACGGTTTGCGGCAGTAGCGGGTCGTCGCGCAGCACGCGCGCAGTGCCATTGACGCGCAGGCGCCGCGGCCTGTCATGCATGGCGATGAAGAGCAGGCCGACGTCGGGATTGACCAGCATGTTGCCGAGGCTCTTGAACATGCCGTTGCCATCGTAGTCCGGAAACGCCAGCTCGCTGGGGGCGGTCACGCGCACGAATCCGGCTGGACCGCCCTTGAACGAACAGTCCGGCCGGCCGTCCGCGTCTGCGGTGGCCAGGAAGAAGTAGATTGAACTTTCGATGAAGGTGCGGTCTTCGGGGCTGAACGCGGTGCGCGTCAGCTTTTCTTCGAGCCGGTCGGAGATGCGGCGGCTGTCGAAGGCGTCCTGCAGTTTCCTGTTGCCTTCGTGGTACATGATGCTGTCTGACATCGGTGGTCTCCGGTGTCGGGCGCGACCCGTGACGGGCCGGTTTTATTTCTGCAGGATACTGTATTCTTCTGCCGCGATGCATGGATTTGCGCGGTCTGCTCATTGATCCGGAAGGCTGCGGTCGCGCTGGCGTTCTGCGGCGCGCACATTTTGTGCGCAGCGTTAATCGCGCTGCGCACCCTTCCAGCGCCGGACGCAGGGTTCCGCGCGACCCCTCTTCCGTCATATCCGCTTGCTTTGGTTCGCGTTTGTGGGCTAGCAAATGGACCGACAGTTCAGGGCGGCCTCGGCCGATAGCCTGGATAGAAAAAGCATAAAGTCCGGCCGTTGCCGCAGGGAGGAAGTGGGTGAACAACGAGGTCGTTCAGAGCCTCGGCGGTCAGGCGTTTGCTCGTCCGGCAGCGGAGACCGCGGCCGTTACCGCGTCACGCCCCCTTCTCGAGATCACCGATCTTCACGTTCAGTTCGTCACCAGCCACGGCACAGTGCGCGCCGTGGAGGGGCTGAGCTATTCCGTCTATCCCGGGGAAATGGTCGCCGTGGTCGGCGAGTCCGGCTCGGGCAAGTCGGTGTCGGCGCTCGCCGTCATGCAGCTCCTGCCGCAGGCCACGGCGCGCATTCCGTCCGGCTCGGTGCGCTTCGATGGCCGCGAGCTGCTCGAACTCGACGAAGAGCAGATGCGCGAAATTCGCGGCCGCGACATTGCCATGATC
>DASZQG010000224.1:0-30419 GCA_035550075.1 Hyphomicrobiaceae bacterium | reverse complement strand
GCGCAATCGCGCGCCAAAGCGATGCGCGAGCCCCCTCTCCCCATTCTTCCATGGGGCGAGGGATAGGGGCGGGAGCCAGAGCCGACGGAGCGTGTTGCTGCCCCTTACCCCGACCCTCTCCCCGCTTGCGGGGAGAGGAGGACATCGCGGCGCGGTGGTGCATCATCTCACGCCCCCTTCTGCAGGTTTGGGTGCACGATCCTGCCGTCTCTGGCGACGAGCGTGCCCTTCACGATCTCGTCGTCCCAGTTCACCTTCAGCGCCTTTTCCTTCTTGTCGAACATCGGTTCGAGGAAGGCGAGCAGGTTCTTGGCATAGAGGCTCGAGGCATTGACCGGCACCTCGCCGGCAAGGTTGAGGGGCCCGGCGATTTTGACGCCCTTGTGCTCGATGGTTTTGCCCGGCTCGGTCAGCTCGCAGTTGCCGCCGCGCTCGGCGGCGAGATCTACGATCACCGAGCCCGCCTTCATGCTTTCGACCATCGCGGCCGAGATCAGCTTCGGCGCCGGCCGTCCGGGGATCAGCGCCGTGGTGACGACGATGTCCTGCCCCTTGATGTGACTGGCGACCAGTTCGGCCTGCTTCTTCTGGTACTCGGCCGACATCGGCTTGGCGTAGCCGGCCGCCGTCTGCGCCTGGCGGAATTCCTCGTCCTCCACGGCGATGAACTTGGCGCCGAGCGAGGCCACCTGCTCCTTGGTCGCGGGGCGCACGTCGGTCGCCGACACAATGGCGCCGAGCCGGCGGGCGGTGGCAATCGCCTGCAGGCCCGCGACGCCGACGCCCATGATGAATACCTTGGCGGCGGGCACGGTGCCTGCCGGCGTCATCATCATCGGCAGGGCCTGGCCGAACATGGCGGCCGCATCAACGACAGCCTTGTAGCCGGCGAGATTCGCCTGGCTGGAGAGCACGTCCATCGACTGCGCTCTGCTGATGCGCGGCATCAGCTCCATTGCCATCAGGGTGGCGCCGGTCGCAGCGAGCGCCTCCAGTCCGCTGCGGTCGTCATAGGGGGACAGCATGGCCGCGACGATGGCGCCCGGCTTCAGGGCCTTCACCTCCTCGATGGAGGGCCGCCGCACCTTGAGAAGAATGTCGGCGCCGCGCAGCGCATCCGCCGCCGTCGCCGCAATGGTCGCGCCTTGCAACTTCAGCGCATCGTCCGCAAACCGTGCACTCTTGCCGGCGCCGGCCTCTACGTTCACGCTGGCGCCGAGCGCGGTCAGCTTCTTTGCCGTCTCGGGCGAGATGGCAACGCGCGGCTCACCGTTCCGCTCCGCCGTAATCGCGATCGTAACCATGGAGCCACTCCTGGCGCGTTGCGGCGGTCTGCGGTGAGACCCGGGCCGGGGCGTACCGAAAAGGGTTACGGCACGAGGAAGAACAGCATACCGAGCAGCACAACCGCGATCAGCACGATGACGATCATGGTGCCGCGGATGAACGCATCGTAGGTGCGGATGTGCTCGCCGTAGTCCATGGCGGGGTGCCCGCCGGTCGGATCGATAGCCATGAGGTTTCCCTGAAGCTGGGACTCGGAGAACGTCGGTGCCCGGGCCTTGGTATCGCAAGCTCCACCGATCATCAAGCACCTGCAGCAGGGCGCCGCACGTTGCCGCCGGCCTCGAGACCGGCTTCTCTCCGGCGGGCCGGCGTGCTTCAATCGCCCCAACTCGAAAAGCCCAACGGAGGACGACGCAATGGACCTCGGCGTGACACCCAGGGTGAAGCCCCTAATTGAGAAAGTCCGCGCCATGGTGCGCGAGGAAATCATGCCGCTGGAGGAGGAATACGAGGCCGAGGTCGGCAAGGGGGACCGCTGGACCTACACCAAGCGGCAGGAGGAGATTCGCGAGGGGCTGAAGGCCAAGGCCAAGGAACGGGGCCTGTGGAATTTCTGGCTGACCGACTCTGAGAAGGGCTATGGCCTGACCACCGTCGAATACGCCTACCTCGCCGAGGAGATGGGCTGGTCACGGCTGGCGCCGGAAACGTTCAACTGCTCCGCGCCCGACACCGGCAACATGGAGGTGATCGAGCGCTACGGCACGCCGGAGCAGAAGGAGAAATGGCTTAAGCCCCTGCTCGAGGGCAAGATCCGCTCCGCCTACATCATGACCGAGCCCGGCGTCGCCTCCTCCGACGCCACCAACCTCGCGCTGGACGCCAAACTTGAAGGCGACGAGTGGGTGCTGAACGGCGAGAAGTGGTTCGCCTCCGGCGCCGGCGACCCGCGCTGCAAGATCTACATCGTCATGGTGTGCACCGATCCGACGGCGGAAAAGCATCGCCGCCACTCGCAGATCTTCGTGCCGGCCGGCACCAAGGGCGTCACCATCCTGCGGCCGATGAAGGTCTACGGCGACGACGACGCGCCGCACGGCCACATGCACATCAGATTCGAGAACGTGCGCGTGCCGAAGGAGAACCTGATCCTCGGCCGCGGCCGCGGCTTCGAGGTGTCGCAGGGCCGCCTGGGTCCGGGCCGCATCCATCACTGCATGCGCGCCATCGGCCAGGCCGAACGCGCACTGGAGCTGCTCTGCAAGCGCTCCCTCACGCGCGAGGCGTTCGGCAAGCCGCTGGCCCAGCTCGGCGCCAACTACGACATCATCGCCGAGAGCCGCATGAAGATCGAAATGGCTCGCCTCTTGTGCCTCAAGGCGGCCTACATGATGGACACCGTGGGTCAGCGCGACGCCTCGCCGTGGATCTCGCAGATCAAGGTGATCGCGCCGCGCATCGCGCTCGAGATCACCGACGAGGCGGTGCAGATGCACGGCGCCATGGGCATCACGCAGGACACCCCGCTGGCGCACATGTGGACGCACCTGCGCACGCTGCGCCTCGCCGACGGCCCCGACGCGGTGCACCGCCGCCAGGTCGCCCGCGCCGAGCTCAAGCGCTACACGAACCAGAAGATCTAAGCATCTCGTCCTCTCCCCACCCGTGGGGAGCGGACGGGTGAGGGGCAGCCGACAGCCCGTGCCGGAGCAGGCTTCTGCCCCTCACCCTAACCCTCTCCCATGCCGAAGAAGCATGGGAGAGGGAATACAGAGGACAGTTTGCACATGACTTCCTTCGCCCATCAGGCCGCGCAGATCGACACGCAGGCGTTGGCGACCTACCTCGAAGCCAGGCTGCCCGGCTTCAAGGGTCCGATTGCGGCGCAGAAGACCGAGACGGGGCAATCCAACCCGACCTTCCTGCTGTCCTCGCCCAGCGGACGCTACGTGCTGCGCAAGAAACCGCCCGGCCAGCTCCTGAAAAGCGCCCACCAGGTCGACCGCGAACACCGCGTGATGAAGGCGCTGGAGGCCACCGACGTCCCCGTGCCGCGCATGCTGCATCTGTGCGAGGACGACAGCATCATCGGCACCGCGTTCTTCGTAATGGAGTTCGTCGACGGCACCGTGTTCTGGGACCCGGCGCTGCCGGAGCTGACAAACGCGCAGCGCGCCAAGGTCTACGACGAGCAGAACCGCGCGCTGGCGGCGCTGCACATGGTCGATCCCGCCAAGGTCGGTCTTGCCGACTTCGGCCGGCCGGGCAGCTACTTCGCCCGCCAGCGCGACCGCTGGACCAAGCAATACCGCGCCTCGGAAACCGAGCATCAGCCCGACATGGAAACGCTGATCTCGTGGCTGGAAAAGAACGAGCCGCCCGACGACGGTCGCGCCAGCCTGGTGCACGGCGACTACCGCATCGACAACATGATCTTCAAGCCGGATGGCTCGCGGCTGCTCGCCATCATCGACTGGGAGCTCTCCACCATCGGCCACCCGTTCTCCGACCTCGCCTACCAGTGCATGCAGTGGCGCTTTCCCAACCACGAGACCATGCGCGGGCTCGCCGGCGTGGACCGCAGGGCACTCGGCATCCCGACGGAAGAGGAGTACATCGCCAGATACTGCGAGCGCACCGGCATCCCGAACATTCCGAACTGGAACTTTTACCTCGCGTTCTCCTTCTTCCGCCTGGCGGCGATCGTGCAGGGCGTGAAGAAGCGCGGGCTTGAGGGCAACGCCTCCAACCCCGAGAAGGCGCTCAAGTCGGGCGAGCGGGTGCCGCTGATGGCGAAGATGGGCGTGGAGGCGATCCGCGCCGGCTGAAAGGACATTTCATGGCAGATGCCGTCCGCGACAATCCCACCCGCCACCGCTTCGAGCTCGAGGTGGACGGCCACGTGGCCTTTGCGCTGTACAGCCTGAAGCCGGGCGTCATCACCTTTATCCACACCGAGGTTCCCAAGGAGCTGTCGGGTCGTGGCGTCGGCTCGACCCTGGCGCGCGGAGCTCTGGAGCAGGTCCGCGCCCGCGGGCTGAAAGTGGTCGCACAATGCCCTTTCATCAAAGCCTTCATGGAGAAGCACCCCGAATTCAACGACCTGACGGCTTAGCTTAGCCACGCGGGCGCCGCACGGCCGGGCGCCCGCGGGTCAGGATGCAGCCATTCCTCTCGCCTGCGGCATCGGGTGCGGAATGGAATGCGGCCGCACTGGCGCAGAGGCCAGTTTTCGGCCACACACATAGCCCAGCCTTTCCGGTCTTCAACAACCAGATCGCCGTCCCATGATCGACCGCCTGCTGCTCGGCATCGCCAACTCGCGCACGTTTCTCGGCAAGCTCTGGGTGCTAACGCGCCCCTACTGGTTCGCGCAGGACCGCGCGAACGTGGGCTATGGCAACTGGAGTTTCACGGTCAGGGAGTCGTGGGTTGGCCGCAGCCTGCTGGCCGTCATCGTCGCGCTCAACATCGCCATCGTCTACATGTCGAAGCTGCTCAACGCGTGGAACGCGCGCTTCTTCAATGCGCTGCAGGAGAAGAACTCCGACGCGTTCTGGTATGAGCTGAAATACTGGACGGTGCTGGTCGCCATCTTCATCATCACCTTCGTCTACCGGCAATGGCTGACGCAGCTCCTCACCATCCGCTGGCGGCGGTGGCTCAGCCACGTCTATTTCCATGACTGGCTGGCCGACCGCACCTACTACCACATGGAGCTGACGCGGCACGGCACCGACAACCCCGAGCAGCGCATCGAGCAGGATTGCGCCACCTTCACCACGCAGACGCTGAGCATCACGCTGGGCCTGCTGCTGCAGATTATGACGCTGGTGACTTTTGCCGTGGTGCTGTGGGAGCTGTCGGGCGCGTTCGTGCTGCCGATCTTCGGCGGCATCGTCATTCCCGGCTACATGATGTGGGCCGCCATCGCCTACGCCCTTGTCGGCTCGCTCGCCACCTACTGGATCGGCCGGCCGCTGGTGAAGATCAACTTCGACCTCGAACGCTACAACGCGGACTTTCGCTATCGCATGGTCCGCGTGCGCGAGAATTCGGAGAGTATCGCGCTCTACGGCGGCGAGACGGACGAGGAGCGCCGCCTCGGCAACGCTTTCACCCGGATCTATGACACCTGGTGGAAGTACATGACCTACACCAAGCGCCTGACCGGCCTCACCGCCTTCTACGGCCAGGCCGCCTCGATCTTTCCGGTGGTGGTGGCCGCGCCGCAGTACTTCGCAGGCAAGATCCAGCTCGGCGTGCTGACCCAGACCGCCGACGCCTTCGCCCAGGTGCAGGGCTCGCTGTCGTGGTTTGTCGACGTCTACGCCCAGCTCGCCGCCTGGAAGGCGGTGGTTGACCGCCTGACCACGTTCAGCGAGGCGATGGTCAAGGCCAAGACGGAAGCCGCCGCAACCGCCTTCCAACTCAAGCCAGCCGACAAGGGCGAACTGGTTCTCAAGGGTGTGGACGTGCTGCTGCCCAACGGCGAACAACTGCTGCGCAATGTCGATCTCGACGTGCGGCAGGGCGAGTCCGTCGTGTTGCGCGGGGCCTCCGGCAGCGGCAAGACCACCCTGTTCCGCGTGCTGGCGGGACTATGGCCGTTTGGTCGAGGCAGTATCGCCATCCCGAAGGATGCCCGCCTCCTGTTCCTGCCGCAGAAGCCCTACCTGCCGATCGGTACGCTGAAGGAGGTGCTGAGCTATCCCGAGACGCCGGACCGCTACAGCGACGAAGCCTGCATCGACGCGCTCCAGGCCTGCAACCTGCCGCACCTGGCGTCCGCCCTCGACAGCTCGCGCAACTGGTCACTGGCACTTTCCGGCGGCGAACAGCAGCGCGTCGCCTTCGCCCGCGCCCTGCTCTATCGCCCGGACTGGCTGTTCATGGACGAGGCCACGTCCGCGCTCGACGACACGGCGGAACGCAGGCTTTATGAGCTCGTCAAGCGGCGCCTGCCCAACACCACCTTGATCAGCATCGCCCACGACGCCGAAGTGATCGCCTTCCACAAGCGTCAGCTCACCATCGATCCGCAGCAGCATCGCGTTCTCGAGGGCGCGCCTGCGGCCGAATAACCAGGTCCACAGGGGGCTCCATTGGCTGAAGTCATCGTGAACGGCAGGGCGTACCGGACGCCGGAGGGGCCGACCGCCGTGATCTGCTTCGACGGCTGCGATCCAGCCTACATCGCCCGCGGACTCGCCGATGGAATCCTGCCCAATATCGCCGCCATGCGCGAGACGGGCTTTCTGGGCGAGGCCGACGCCGCCATCCCCACCTTCACCAACCCGAACAACGCCTGCATCGTCACTGGCGTGCCGCCGGCCGTGCACGGCATATCCGGCAACTACTACCTCGACCGCGAGACGGGCGAGGAGCGCATGATCACCGACGGCGCACTGATGCGCTGCGGCACCATCCTCGCCGCGATGGCCAGGGCCGGTGTGCCGACCGCCGCCGTCACCGCCAAGGACAAGCTGCGCCTGATGCTCTCGCGCGGCCTCGACGGCATCGCCTTCTCCTCCGAGTACGCGGACCGGGCCACGCTGGCCGAGAACGGCATCGGCGATGTCGAGGCGATGGTGGGCCGTCCCAAGCCGGACCAGTACTCCGCTGACCTCTCCCTCTACGTGCTCGACGCCGGCGTGCGCCTGCTGGAGCGACGCGCTGCGACCCTGCTGTATCTCTCGCTCTCGGACTTCGTGCAGCACGCGCATGCCCCCGGCACGCCGGAGGCCGATGCCTTCAACCGCGCCGTGGATGCGCGCATCGGCGCCCTGGCCGCGGCCGGCGCCGTGGTGGGCGTGGTGGCGGATCATGGGATGAACGACAAGTCGCACCCCGGCGGCAGCCCCAACGTGGTGTTTCTCGAAGAAGAGCTGAACAGACGCTTCGGCGCGGGCGCCGTGCGCGTCATCTGCCCCATCACCGACCCGTTCGTGCGCCACCACGGGGCGCTCGGCTCGTTCGTGCGCGTCTACCGGCGCAAGGACACCATCAGCATCGAAGCGCTGATGGAGGCCACGCGCGCGCTTCCCGGCGTTGAGCTGGTGCTGGATGGTCCCGCGGCGGCAGAGCGGTTCGAGCTTCCGCCGGACCTGGAGGGCGACATCGTGGCGCTCGGCGACACCGGCACCGTGCTCGGGGCCACGCGGGCCGACCACGACCTGAGCGGTCTTGCCGGGCACCGGCTGCGCTCGCACGGAGGATTGGCCGAGCAGCGCGTCCCCTTCATGGTGTCGAGGCGGCTCCGCCCGGACTATCTGGCCGCGCGACGCGGAAAGCTGCGCAACTTCGATATTTTTGACGCCGTGCTGAACGGCGTGGCGTGAACGGACGTCTACCGGATTTCCTATCCCGCAACGGGCAGCGGGACGCCGGTTGCCACGAAGGCCGCACGCTGCCTGGCACCCACCGTCTCCAGTGAAAACCCTTCAATGGTCTCGTTGAAGATGTTGTGAAAGTTCAGCCGCGCGCGCAGGTGCAGCAGCACGCCGCCGAGCCCGATGGCGGCGCGGTCCATGAACACAAATTCGCGCGGCACCCGCACCGGCCCTTTTTCCTGCAGCGCCTTGTGCACCGTGAAGGCCTCGCGGCGGCCGTACTGGCCCGGCGTGGTGCCTTCCGCGATCTCGCGCTCGCGGTCGTCGAGCAGCGGCCCGTAGATGAAGCGCGCCCAGATGTTGAGCACGTCGATCAGCTCGTTCGACAGGCCCCGGAAACCCCATGTCTCATAGGCGTGCACCACCAGCTCGCGCTTGTCGTGCAGCAGGCCGTTGTAAAGGTCGATCACGCCTTGCACGAACGGCGTCGGAAAGGTGCGGATGCAGCCATAGTCGAGCAGGTTGATGCCACCCGGCGCCGGGAGGTCCGTCGCCGCGTCATCGTCGCTCGCAAAGATTGTGTAATTGCCGAGGTGCGGATCGCCGTGGATCACGCCGTAGTGGGAGAACGGATACCACCACGCACGGAACAGCGTCCTGGCGATCAGGTTGCGGTGCTCAAGAGGCGCCGGCTTGTAGTCGAGAAGCCGCCGCCCCTCCAGCCACGTCATTGTCAGCAGGCGCCTGGTGGACAACTCCGGCAGCACGTCGGGCACGCGGATCGCCGGCTCGCCCTTGAAGATCAGCGCATAGAGCGCCGTGTGACGGGCCTCCAGCGCATAGTCCAGCTCCTCCTGCAGCCGCGCCGAAATCTCCTTGAGGATCTCGGCCGTTTCGACGGCCGGGTTCATGCGCGCATGCAGGGCGAATACCACCTTGAGCTGGCTGAGGTCGGCGGCTACCGCCGACTGCATGTCGGGATATTGCAGCTTGCAGGCCAGTGCGCGCCCGTCGTGCGACACCGCGCGATGCACCTGCCCCAGTGACGCCGACGCTGCGGGCCGGGTGTCGAAGCTCTTGAACCGGCGCACCCAGTCCGGCCCCAGCTCGGCGATCATGCGACGGCGCACAAAGCCCGGCCCCATCGGCGGGGCCTGCGACTGCAGTTGCGAAAGCTCGGCGGCGTATTCCGCCGGCAGGGCCTCCGGGATGGTGGAGAGAAGCTGCGCGACCTTCATGATCGGGCCCTTGAGGCCACCGAGGGCGGCGGCCAGGGCAGCCGCATTGCGCGAACTGTCGGCGTCGAGGCCCAGCAACCGCTGGCCCGCAACGCGGGCGGCAACGGCACCCACGTTAGTCCCCACCCGCACATAGCGCGCCGCGCGCGCCGCGAGCCGGTTTTCCTCGCGGTCCTTTTCTTCGCTCAACGAAAAGCCCTCCTTCTGCAAGAATATCGGGTTGCGGGCCGCCCGCGTCCAGTGTCCAACTGAGCGCGGGAACCCAGGCGGGCGATGGCGAGACGGGTATGAATTCAGCGCACACCGGGCAGGTGAACCAGGGCGGGAGGCTCGGCGCCGCGCTTCGGCATCCCGGCAACCATGCCATCGTCGCGCTGGGATTCACGCAGATCATCGCCTGGGGCACCACGCTCTATGCCCTCGGCGTGCTCGGCCGGCCGATCGTTGCGGAAACCGGGTGGAGCCAGACGGTGGTGTTTGGCGGCCTGACCGTGGGCCTGCTGGTGTCCAGCGCCGTCTCGACCACCATCGGCAAGCTAATCGACCGGCGCGGCGGGCGCCCGGTGATGTCGGTCGGCTCGGTGCTCATGGCCGCGGGCCTGGTGCTGCTGTCGATGGTCACAAGCGAATTGGCCTACCTCGCGGCGTGGGCCTTCCTCGGCATCGCCATGCGCCTCAACCTCTACGATGCGGCGTTCGCCGCGCTGGTGCAGGTGACGCCGTCGCGGGGCCGGCGCGCCATCTCCTACCTGACGCTGTTCGGAGGATTTGCCTCCAGCGTGTTTTGGCCGATCGGACACGAGCTCAACGCCACGTATGGCTGGCGCAACACGCTCCTGGTGTTTGCCGCCATCAATCTCCTCGTGTGCCTGCCGCTGCACTGGTTCGGCCTGGCGCGCCGGGAGAGCGATACGCACGCCGCCGCGGCCGATCGCGCAGCGCAGGCCGTGGCCGGCGCGGCGGAACCGCCGCTGGAAGGCGCGGCCCGTACCATCGCCATGGTGCTGTTCAGCATCATCGTCGCGGCCAGCGCGGTCGTCTTCGGAGCCATGGCGGTGCACCTGGTCCCGCTGCTGCAGGCGACGGGGCTCGCCGCGGGCGCCGCCGTGTCCATCGCCTCGCTCAAGGGCATGGCGCAGGTCGCCGGCCGGATCTGGGAGCTGGTGTTCACGCGCAACTGGCACGCCATCGACGTCGGGCGGGTGTCGGTCGCCTTCATGCCGCTCTCCTTCGGCGTGCTGATGCTCGGCGGGGCGAACTTCTGGTCGGCCTTCACCTTCACGATGCTTTTTGGCGTGTCGAACGGACTGGTGACCATCATGCGCGGCGCGGTGCCGCTGGCGCTGTTCGGGGCGAAGGGCTACGGCGCGGTGCTCGGGCTGCTGGCGACGCCCTATCTGCTACTGGCTGCCGCGGCACCTGCCGCCTTCGCCTGGATCGCGGAGACCTACGGCTATCGCGTGGGCGAGCTGATCATGCTGGGCGCGGGCCTGCTGTCCCTGCTCGGCATGGAAGTGATGGCGCTCTGGTACCGGCGCCGCCGGCGCTGAGGCCTTAACGGTCAGCCGCGCGCTACACCGTCACCTGGGTGCCGACCTCCACCACCCTGTCGCTGGGAATGCGGAAATATTCCGTCGCATCCTCCGCGCGGCCTGCCAGCCAGATGAACAGGCGCTCCTGCCAGCCCGGCATCTCCGATTTCATCGTCGTCTTCAGCGAGCGCCGCGACAGGAAGAACGAGGTGGCGGAGATGTCGATGTTGAGGTCCTTGCGCCGGCACTGCTCGATGATCTTCGGGACGCTCGGCGTTTCCATGAAGCCGTAATGGGCAATGACACGAATGAAGGTGTCGGCAACGCGATCGATCTCGATGCGCTCATGGCGCGGAACGCGGGGGACGTCTTCTGTCTTGATGGTGAGAATGACGTTGCGCTCGTGCAGGACGCGGTTGTGCTTGAGGTTGTGCATGAGCGAGGTGGGAGCGGCGGTGGGGTCGCCGGTCAGGAACACGGCGGTGCCGGAGACGCGATGAGGTGGCTTGCTATCGAGCTTGCGCACAAGCCAGTCGAGGTCCGCCTCGTTCTTGCGCGTCACCCGCGCCAGGCTGGCCGTGCCGCGCACCCAGGTCAGCATCAGCAACGCGACCGCTCCGCCGATCAACAGCGGCAGCCAGCCACCCTCGGCGATCTTCAGCATGTTGGCAGTCAGGAACGACTGTTCGATCAGCAGCAGGGGCACCATCAGCACCGCCGCCTTCCACACCGGCCAGTGCCAGCAGCGCCATACGACGAAGAAGGCCATCAGCGAATCGATCACCATGGTGGCGGTCACCGACACGCCGTAGGCCGCCGCCAGATCGCTGGAGCTGCGGAACGACAGGGTGACGATCAACACGCCGATGAACAGCAACTGATTGACGCGCGGCAGATAGATCTGACCGGCGACGCTTTCCGAGGTATGGCGGATCGTCAGGCGCGGCACCAGGCCGAGCTGGATCGCCTGCCGCGTGAATGAGAAGGCGCCGGTGATCACGGCCTGGCTGGCGATCACGGTGGCCACGGTCGCCAGCACCACCATGGGCAACAGGGCCCAGCCGGGATACAGCCGGTAGAAGGGGTTCTCGATCGCCTCGGGCCGGGCCAGCAGCAGCGCGCCCTGCCCGAAATAGTTGAGGATCAGCGCCGGCAGCACCAGGCACAGCCAGCTCGCCTGGATGGGCTTGCGGCCGAAGTGGCCGAGGTCGGCATAGAGCGCCTCGGCGCCGGTGACCGCCAGGAACACGAGCCCCATCACCGCCATGCCGAGCACGCCGTGGGTGAGGATGAACTTGGCCCCGAGTACCGGATTGAGCGCCAGGAACACGCGCGGGTCGTCGATGAGATGCACGAGCCCGCCAATCGCGAGGGTGGCGAACCACGCCAGCATGATGGGGCCGAAGAACTGCGCGACCGCCTCGGTGCCGCGCGACTGCACGGCGAACAGCGCCACCAGGATGGCCACGGTAACGGGCAGTACCGCGGTGTCCATGTGCGGAGCGACCAGCTTGAGGCCTTCGACGGCCGAGAGCACCGAGATCGCGGGGGTGATCACCGCGTCGCCGTAGAAGAACGCCGCACCGGCCACGCCCAGCACCAGAATGAGGAACGAGCTGCGCTTGGCGACCGACTGGCCCAAGGCCATCAGCGCAAAGGTGCCACCCTCACCCTTGTTGTCGGCATTCAGCAGGACCAGGACGTACTTGACGGTGACAATCAGCACCAGCGTCCATACCACCAGCGAGAGAATGCCGAGCACGGCGTCGGGGCCGGTTGCGCCCTGCGTCTTGGCCGCCGCCACTGACTCGCGCAGTGCATAGAGGGGGCTGGTGCCAATATCGCCGAAAACGACGCCTATCGAGCCGAGGGCGAGCGCCCAGAAGCGCTTGGCGCTGGTTTCCTGAGTCTCCGCAGCAGTAGCGGCAGCAGCAGTTGGTGCCATTCGGCAGCTCTTTAGGTCCGCACGCTAGAGGGGAGAGACAAGGCGCGGCTTATACACCGGCCTCCGAGTCCATTGCAAAAGTGGTGTTCGCAAGCCGAGCCTCAGTCAAGATTCAGGCTGGATCGTCAGCCTGGAAGTCGGCACATGACGTATATGGAAATTATACCGTGTTTATTACAGAGCGGAACATTGCCTGGGCGTCTAGGTCGCGTCCTCGATGGCTTCGAGCTGGTCGACCATCCGCTCAATGACGGCCAAGCCCTTGCGCCAGAACGCGGGATCGGACGCGTTCAGCCCGAATGGCTTCAACAGCTCTGAGTGGTGCTTGGAGCCCCCCGCCTCCAGCATCTTGAAGTATTTCTCGACGAAGTCGGGGTGCGCCTCCTGGTAGAGGCCGTAGAGCGAGTTCACCAGGCAATCGCCAAAAGCGTAGGCGTAGACGTAGAACGGCGAATGCACGAAGTGGGGCACGTAAGCCCAATAGGTCTCGTAGCCGTCCTTGAGGTCGACCGCGGGCCCCAGGCTTTCGCCCTGCACCTGCAGCCAGAACTTGCCGATCTGCTCGGAGGTGAGCTCGCCGGAGGTCCGCTGCTCGTGCACCTTCCGCTCGAAGGTGTAGAAGGCGATCTGGCGCACGACGGTGTTGATCATGTCCTCCACCTTCTGCACGATCAGGGTCCGCTTCTCGCGCGCATCGGCCGCCCCGTCGAGCAGCTTGCGGAAGGTCAGCATTTCGCCGAACACGGAGGCAGTCTCCGCCAGCGTCAGCGGCGTCGCCGACAGCAGCGGGCCCTGCGGCGCCGCCAGCACCTGGTGCACGCCGTGGCCCAGCTCGTGCGCCAGCACCATCACGTCGCGCGCCTTGCCCTGGTAGTTGAGCAGAATGTAGGGATGCACCGACGGCACCGTCGGATGCGAGAAGGCGCCGGGCGACTTGCCCTCGCGCACCGGCGCATCGATCCATCCGCCGTCGAAGAAGCGCTTGGCGATGGTGGCCATCTGTGGGGCGAAACCGGCATACGCCTCCAGCACCATGGATTGCGCCTGCGGCCAGGCAATGGTGCGCTCCGGCCGCTGGGGAAGTGGCGCGTTACGGTCCCAGTAATCCAGCTTCGGCTTGCCCAGCCACTTGGCCTTCATCGCGTAGTAGCGGTGCGAGATGCGCGGATATGCTTCGCGCACCGCCGCCACCAGCGCCTCCACCACCTCGCGCTCGACCCTGTTGGCGAGGTGACGGCTGTCGGCCACATCCTTGAACCCGCGCCAGCGGTCGGAGATCTCCTTGTCCTTGGCGAGCGTGTTGGTGATGAGGGTAAAGAGCCGGATGTTCTGGCCGAACACCCGCGCCAGGGCTTCCGCGGCCGCCCGCCGCCGGCCCTCGTCGGGGTGCATCAGGAAGTTCAGCGTCGGCTCGAGCGCCAGCGGCTCCTTCTCACCGGCAACCTCGAACCTGAGCGCCGTCATCGTTTCGTTGAACAGCCGGCTCCAGGAAGCGCGCGAGGTGATCGCCTTCTCGTGGAACAGCCGCTCCAGCTCCTCGGCCAACTGGTAGGGCTTCTCCTTGCGCAGGTCTTGCAGCCACGGCTTGTAGCGCGCCAGCGCGGGCACCTGCAGCGCGCGCGACAGCGCCGCATCCTCGATACGGTTCAGCTCCAGCTCGAAAAAGATGAGATCGGTGGTGACGGCGGTGATCTGCTCCTCGATGTCGCCGTAGAACTTGGCGTTGGCCGGGTTCGCGGTGTCCGCCGCGTACAGCAGGCCCGCATACGAGGCGAGCTTGCCGATGATCTCGCTAAGCCGCTCGTAGGCGCCGATGGCGTCCGCCAGTGCCGCGCCGTCGTCTCCCATGGCGACCAGCTTGCCGCGGTAGCGCTCGGCCATGGCCTTGGCCTGTGCACGCGCCTCCGCGAGGTCATCGAGCACGGCCTTGCTGTCGCGGCCGGGGTAGAGATCGACGAGGTTCCACACCGGCATCGGACCGAGGTTCGTAGCGGGGGAACCGCCGCCTTGTGCCGCCCGGCCTGGTTCGGAGCCCGAGCCCTGCATCTTGTCGTCCATTTTCCATCCGTTGGTTGCTTGGGCTTGCCGCTCGCGCCGCCTCGTCCGCGCGGGGCAGCGCTTCTTAACTACATGTAACCGCCATCACGCGCGTGTGCAAAAAAGCGTCAACACAGGCCGCAGCGAAACGATGCATTTACCCATCTGCGGCATCTTCAGCCCGTCCGTAAGCCATGCGTCGCCGCCTGTCCGATCCTGGGGCGGACGCGAAGGTCCACGAGTTGCAGTTCCAGTTGAGTTGAGTGTCCAGCCCATGGCCAAGCTCGTCCTGATCGTCGACGACGATCCCGCCCAGCGCCGCATTCTCGAAGAAACCATCAAGCGTCTCGGCTACGAGACCAAGACCGCACAGAGCGGCGAGCAGGCCATCCACATCGTGGAAGGCGCTGAGCGCGGCACGATTGCCCTGGTGCTGCTGGACCTGGTGATGCCCGGCATGGACGGCATGGAGGTCCTCGCCCGCCTGGCCAAGCAGGCAGCGACACCACCCGTCATCGTGCAGACCGCGCACGGCTCCATCGATGCCGCCATCGGCGCCATGCGCGCAGGCGCCGTCGACTTCGTCGTCAAGCCGACATCGCCCGAGCGGCTGGAAGCCTCCATCAAGAGCGCGCTGAAAATCGAGGCCTTGCAAGGGGAGATCACGCGCATCAAGAAGATGGCCGAGGGGACACTGACGTTCTCCGACCTCATCATCCGCGGCGAGGTAATGCAGCGCGTGATCGCGCTCGGCCGGCGCGCCGCCGCCTCCAACATTCCTGTCCTCATCGAGGGCGAGAGCGGCGTCGGCAAGGAGCTGATCGCGCGCGCGATCCAGGGCGAGAGCGAGCGCAAGAGCAAGCCGTTCATCACCGTCAACTGCGGCGCCATTCCGGAAAACCTGGTGGAGAGCATCCTGTTCGGCCACGAGAAGGGCTCCTTCACGGGCGCGGTCGAGCGTCGCGTCGGCAAGTTCCAGGAGGCGGATGGCGGTACACTGTTCCTCGACGAAGTCGGCGAGTTGCCGCTAGACGCGCAGGTGAAGCTGCTGCGCGCGCTGCAGGAGGGCGAGATCGATCCAGTCGGCGCCAAGCGGCCCGTGCAGGTGAATTTCCGCCTGATCTCCGCGACCAACAGCGACATGATCAAGCTGGTCAAGGAGGGCAAGTTCCGCGAGGACCTCTACTATCGTCTCAACGTGTTCCCGATCTGGGTGCCGCCGCTGCGCGAGCGCCTCGAGGACGTACCGGAGCTGGCCCTGCATTTCCTGGCCCGATTCGCCGCGGAAGAGGGCCGCCGCGTCAATTCCATCAGCGCCGAGGCGCTGCAGCTTCTCGCCTCGTATTCTTGGCCCGGCAACGTGCGCCAGCTTGAGAACGCCATGTTCCGTGCGGTGGTGCTGGCCAACGGGCCGCAACTCACGGTGGACGAGTTCCCGCAGATAGCGGCGCACGTCGAGGGCTTCAAGGCCAGTGTTCCCGCCGTTTCTGCGCCCAGCCGGCCGGCTCCTGCCATCACGGGACCGGTTATGCTCGGCGCCGACGATACCGTTCCGCAGACCGTTGAGGTCGGCAAGGGCGCACTCGGCATCGCCGCTGTCACGGATAGCGGCGAAATCCGCTCGCTCGAGGCCATGGAGGCCGACATGATCCGGCTGGCGCTCGGACGCTATCGCGGTCATATGACGGAAGTTGCCAAGCGCCTCGGCATCGGCCGCTCCACGCTTTATCGCAAGATGCGCGAGTTCGGACTGGAAGAGCGCGTGAACTGAACTTTCGCGAGTTCTGCAGCGTTTGACTCGCGGTGGCACTCGCACCATGTTGCGAGCAGCCCACTGGCAACGATTGCGTTGCGACGTTGCTGCCCAGCCGCCGCGGGCCGAACAACGAGGAACTGCATGTTGCGCCGCTCTTTGCCCGTCCAGGTTCTGACACTGAGCCTCCTCGCGTGGCCAGCGTGGGCGCAGGACGGCCCCCGCCCGGCGGCGCCACGGACCGCGGAAGCGGCAAGCCCCCCGGGGCCACAGCAGCCCACGGGCCCCGTCAATCCGTCCCCTGACACGGCCGCACCGGCCGTAACGCAGGTTTCCCCGCCGCCGCCGGCCACTCCCGGCGCCGCAACACCCGCCGTCGCCGAAGTGCCCCCACCCCCGCCGCCCCTCAGCCCCGCGTTTGCTGAACGGCTGGCGGCAACCGGCAAGCTCTCGGCCGGCGACCGCGTCGACCGGGAAGCGCTCGCCAAGTTCTACGAGGCCCGCAGGAGCGAGCCGGTGTGGGTGACCGCCAACGGCTTCACGCTTGCGGCCAATGCCGCAATCGCGGAAATCGGACGCGCCGACGATTGGGGGCTGCAAGCATCGGCGTTTTCCATACCGAGCCTGCCGCCGGCCGCCGCGGCCGCCCTGCCGGCCGAGCAGCGGGCCGACGCGGAGATCGGACTCAGCCTCGCAATCCTCAAGTATGCGCGCTACGCCCGCGGCGGGCGCACTGAGCCGCTGCAGCTCAGCCGGAACCTCGACCGCAAGCCGCCGCTGCTCGATCCGCTGCAGGTGATCCAGGCGGCCGCGGACAGCCCGCAGCCCGACCGCTATTTGCGCTCGCTGCAGCCCCAGCATCCCCAGTTCGAGGCGCTGAGGCAGAAATATCTCGAGATCAAGCGCGGCGAGCCGGTGACGGCCGACGCCTCCGACGAAGGCGGAAAAGGCAAGAAGAAGCGCAAATCTGAAGCGCTCTCGCGCGAGGCGCTGCTGCAGAAGATCCTCGTCAACATGGAGGAATGGCGGTGGATGCCGCCCGACCTTGGCACCTTCTACGCGTGGGTGAACGTGCCCGAATTCACGCTCCGCGTCGTCAACGACGGCAAGGTGGTCGAGAGCGAGCGCGTGGTGGTGGGCAAACCCAACAAGCAGACGCCGATCTTCTCCGACGAGATCGAGCAGGTCATCTTCCATCCCTTCTGGGGCGTTCCGGACTCCATCAAGGCCGAGGAGCTGCTGCCGAGCCTGGCCCGCGGGCGCATGAGCGTGCTGGAGCGCAACAACCTGAAAGTCCAGTACCGCGGCCGCAACATCGACCCCGAGTCGGTCGACTGGAGCCGGGCCGACGTGCGCAACTTCCATATCTACCAGCCGCCGGGCGGGCGCAACGTGCTGGGCGTCGTCAAATTCCGCTTCCCCAACAAGCATGACGTCTACATGCACGACACGCCCGAAAAAAACCTTTTCAACGCCTCGGTGCGCGCCTTCAGCCACGGCTGCATGCGCGTCCGCAACCCGCAGAAGTTTGCGGAGCTGCTGCTGGGCCACGATCAGGGGTGGACCCGGGAACGGGTTGCCGCCGCCGTCCGCCGCGGCCCCGACAACAACGAGATCAACCTGGCGCGCAGGATCCCCGTGCACATCACTTATTTCACCGCCGCGGTGAGCTCCGAGGGCAAGCTTGAGCTCTTCAACGACATCTATGGCCACGAGAAGCGCATCGCGCTGGGCATCGAGGGCAAGGCCTATCTGATACCGCACCCCAAGGAAGAGATTGCGCCGCGCCAGCTGCCTCCCGACGATGTGCCGCCGCTGCTGTCTGCCGACCGGCGCGGCAAGAACGACTGGCGGCGCCGGGTGTTTGAGAATTTCTGAGGCGGAGGCCGGGCAAGGGCTGGCAAAAAAGCTTTTCGGTTCGCCGCTTTATTGCCGCAGAGGTGACATTCAGTGTGCCTGGAACCGCGCTACGCCCTCTGACGGGCGATAGACCGCCGGCAAGGCATACGCCTCCGGAGCAGGGATGGGGACGCGGACCGCCGCAGCCGGGACGCTGCGGCAGCCGCATACGGGGTCGAGGGACCAGGGTTTGAAGACGCCGATCTGGGCAGCCTGCATCGTCCTGTGCGCGATCGCCTGCGTCAGCGGGACGACGCGCATCGGCGCCTATGCGGCTTCGGAACGCACGATCTCCTTCTACAACATCCACACCAAGGAAACGCTTACCTCCACGTACAAGCGCAACGGCCAGTACGTCCCGGAGGAGATGAAGAAGATCAACTGGATCCTGCGCGACTGGCGCAAGGATGAAGCCACCACCATGGATCCGGGCCTGATCGACCTGGTGTGGGAAATCCACCAGGAGCTCGGGTCGCGGGAGCCGGTGCACATCATTTCCGGCTACCGCTCGCGCGGCACCAACAACATGCTGCGCAAGACCGTCGGCGGGCAGGCCAAGGAGAGCCGCCACATCCTCGGCAAGGCGATGGATGTTGAATTCCCGGATGTACCCCTGAAAAAACTGCGCTATTCCGCGCTGATCCGCGAGCGTGGGGGCGTTGGCTACTACCCAACGTCGGCGATCCCGTTCGTGCACGTGGATGTCGATCGCGTGCGGGCCTGGCCGCGGCTGCCGCGGCCGGAGCTGGCGTTGCTGTTCCCAAGCGGACATACGCAGCACATGCCGGCCGAGGGCGGGCCCATCACCAAGGCCGACGTGATCGCCGCCCGCGCCAACCACAAGGAGCTGGCGATGCAGATCGCCCAGTTCCAGTACGAGCGCACCCATCACGGCGCACGCACGCAGGTGGCCGCGCTGACGCCGGCGCCGCAGCTCGTGGCGCTGCCCCAGCCGGCCCTGCGCCCGACCTGGTCCGGCACCAACCCGAGCGAGGCTGACCGCGCGCGGTTGGCGGCGCTGGCCGCGGGGCCGCCGCAGCTCGTTGCCGGCCCCACGCTGATTGATCGCCGCCGCCTGGCCTCGGCGCAGGCGAACGCCGCCGTCGACCCGATCGGCGCGCTGCTGGCCGCCACCCGCCTGGCGAAGGCCTCACTTACCAGCGAGGAGACGTTCGCGCCCGCGCCCGCCTATGACGACGAGCACCCGGAGGAACTGTCCTACAGGCCGTTCCCGATCGCGCCGCTTCTGACCGCCACGGCCTCGGCCGACGATCCAGCGCTGGCACGCATGGTGCATCCCGACCTTGCCCGCACGCTCGACCTGCTCGACCAGGAGGTGATTGCTCCCTCGATGCGGCTGCGCCCGGGATCGCAGGTGGCACAGATGCTCTGGGCGCAGGAGTTCAAGGGCGAGGCCATCAACCTCTCGAGCCTGATGGATCCGGCCGGGACGGAGGTGGCGGGCGTGTTTCGCGACCGCAAGGTGCAGACGAGCAGGCCCTGACGGGCGCATGGCGCCCGGCTGAGGGGCAGCGCGCTCAGCCGCCGAGGAAGATGCGCCCCACGTAGGGATCGTCCAGGAGCTGTTTGCCGGTGCCGGCAATGGCCAGCCGTCCCGCGACCAGCACATAGCCGATGTCGGCGAACTCCAGCCCCTTCTTGGCGTTCTGCTCGACCATGATGATGGTCTTGCCTTCCTTGTGCTGGAGGTCTCCCAGGATATCGAACACGAGGTCGATGTAGCGCGGCTCCAGGCCGATCGAGGGCTCATCGACCAGCAGCACCGTGGGATCCATCACCAGCGCGCGGCTGATCTCGAGGAGGCGCCGCTCGCCGCCCGACAGCACCTTGGCCTGGTGGCGGCGCCGCGCCGCAAGCCGCGGATACTTGTCGAAGATGCGCTCGGCCGCGCGCTTGGCCTCGGCCGGCGTGGCCATCAGGTAGCCGCCCATCCACAGGTTCTCTTCCACCGTCATGCCGGGGAAGATCGACTTGTCCTGCAGGATGTAGGCGATGCCGGCGCGGCGCAGCTTCTCGTCGGGCGACAGCCCCGTCACATCGAAACCGGCGCCATCGCGCTCTGTTGTTATCTTGCCGGAGAAGATGTTGGTGAAGCCGAAGATCGAATGCAGCACCGTCGACTTGCCGGCGCCGTTGGGTCCAATCAGGCACAGCGCCTGCCGGTGGCCGACACGCAGGCTGAGGCCGTGCAGGATCTCCATCTGCCCGTAGCCGGCGTGCAGGTTATCGATCGAGACGTGCGGCGAGCCGCCCGCCAGCGCATCGAGCTCGTCGATGCCGACGTCGCGCGCCAAGGCAAGCGCCTGCCGCGACACCTCCTCAACCGAAATCGGCGGCGCGATTCCGTCCTGGTAGCCATCGGCCTCCGGCCGCACCTCCGTCATCAATGGGCTCCCAGGTAGGCGTCGATGACCCGCTGATCGCGCTGGATTTCGGCAGGCGCGCCTTCCGCCAGCAGCTCGCCGTGCGCCATGCAGTAGACCTTGCTCGCGGTGCTCATGATCACCCGCATGTTGTGCTCGATGATGAACAGGGTAACGCCCAGCTCGCTGTTGGCGCGCTTGAGACGGTCGAGCAGGCCGTTGATCAGCGTCGGATTGATGCCTGCCGTGGGCTCGTCGAGCAGCAGCACGGTTGGCTCGTTCATCAGCGCCATGGCGAATTCCAGGAGCTTCTGCTGGCCGAACGACAGGCTGCCCGAGCGCAGGAAGCGCTTCTCGTAGAGTCCGACGAAGGCCAGCAGGTGCTCGGCCTTCTCCGCCACCTCGCCGGTCTCGCGCGCAAACATGCCGCGCAGGCCCTCATCGCGGTGCGGGACCGAGACCAGCATGTTCTGCATGCAGTCCATCTTGCTGTAGATGCGCGTCGTCTGGAACGTGCGCAGGAGGCCGAGGCGCGCGATATCCTGGACGCGCAACTGCGAGATTTCGCGGCCCTCGAAGCGGATCGAGCCGGAGTCGATGGGATGGTAGCCGACGATGGAATTGAACAGCGTGGTCTTGCCGGAGCCGTTGGGGCCGATCAGCCCGGTGATGCCCCCGCGCGGTACCGAGAGCGACACGGCATGGTTGGCGACCACGCCGCCATAGGATTTCGTGACGTTCGTAAGCTCGATGATGGGTTCGCTCATTCCGCGCCCTCCGGCTGCGGTGCGAGCGCCCCAGCCCGTTTAGGGCTCTCCGTCACTACGCGCGGCTGGAACCAGTGCGGAAACCGTTCCATCAGGAAGCCGACCACGCCCTGCTGGAAATAGACGATGGTGACAACGATCAGCAGGCCGAGGGCCACGAACTGCCAGCCGAGGAAATAGGTCCAGGTCACTTCCTTGAAGGTATGGAAGATCACCGCGCCGATCACCGGGCCCCACAGCGTGCCCTTGCCGCCGAGCAGCGCCATCACGACCATGAACAGATTGAAGGTGGTGGTCGGGAACGCGATGTCGCGGGGCTCGATGAAGCCGGTCATGTTGCCGAACAGGGCGCCGGCGATGCCGAGGAAGAAGGCGGAGATCGCCCACGCCGTGCGCTTGTAGCGGCGGGTGTGCAGGCCCATCGCCTCGGCCTTCTCTTCGTCGTCGCGGATGGCGTTGAGTGAGAGACCGAAGTTGGTCGAGTAGAGCCAGTTGAGGAAGACCAGCAGCGACAGACCGAGGGCGAACAGCGAGAAATAGAAGAATAGCTTCTGGGTTTGCGGCGCGCCGGGGAACACCGGCATGGCAACGCCGCTGGCGGCACCCACCCAGTCCCAGGCCGCCGTCAGCTCGGCGGCGGCAACCGCAAGTCCCAGCGTGCCGATAGCGAAATACGGCCCGCGCAGGCCGAACACGATCCAGCCGGCGGCGATGGCCAGAACGGCGGCGCCGAACCCCGCAGCCACGATACCCAGCGCGAAACCGGTGATGTACTGCGCAGTGCTGAAGTCGATGTGGGTGGTGCGCGCCCCTGATGTGTACATGCCGACGTCGTAGAACAGCCCGATCTGCACGACCGCGCAGATGTACATGCCGGCGCCGAAGAAGAAGATATTGCCGAGCGAATTGTAGCCCATCTGGCCGCCCAGAATGTCCCAGGTGGAGGCGAACACGATCATCAGCCAGAGGATGGCGAGCTCATTGCTGTAGTCGGGAAAGGCGAACGGCGCGAGCGTGCCGGCCGCGAGGATCAGCCAATAGGGTAGCGCCCGGCGGGAAAGGAGGCTCATTGGACCGCCTGTCGCACGCGCAGATATTGCAGTTGCCGGTAGGCCAGCACACCGAGCAGCAGGATCACGATGAGCGCCTGCTGGAACTGCGCACCGAGCAGGAAGCCGCCGAACTGCTCGAACACGCCCATGCCGAAGCCGGCTGCGATCACCGCGGGCAGGTTGCCGATGCCGGCGGCGGTGACGATCACGAACAGGCGGATCGAATAGGTGGTGCCGAAGAAAGGCTGCACATTCCACACCAGCGCAACCAGGGCACCGGCCGCCCCGCAGATCGCCGCGTTGAGGCAGAAGGTGAAGGAATAGACCTTCTCGGTGTCGATGCCGAGCACGCGGGCCGCGCGCGGATCCTGCGCCGTGGCGCGAATCGCCTGCCCAATGCGGCTGCTCTTCATGAAGAGGACGACGGCGGCCGCCAGCAGGATCGCCATGCAGAAGCCAAGCACGCGCGTGGCGGAGACCGACACCAGCCCATCGGCGAATTGCCAGTCAGGCAGACCGGAATGGGCCGACTGCGTGTCGGGACCGAACGCCAGGTTGAGGCTCTGCTGGATCACGATGGCGACGCCAAAGGTGGCGAGCAGCGACGTAAAGAGGTCCCGCGTGATCACCTTGCTGACCACCACCCGGTAGACCACCCATCCGACGCCCCACAGCACGACCATGGCGACAGGCACACCGAGCAAGGCATTGAAGCCATGCCCGCCGAGGGACCAGGTGACGTAGCCGCCGAGCATGATGAAGTCGCCCTGGGCGAGGTTCTTCACGTTCATCACGCCCCATACGAGGGCGAGGCCATAGGCGGCGAGCGCGAAGATCGAGCCGATCAGAATGCCGTCGATCAGCAGTCCGAGATTGAGAACCGGCGCCTCTGTGAGAACAGAGATATTGCCGAATATATGGTTCATCCTGACCGCTCTTTCCAAGGGCGATGGGCTACAAGAGAGTTATTGGATGGCGCGTGGGCCGCGCCACCGAGCCGCGGCTGGGAAAGGCTCGCGGCAGGCGGGGAGGCGGACGGCACGCCCGCCCGCCTCGCCTCACCCGATCAGTACTGAGCGTCGCGCGGATACACGAGTTTCGCCGCCGCGATGTGCTCCGGCCACACGACCTTGTACTTGCTGCCCTGGATCTGGCGCATGGCCATTTCCTTAACCGGGTTGCTGCCGTCCTCCTTGAACTTCACGCCGCCGACGAAGGTCTTCATGTCGGTCTTCGTCAGGGCCTCGCGCACCTTCTCCTTGTCGAGCGACTGCGCGCGCTTGAAGGCGTCGTACCACACGTAGACGGCCGCGCTGGCGTCGGCCGTCTGGTAGGGCACGACTTTGTACTTGTAGGCCGCCTTCATCTCTTCGTTGTACTTCGCCGCGGTCCCGAACATGGGATCGCTGGCCTTCATCGTCTCGTCCCACTGCGTCGGACATACGAAGCCTTCCGCGGACTTCGGGAAGTCCTGGGTGAGCTTGCCCGACTCGCAGTGCGTCATGCCCACCAGCGGCACCTCGATCTTCAGCTCGGCCATTTGACGTGCGGCGGTGATCGCACCCTTCTCGTGGCCCGAGACGAGCAGCAGGTCCGGCTTCAGCGCTTTGACCTTGGTGAGGAAGCTGGTGATGTCGTTCAGGTCCTTCGGCATGCGGTCGTCGATCAGCGTCTGCATCTTGTAGTTCTTGACCGCTTCGACAACGCCCGCTCGGACGTCCAGCGAGAAGGGATCGTCCTGGAAGATCATGGCGACCCTCACGGCCGAAGGATTCTTGCCGGCCTTCTTGGCAATATCGGCCGCCATATCGACGACTGGCGCCAGGTATTTCTCTGACGTCGCGATGATGCCAAAGTGGTACTTGTAGCCCTGCGTGAACAGGGAGCGCGATGCGGCCTCTGCCTGCACGATCGGCGTCTTGTACTTCTCGGTGACCGGCAGCACCGCCTTGGCAAGCGGCGAAGAGTAGGGACCGAGGACGTACTGGATGTGATCCTGGTCGATCAGTCGCTCGATCAGCTGCGCAGCGCGCGCCGGCGTCGACTCATCGTCGTAGTATTTAATCTGGAAATGATAACACTTACCCCCAATCTTGACGCCGCCGGCATCGTTGATTTTCTTGAGGGCGAATTCGTAGCCGTTCTTCGTATTCTGGCCATTCGAGGCGTAGATACCCGTCGCCGATAGCGCCGCGCCGAGTTGGATCGTGCCGCATTCTTCGGCCTGCGCACCAGCCGAAAGCAAAAAGGCGGCCGCACCTACCGTGGCCGCAATTGCAAATGGTCCATGACCCATGGGTAGCGTTCCTCCTCAAATTTCTTTTGTTGACCGGACAGCGCGGGAAAGGCTCAGCGCCAGGCAACAGAGCGTATTTAGCGGGGTGCAAGAGGGCCATACCCTGTCCGAGGTAGGCTAAAATACCCATTCCGATGAGGGAGTTCGGTCGGATCTAGGAAGAAATACCAATTGTTGGGTATGCGTTTCGCGTAGGACAATGCTGCGCTCGAAGCATGGCTTGGGAGCCAGCACATGGGCATTGCTGAGGCCATCGCGGTCATCCTGGCCCAGGTTGGGCTCGAGGGATTTCCGCACGCCCTCCTCGATCTGCTGAACTTCGAGGTCAGGGTCGACGCCGCTTCCGCATTGCTCTACGGCAGAACCCGACCGCCGCGCGTCCTGGCAGAGCAGGCCGAGGGATCGCGGCTGCCACCACGACCGTCGCGCTACGTCATGGGCGCCTATCTGCTCGATCCGTTCTACCTCGCCTCGCGCGAAATCGCCGAACCGGTATTCCTGCGGCTGGCCGACGTTGCCGGCGAGGATTTCGAACGCTCGGACTATTACACGACCTACTACAAAAGCATCCGCGTTGTGGACGAAGTGAACTACCTGGTGCCGCTGGAGCCGGGCCGGGTGTTCACGATCGGCCTGGAACGCACGAAGCGGACCGGAGCGTTCAACAAGACCGAGCTGGCGAAGCTGGCGCAGTGGCTGCCGGCGCTGGCCGAGTTCGTCGGCCGGCACGCTACCGCCTGCGGCGGTCTTTTTCCCTCCGAAATCACAAAGGAGATGCAGGAAAACGGACGCATCGAGGGCATCCTGCACCGCTTCGGCACCAGCGTGCTGACGAGCCGCGAAGCCAATGTGGTTCGCTTCATGTTGGCGGGCATGTCGGCCGGCGCCATTGCACGGGCCCTGTCTATCTCGCTCGGCACGGTACGCGTTCACCGGCGCAACGCCTACCACAAGCTAGCCATCTCCTCACAGGGACAGCTGTTCGCCCTGGCGCTGAAGGCAATCTCCTCGGCGAGTGGTGAGGACCGAGACCCGCTGCTCGACGTTGGCCACTGGGCGAACAAGGCGCGCGCAGATGCCCCTGTCGCCACGCCTCCCGCGCTACCGGCAAGGGAGCGCGGCGAGGCGGGTCAAGCCGAGCCATAACGGGCGGGCGCGCACCGACGTAGGCTGGCCGACCGTGTCGAATGCCAATCTGCGATCGCGCGATTCGGAACGCCCGAGCAGAACAGGTCTGTGGTGCAGGCGCTGGGAGGCCTCCCACTTAAGGCGTGTTCAGACGCCACCGTCTTTTGGCTGACTTTACTACTCCCAAAAAGAATGCCTCTCGTATAGTGTCGGCGCCGGTGAGCGCTTGGTCGCACTTGGTGCGGCCGCTCGCTGGTTTTGGCGGAGGCGGGTGCAGTTTTGCCGGTGGCGAAATTGACGCCGCGCAGGGGCCAGAGCCAAACTGCGCCTCTTGCTGGCATTCAAAATGCCAAGCGCAAAGAACTCGGAGGAAGGTCCATGCAGAAGGGTAACTCGCAAACTCGGCGCAAGTTTCTACGCGGCGCCGCGCTCGCTGGTGCCAGTACCGCTGTCGCCGCGCCGTACATTCGCAATGCCGAAGCCGCAACGACGACGACCTGGAAGGTGCAGACCTCCTGGCCTGCCGGCGTTGGCCTCAATACGTTCAAGGCCTGGTGCAATTCGATCAAAGAGAAGACCGGCGGCGAACTGGAATTCAAGCCCTTCGCGGCCAAGGAAATCGTGGGCGATTTCGAGCTGCTCGACGGCGTGAAGAACGGCGTTCTCGAAGCGATGAATTCGTTCTGCGTCTATTGGGTCGGCAAAATTCCGGCCACGGCATTTCTGTCGTCGTACCTGATGGGGCTGCGCTACCCGCACGAATGGGACATCTTCTTCTACGGCAAGGACGGCGTGAAGATGGCCCGCGAAATCTACGCCAAGCAGGGCCTGTTCTGGGTCGGCCGCATTCATCACGGTCCCAATATCGTGCATTCGAAGAAACCGATCCGTTCGATCGAGGACTTCAAGGGCCTCAAACTGCGCGTTCCCGGCGGCATGATCGCCGAAGGGTTCGCGGCGATCGGTGCGCGCACCACGCTGCTGCCCGGTGGCGAGGTGTTCTCCGCGCTCGAGAAGGGCACGGTTGACGCGGCGGACTATACGGGCCCGGCGGTCAACTGGGACCTCGGGTTCCAGCAGGTCACCAAGTACATCTGGATGGGACCTGTCGGCCTCGAGTCCATTTACCAGCCCGTCGACCTGATGGATCTCGTCGTCAACATGAACGTGTGGAACAAGCTGTCGCCGGCGATGAAGCTGTGGGTCGAAAACGAAACCGAGGCCTATTCGGCCGCGCATTTCGGCGCCATCCAGAAAGCCGACACGGAAGCCTGGGAGAAGTTCATCAAGGCGGGCACGGAAATCAACCGGCTGCCGGTCGAAGACCTCGAGAAGTTCCAGCGCGTGGCGGTGCCGATCTGGTTCAAGTGGGCGAACAAGGACAAGGACGCCGCACGCGTCTTCAAGGCCCAGCTCGAACTGATGGAGTCGCCGAGCCTCGGCTACGTGACCCCGGACATGTACAAGGGCCAGAAGCTGGACCTGTAGGTTCAGCCCTCGGATTTCGACATAACGCAAACACGCGGCGAGGCGCCAAAGGCGCCTCCCGCCTCTCTGTGCACGCTTCCGCTATCGAGAATCCCCATGCCCGATCTCAATTTCATTCTGCCCCATTGGCTCTATTGGGGAACTCTCCTCGTCTTTCCTTTCATCGCGATGTTCATGATCGCCCGCCAGAAGCGCCGAGGCGCGCCGAGGCGCGCATCCCTGTTCATTGCCTACCTGTTCTGGATCACCGCCGGGCTGTGGGGGCTGCACCGCTTTTATCTGAGGAGTTTGTGGGGCGCGGTCTATCTCGTGCTGATGGTGGGCGTGCTCTATTGCAACGACATCATTCGCGACCGGCGCGAGGACGTTTCGCGCACCAACTCGGTCTACGAGCGCGTCCTTCACACCGTGGAGCGCATGCGGCCCAACCCCGGCGTGCAATTGTCGCCCGAGGCAAGTCAGCGCCTCCAAAACTCTGAAGCCGAGATGGCAAAGGCCAAGAGCGCCCTCGATGCGGCCGCCGGCGAACTCGGCTTTTGGCGCAATATCTCAAGGGTACTGGCCATCGCCATTGCCGCGCTGCTGATCCTCGACGCCGTGCTGCTGCCGTTGCTGACGAGGCGCGCACAGGCGCGTGACGACGCGATGCTCGCCAACGCGCCGCCCGAAATCGCGATACCGGACGTGGCCCAGGCGGGCACCCACGAAGACCCCACCCTCGGCGTGCACACGCGCGTCACCGACGCGATAGACTGGCTCAACGGCAAGGTCGGCGAATACGTCGGCTACTGGGGCATGATCGCCGTGTTCGTCTACTACTACGAGGTGTTGGCTCGCTACGTGTTCAATTCGCCGACCAATTGGGTGCACGAGAGCATGTTCCTGATGTTCGGCATGCAATACATGCTGTCGGGCGCCTACGCCTACCGCGAGGACCAGCACGTGCGCGTAGATGTGCTGTATGTGAAACTATCCCCACGCGGCAAGGCCATCGCCGACATCATCACCTCGGTGTTCTTTTTCATCTTCATTCTGACGATGCTCGTCACCGGCTGGAGGTTCGCCGCAGACGCGGTGAATAACGGCGAGGTCTCGTTTACGGAATGGGCGGTGCAGTACTGGGTGGTGAAGCTGACCATACCGTTGGGCGCGGGCCTGCTGGCACTCCAGGGGCTTTCCAAACTCATCAAGGACATCGTGTTCGTGGCACGGGGGAGAGCCTGAACCATGGGCCTGCAAATCGACATTCTGTGGCTGACGATCCTGCTGTTCGGCTCGCTCGCCATCCTGCTGGCGTTGGGCCTGCCGATGGCGTTCTGCACCGGCAGCCTGGCGACCATCTTCCTGTTCGTGTTCGGCACGCCGGCCATCCTGAACATGATGCCGTCGCGCATCTTCCCCTTCATGACCGACTACCAGCTCTCGGCGGTGCCGCTGTTCATCTTCATGGCGGCGATGCTGGAAAAGGCCGGCATCATCGAGGAGCTGTTCGACGCTGTTTACAAGTGGCTGGGCGGCGTGAAGGGTGGCTTGGCGGCTGCCACCGTGCTGGCGTGCACGGCGCTTGCCGCCATGGTTGGCGTGGTGGGCGCCACCGAAGTCACCATGGGCATGATCGCGCTGCCGGCCATGCTCAAGCGCGGCTACGACCAAAAGCTGGCCTGCGGCTCGCTGCTGGCCGGCGGCACCCTCGGCATCCTGATCCCGCCGTCGGTGATGGCCATCGTTTACGCCGTGGTCGCCCAGCAGTCGCTGGGCGAGCTGCTGGTCGGCTCCGTATTCCCCGGCTTCCTGCTGTCCAGCCTGTACGTCGGCTACATCCTGATTCGCTGCTATATCAATCCGTCGCTCGGCCCGGCCCTGCCGCCGGAGGAACGGGTCGATGCGCGCGAGAAGGTGCGGCTGCTCAAGAATACCATCGCGCCGCTGCTGCTGATCTTGCTTGTGCTCGGCGTTATCTTCATCGGCATTGCAACCCCGGTCGAAGCCGCCGGCATCGGCACCTTCGGCGCCCTGTTCGTGTCGGCGCTGAACCGGAGGTTGACCTGGCCCGCCATCGAGGAAGCGGCCATCGCCACACTGAAGGCGACGGCGATGGTGATGTGGATCTTCTTCGGCGCCACGATGTTCGTCGGCTTCTTCATCGTCAAGGGCGGGCAGACCTTCGTCGCCGACTCGATCCTGGGCACCGGCCTGCCGCCCTACGGCATCCTGATGCTGATGATGGCGGTCCTATTCGTGCTCGGCATGTTCCTGGACTGGGTCGGCATCCTGCTGCTGACGGTGCCGATCTTCCTGCCGATCATGAAGAGCCTGGAGTGGGCGGGCGCTTTCGGATTTGCGGGCGTGAAGCCTGAGGACGTGCCACTGTGGTACGGCGTCATCTTCATGGTCAACATGCAGATGGCATTCCTGTCGCCACCTTTTGGATATTCCCTCTTCTACTTGAAGAGCGTGGCACCGCCCGAAATCTCGATGGCGACCATTTTCCGCGCGGCGGTGAACTTCATGGTCCTTCAGTGGATCGGCGTGGGGCTCTGCATCATTTTTCCCCAGATCGTGCTTTGGCTGCCGAACCTCCTCTACACGCGGTAGAAGGCGGGGCGGGCTCGGAGAGGCGCACGTCAGATCAGCAGGGCGATGCCGGCGAGGGCGAAGCCGGCGGCGACGGTGGCCAGCATCGTCACCAGAAAGGTCCAGCGCAGGCGTCCCGTCACAACCTCGCGCTGGGCCTGCTCGTGGGCCCTGGCTATGAAGGCAGGAAGCGGGTCGCCCTCAAAGGCCGTCGTCAATCTGCTGTCGATCATCGCCAAGATTGGCCGCTCGCATTGCTGATGCCACGTTTCTCCCCTCGCAATGACCCACGGAATGTGGCGCGAGTGCGATGGCCGCGACCGCCTGCGCATCGCTGTAACACGATGTGAACGCCTTGCTGGCCGGCCGGCGCCTTACTTCGCCGCGCGCTTGCGCGCCCTGGCCGGGGTCGCCTCGCCACGCGCGCGCTGCAGTGCCGCGGCGATGTCCGCCCGGGCCTGTGCGGGCAGCGCGCTCTGCGGCGGGATCGGTGCGCCGACCGGATAGCCATCCATCTCCAGCGCGGCCTTGATGCACGCGGCAAGGTTGTACTTGGCGAACACTTCGTTGAAGGACCACAACCGCTTCTGCAGCGCGACGGCTTCCTCCCATTGCCGCGCCATGCACAGCTCGTAGAGCCGCACGCTCTCGCGCGCGAGGACGCATGCAGGCCCGGCGAACCAGCCCTTGCCACCCAGCATCATCAC
>DASZQG010000223.1:0-73699 GCA_035550075.1 Hyphomicrobiaceae bacterium | reverse complement strand
CTCTACCGCCCGCTCTATCTGAACCGCGCGCCTATCCTGTTCACCAGCCGCCGCACCGCGGAGCTCACCAAGTACGCCGCCAACGCCTTTCTCGCCACCAAGATCACCTTCATCAACGAGATCGCCGATCTCTGTGAGCAGACTGGCGCCGACGTGCAGGACGTGGCGCGCGGCATGGGGCTCGACAACAGGATCGGCCCCAAGTTCCTCAACGCGGGACCCGGATTCGGCGGCTCGTGCTTTCCCAAGGACCTCGTCGCGCTGATGAAGACCAGCCACGATGCCGGCCTCCCGAGCCGGATCGTGGAAGCGGTCATCGCCGTCAACGACCAGCGCAAGCGGGCGATGGCGCGCAAGGTGATTGCCGCGTGCGGCGGCAGCGTGCGCGGCGCCACCATCGCCGTGCTCGGGCTCACCTTCAAGCCCAACACCGACGATCTGCGCGAGGCGCCGTCGCTTGCCGTCGTCACCGCGCTGCAGGATGCCGGTGCACGCGTGCGCGCCTATGACCCGGAAGGCATGGAGCAGGCCCGCGTCGTTCTCCGCGACGTCGAGTACGCGCCCAATGCCTACGTCTGCATCGAGGGCGCAGACGCGCTCGTGATCGTGACGGAGTGGGAGTCCTTCCGCGCGCTCGATCTCGACCGCGTGAAGGCGCTGCTCAAGCGGCCGGTCGTCGTCGATCTGCGCAACATCTATCGCCCGCAGGACATGGCCCGGCGCGGCTTCACCTATGTCAGCGTGGGCCGGCCCGGGGCGCCCACCGACGAGGGAAGCGCCGAATGACGCCGGACGCGCTTCAAGGAAAGCGGATTGTCCTCACAGGCGCGGCGGGCTTCATCGGCTTCCATCTCGCCAACCGTCTGCTGCAAGCAGGCGCCCATGTGCACGGCATCGACAATCTCGATCCCTACTACGACGTGGCGCTGAAGGAAGCGCGGCTCGCCGCCATCGCCCCGCGCGCGCAGTTCGCTTTCACTCGCGCCGACATTGCTGAGCCGGGGCGCCTGCGCGCGCTGTTCTCCTCGTATCGGCCGGACTACGTGGTGCACATGGCCGCACAGGCCGGCGTGCGGCATTCGCTGGTCGATCCCGGCGCCTATACCCACGCCAACATCGACGGTTTCCTGGCCGTCCTCGAAGCCTGCCGCGCGCATCCGGTGCGGCACCTGCTCTATGCCTCCTCCAGTTCCGTCTATGGTGCGAGCGCCGCCGTCCCCTTTTCGGAAAGCGATCCGGCCGATCGCCCGCTGTCGCTCTACGCCGCCACCAAACGCGCCGGCGAGTTGATGGCCTACAGCTACGCGCATCTTTTCCGGATTCCTGCGACGGCCTTACGCTTTTTCACCGTGTACGGACCCTGGGGCCGCCCCGACATGGCGCTCTTCACCTTCACCAGGGCTATCCTTGAGGGCAATCCCATCGACGTCTTCAACGCGGGGCGCATGCAGCGCGATTTCACATACATCGACGACGTCGCTCAGGCCGTCGTTCGCCTGGTGCCCCGCGCGCCGGACGAGCGCCGGCAAGGCACGAGCGAGAGCGGTCCCACGGTGCCGCATGCCATCTTTAATATCGGCAATCACACCGCGATCCCGCTCGACCGTTTCATTGCCGCCATCGAGGCGGCGCTCGGCCGCTCCGCCATCCGCCGCAATCTGCCCATGCAGCCCGGTGACGTGCCTGCAACCTTCGCCGACGTCAGCCGGCTGGCCGAAGCGGTGGGCTTCGCACCGAGCACGCCGATCGAGGATGGCGTCCGCCGATTTGTCGCCTGGTATCGCACTTTCTACGGGGTATAACCCGGCTGAAGCGGATGCGGCCCTTGGGCGCTTCCTCGTCTACTCGATCAATGGCCGCCAGGCACTGAACGCATGACCGCGCGCGACGCCCTACTGCAGCCGAAACCTGCCACCGCCCAGCTTGCTGCCGGACGCGTCGGCGTGCTGCTGCTCAACCTCGGCACGCCGGAGGGCACGGGCTATGCGCCCATGCGCCGCTATCTCAAGGAGTTTCTCTCCGACCGCCGCGTCATCGAGGAGCCGCGCTGGAAGTGGTGGCCGATCCTCAATCTCGTCATCCTCACCGTGCGCCCGGGCCGCAAGGGCAGGGACTACGACAAGATCTGGAACCGTGAGCGCGACGAGAGCCCGCTCAAGACCATCACGCGCGCGCAGGCGGAGAAGCTGGCCGCCGCGCTGGGCGGCAAGCCCGTAGTGGTGGAGTGGGCGATGCGCTACGGAACGCCTTCGGCGGCGCCGGTTATCGCCCGCCTGCAGCAGGAGGGATGCGACCGCATCCTGCTCGTCCCTCTCTACCCGCAATACGCCGCCGCCACGACGGCCACCGCATGCGACCAGGTGTTTCGTGCGCTGATGGACATGCGCTGGCAGCCCACGATCAGGGTCGTGCCTCCGTACTACGCGGATCCCGCCTACATCGAGGCGCTCTCTGTTTCCATCCGCGCGCATCTCTCAACGCTCGATTTCGAGCCCGACGTGCTGCTTGCAAGCTTTCACGGCATGCCCCTCAAGTATTTCGAGAAGGGCGACCCGTACTATCTTCAGTGCGAGGAAACCTCTCGGCTGTTGCGCGAAAAGCTGCAATGGCCGGCGGGGCGCTGGCATACGACCTATCAGTCGCGGTTCGGCTCGGACCGCTGGCTGGAGCCCGCTACGATCGACACCGTGGCCGAGCTCGCGAGGTCGGGCATCAAGAAACTTGCGCTGGTGGCGCCGGGGTTCGCTGCGGACTGTCTGGAGACACTGGAGGAGCTGGCGATGGAGAACCGCAGCGTTTTTCTGGAGGCGGGCGGCGAGAAGTTCGCGTGCATTCCCTGCCTCAACGACAGCCCCGAGCACATCGGCATGCTCGAAAAAATCATTCGCCGTGAACTATTGGGCTGGCTTTGAGTACTGTATACCACCGGCACCATCTACATCTCTGAATAATTTATATTTCCGCTGTCCCGGAATTCATCATCTATTAATTGCTTATTTACCCGCAATTCGCACTTCCCCACTAAAACTTGCCGCAGTTTGTTCCTAAATCCCGAGACGCAAAATCTCAGCCTGAGGGCAACCCATGTACCCGTTTGCTGGCGGCTTCGAAGTGTTCGTCGTGATGTTCATCATCTTGGCGGTGATCGCGCTGTGGTCGACCGTCAAGATGGTGCCCCAGGGCTACAACTACACGGTCGAGAACTTCGGCCGCTACACCCGCACGCTGGTGCCCGGGCTGCACGTCCTGATCCCGGTGGTGGAGCGCATCGGCGCCAAGCTCAACATGAAGGAGCAGGTGATCGACATTCCCTCGCAGGACATCATCACCCGCGACAACGCCATGGTCACCGTCGATGGCGTCAACTTCTTCCAGGTTCTCAACGCCGCCAAGGCCGCTTACGAGGTCGACCAGCTCCAGCCCGCCATCGTCAACCTGACCATGACCAACATCCGCACCGTCATGGGTTCGATGGATCTCGACGAGCTGCTGGCCAACCGCGACCAGATCAATGCCCGCCTGCTGCAGGTGGTCGATGCCGCCACCGAGCCGTGGGGCGTAAAGGTCACGCGCATCGAGATCAAGGATATCGCCCCGCCGCGCGACCTCGTCGACAGCATGGCGCGCCAGATGAAGGCGGAACGCGACAAGCGCGCGCAGATCCTCGAGGCTGAGGGTGCGCGCCAGTCGGCCGTGCTGAAGGCAGAAGGCGAGAAGCAGGCCGTGGTGCTGGCGGCAGAGGGCCGGCGCGAGGCCGCCTTCCGTGATGCCGAGGCGCGCGAGCGCGCCGCCCAGGCCGAGGCCAAGGCGACCGAGATGGTCAGTCAGGCCATCGCCAACGGCAGCGTGCAGGCCATCAACTACTTCGTCGCCAACAACTACGTGAAGGCGCTGGAGGCGTTCGCCCGCTCTCCCAATCAGAAGCTGCTGATGATGCCGCTGGAAGCGTCCTCCGTGATCGGTTCGCTCGGCGGGCTTGCGGAGATTGCCAGCGAGGCGTTCGCCCGCAACGGCGCCGCAGCACCTGCCGGCGCGCGCCCTGTCCGATCCGGCAGCGTTCCGTCCGCCTGAGGCCACGCGCAACTTCTTAACCGGGTCAAACCGTATGCAGAGCCTTTTCGCCTTCCTCTACGGGATCGGACCGTGGAATTGGTTCATCGTCGCCGTCGTCCTGTTCGGACTGGAGACGCTTGTCCCCGGGGTGCACTTCGTGTGGTTCGGGGTAGCGGCGATCATCGTCGCGTTTCTCGGCCTCGCCAGCGGCATTGCCTGGCAGTGGCAGCTCCTCGCGTTCGGCGTGGTTTCGGTCCTGACCGTATTCGGTGTGCGTCGCTATGTGCGTCCCGACCACAGCGCGAGCGACATGCCCGACCTCAACCTGCGCGGCCAGCAGTACATCGGCCGCTCGCTAGTGGTCGAGCAGGCGATCCAGAACGGCCGCGGCAAGGTGCGCGTCGGCGACTCGCTGTGGGCCGCCGAGGGACCGGACGTTCCCGCCGGCACCCGTGTCACGGTCACTTCGGCGCGGGGAACGGTGTTGGTGGTGGAGCGTGCGCCCGCGTGATGGCGAACCTGGCGCGGTGGCGTGGGCCGTCGCGTTGGTCAGTTTGATTCTCCCGTGGGTCGGCATCGGTTTTGGCATCGCCGGCGCGCTTAACCTCGCGCACAGTCGGCCCTCCGGCTGGTGGATGCTGGCCGTGGGCCTCGCAATGATCGCCGCCGACCTTGCCATCGACTTCGTTTTCTACGGCCCGCACCTGCGTCAGAGCGACGAACCCGATCTCAACCGCCGCGCTGCGCAATTGATCGGCCGGGTGCTGGTGGTCGAGGAGGCCATCGAGAACGGACGGGGCAAGGTGCGCGTGGGCGATACCTTGTGGGCAGCCGAGGGGCCGGATACGCCGGTGGGCGTGGAGGTCCAGGTTTTGTCAGTCCAGGGAACGGTGTTACGGGTGTGCGCACGCTAGGCGCCGCGCCCCAGGATCGTCACAGTTCGCCGCACGTCCTCCACAATCAGCCGCTAGGAGGCATCCCAGCGCAGATGTGCCTGCGCGTATGAGTATCGGGAGGCACATGTGGCGACACTCAGGTTGCTCCTGTCGCTGTTGCTTGTGGCGTCCGGCGCCACCGCGGGCGCCTTTGCCCTCAGCGGATACTTCGATACCCCGGTGCAGGCGAGCAGCCTGTCAGTAGGCAAGCCCGCGCCCGGCAAGCCGCTTCCGCAAGCGGCGTTGTTCCAGTCCAGAACGCGTTTCGTCGCCGTGCAGGATCGCCATCCCGCGACGCCGTCGTTCCACGTCAAACCAAAGGCTGTGGCCAAGGCGCCGGTTCATCCCAAGAAGAAGCATCTTGCCACGCGCCCCAAGCCAGTGCCCGCGCCCGCGCCGCAGCAACAGGCCGCGGCCATCCAGTGGCCCTGGAGCGGGTTGTTTAAGAACTGAAGAAACCGGCCGGGCTCACGCCACGCCGGCCCGAAGCAGGTCGTGCACGTGCACGATGCCGACCGGCTTGCCGCCGTCGACCACGAACATCTGCGTGCGCTTCAGCGAGTTGATCTGCTCGAGCGCGGCGGAGGCCAGCATCTCGGGGCGCAGCGTGTTCGGCTTGCGGGTCATGATGTCCCGTGCCCGCGCGTCCAACAGCTCCGGGCCCATGTGGCGGCGCAGGTCTCCGTCGGTTATCATGCCCGTCAGCCGCCCCTTGGCGTCCACCACGCCCAGGCAGCCGAAGCTCTTGCGCGTCATCGTCACGATTGCCTCGGACATCACCTTGTCCTCGGCCACCAGCGGCAGCACGTCTCCCGTGTGCATGACGTCGGCGACGAACTTCAGGCTGGCGCCGAGCGAGCCACCCGGATGAAAAACCCGGAAATCGCGGGCGGTGAAGCCCTTGCTCTCGAGCAGCGCGATTGCCAGGCAATCGCCCAGCGCAAGCTGCATGGTCGTTGATGTCGTCGGGGCCAGGCCATGCGGGCAGGCTTCCTTGGCGCGCGGCAGCTCGAGCACCACGTCGGCCTGCCGCGCAAGCGTCGACTCGGCGCGCGAGGTGATGGCGATCAGGGGCACCTTGAAGCGGCGGGAGTAGGTGAGAATGTTGCCGAGTTCCACGCTCTCGCCGGACCACGAGATGGCAACGATGATGTCGTCGCGCGTAATCATGCCGAGATCGCCGTGGCTTGCCTCGCTCGGATGCACGAAGAACGCCGGCGTGCCGGTCGACGCAAAGGTCGCCGCCACCTTCTGACCGACGTGTCCGCTCTTGCCGATGCCTGTGACGATCACACGGCCGCGGGCGCGCGCCAATTGCGTCACCGCCGCGCAGAACGGCTCGCGGCCCTGCTGTTCCAGCGTCGCGCGCAGCGCCTGCAGGCCCTCGCTCTCCAGGTCCAGCGTGCGCAGGGCGGACTCTATTCCGGCGGAGACTGGCGCCGCGCTTGTGGAAACCAAGTGAAGCTTTCTCTTTTCGCCTGTCGGCATGCCCCGTGCCCCCGTCTGGCCGTCCCCGTGGCGAATCGTCGAGGCGCGACCTTACCAGAGCACCTGATGTAGCGCCATTTCCGCACGAATTTGCCCCCGTCTCAAGCCGCTTGAGCGTTTACCTTGGCGCCTGCCCCGCGCCCGCTTTCAGAGGAGCTTTTTGAGTTCCTGCCGCACCGCCGGCGCCAGGTCTTCTCGGTCCAGGGCATAGGCGATGTTGGCCGTCAGGAATCCGATCTTCGATCCGCAGTCATAGATGCGCCCGTCGAAACGCACGGCGAAGAAGGGTTCTCGCTCGGCCAGCCTTTTCATGGCATCGGTGATCTGGATCTCGCCTCCGGCGCCGCGCTCCGCCTTCTCAAGAACTGCAAAGATATCCGGCTGCAGGATGTAGCGCCCGGAGATGTGCAGGTTGGACGGGGCGGTGCCGCGCTTGGGCTTCTCCACCATCGCGGTGATCTTGGAAACCTTCGCCTTCGGGTCCTCCACGCCGACGATGCCATACTGATGAGTCTGGTCCTCGGGCACCGGCGCCACCGCGACGTAATTGCCGGGTGTCACCTCGTAGGCGGCCAGCATCTCGCCGAGGCAGGGCTTTGGCCCGTGGTGCAGCACGTCCGGTAGCAGCAGCGCGAACGGCTCATCGCCGACGATCTCGCGCGCGCACCACACCGCGTGGCCGAGGCCGAGCGCCGCCTGCTGGCGCGTGAAGCTTGTCTGGCCCGGCGCCGGAAGCTCGCGCAACAGCGCCTCGAGTTCCTTGGTTTTGCCGCGCTCGGCCAGCGTCCGTTCCAGCTCGAACTGGCTGTCGAAGTGGTCCTCGATCGGCCCCTTGTTGCGGCCGGTCACGAAAATGAGGTGCTCGATCCCGGCCGCCTGCGCTTCATCGACAACGTGCTGGATGATCGGCCGGTCGACGACAGTGAGCATCTCCTTTGGCATCGCCTTCGTTGCCGGCAGGAACCGGGTGCCGAGGCCCGCCACGGGGAACACGGCCTTGCGGATGCGCTTTTTCAGCTTCGTCATGCGCTGCAATCTCTGATTAACGCCGCGGCTGCTAGTGGGGACGATCCCCGCATTGCGGCCATCATAGAAAACGCCGGCACGCTCGCGCTAGGCTGCGACATATCGGCGGCAAAGGATAGTGAAAAGCCCTATGCGGACGCCCGCCGCGCGCCCGCGGCCGTTCTATGGCGCAGGCGACGGTGCCGCAAAATCGGCCCAGAATCGTATACAGTGGGCATGGTCAAGGGGAGCTGCGCGATCATCGCCATATCAGCCGTCACACCGTCCGCCCTTTGCATGCCTCGCCATGCGAGAGCCGCTGGCGCGCGAGCGCTGGCTATTGCCGCCTTGGCCCTGTGGGGCGCGCTGTGCCTCGCCAGGCTCGCCTACGCGCAGCCGCCCGCCGATTTCCAGCGCTTTGTCGACGCGCTGTGGCCGGAAGCCCAGGCAATGGGTGTTTCCCGTGCTGTGTTCGATGACGCCTTTCGGGGCGTCACGCCGGATCTGACCCTGCCCGACCTGGTGCTCCCCGGACGGCCGCACGACGTTCGGGGCCAGGCCGAGTTCACCAAGACGCCGGCAGAATATCTGAACGTCACCTATCTGAAGCGCCTCGCCGAGCAGGCGCGCGCGTTCGGAGCCAAGCACAAGGATGCGCTGGACAAGATCGAGCGCGAGATCGGCGTACAGCGTCAGTTCGTGCTGGCGATCTGGGGACGCGAGACGGCGTTCGGCACCTACCACGACACGCGCTACGCCATCCAGGCGCTCGCCACTCAGGCTTACCTCGGCCGGCGCAAGGACATGTTTCGCAACGAGCTGCTGCACGCGCTGAAGATGTTGCAGGATGGCGTCATCAAGCGCGAGGCCATGAAATCATCCTGGGCGGGGGCGATGGGCCTCACTCAGTTCATGCCCTCGGAGTACGAGACGCTGGCCTACGATCTCGACGGCGACGGCCGCAAGGACATATGGACATCGGTGCCCGACGCGCTCGCCTCGGCCGCCAACCAGTTGCGGGCCAAGGGCTGGGTCGCCGGCCAGAGCTGGGGCTATGAGGTGCGGCTGCCGAAGGGGACGGGCTGCCTTGCCGAGGGGCCTCAGCATGCCCAGCCGCTCCGCACCTGGATCAAGCTCGGCGTGGTGCGCACGCGCGGCCGTGCCTTCGACACCGCATCGCTCGATGAGAAAGCCTTCATCCTGACGCCGGCCGGCGCCAACGGCCCCGCCTTCCTGGCGCTTGAGAACTTCCTCGTCATCAAGCGCTACAACATGTCGGACCTCTACGCCCTGTTCGTCGGCGACCTTGGTGATCGCATTGCCGGCGACGGCGGCTTTGCGACGCCGTGGGCCAGCGTGCGCCAGCTTTCCGCCAAGGGTATCGGCGAAATTCAGGAGCGGCTGCAGAAGCTCGGCTACCCGATCGAGAAGGTCGACGGCAAGGCCGGCATGAATACGCGCGCCCTGATCGGCGCCTATCAGAAGGCCAGTGGCCTGAACGTCGATTGCTGGCCGTCCGAGGCGGTGCTTGCGCACACCCGCAGCGCCGCCGCACAGCAGGCTGGCCCGCAGCTGACGAGCGGCAAGCAGTAGCTTGCGGCGGACCCGCAAGTGTCTCATCCTGGCGCGTGCCGCGCCTTCATGCCGCCCGGCACGCGAGGACGCGACAAGGTTCCCGCTCTGAACAACAGGATTGATCCATTCGTGAATTTGCGTGCGAGAGATTTGCTGGTGGCGGTGGCGGCGGCGTTGTCGTTCGCGGTGGCGCCGGCAGCCCTTGCGCAAGACAACCCCGCCGCCAGCTACATCACTCCCTTCCCCGAAGGCGACACCTACAAGCTGCAGGTCTATGGCGATGCCTTTGCCGAAGGCCTGGTCGCCGGCCTCACCGAGGCGTTCGCCGGCGACAACCGCGTCCAGGTCGTGCGCAAGCATCGTCCGATTGCAGGTATCGCCCGCCTCGATTTCGATGATGAGATGAAAGCCGAGGAGACCTCGCGCGACAGCGTGCACATCGCCGTCATCATGATTGGCGTGGGCGACCGCATTCAGATCCGTATGCCGTCGCGCGAACGGCTGGTCCTGGGCTCCGAGGGATGGCGCGAGGAATACGGTCGCCGCGTCGACCGCTTCCTCAAGCTGCTCAAGAGCAGGCACATCGCGGTCTACTGGGTCAGCCAGCCGATCATGCGCCGCTATGAGGTGAACGATCCCGCGCAGATGATGAACGATATCGTGCGCGAGAAAGCCTACCTGAACGGCGTCAAATACATCGATATCACGGCCAATTTCGCGGACGAATCGGGCGGCTACAGCGCCTACGGTCCGGACCTCACGGGCAAGCAGCGCCTGCTGCGCGATGCGGACGGCATCCTCTTCACCATGACGGGCTATCGCAAGCTTGCGCATTTCGTGGAGCAGGAGATCAAGCGCGACCTGACGCAGGCGCGCAAGGAGCGCGCCATTCCGCTAGCGGGCAACGAGGCTGAGCAGCAGCGCATCAACGCCAGCAAGGTGCGGCGCACCGATGACAAAACCAGCAAGGACGCGCGCCGCGTCGCCAAGACCGCGCTCGGCAAGCCGGGCGAAGGAAATGGCGAGCAGAAGGCCGACAATGGCCGTATCGTCCTGAAGAGCGTCGGCCCCGACGGGCGGGAGGAGGCCGTCCCCATCGACATCCTGCGCCCTGCCATTCCTGCGGCGGTGATCGCCTTGATCACGCGCCGGGAGTCGCCCGACCGTCCCTCCCAGATGGGCGACGTGTTGGCGGAGGATATCGGAGGCGGCCTGGTGGTGCTGAATTCCGTGTCGCCGACGGGAAACTCGCCCGGCGGCGCGAGGCGGCTCTCCACAAGCCAAACCCCCTACTACCAGGTCCTCGTCAAGGGCGAGCGCGTGAGCCCGAAGCCCGGGCGCGCGGACGACATGTCCTGGCCCCGCGCCGAGCCGGAGGCTCCCCTGGTGAGCCTCCCGCGCCCGCGGCGGTCTGATGCAGGGCGCGGCCGGCGGGGCGGCTGAGGCCTGCCGGGATCAAACGTTGTCGCTGGGTGAGGCGGGCTTGCGCCGGCGGCGTTCGATCTTGGAGCGCTGCCCGATTCGGGTCGCTTCGCCGTCAAGCCGTCGCGCCGCGGCCTCGAAGGCATCTCTCAGCGCAATCGCCAGCTCCTCGCGGGCATGGCTGCCTTCCTGCTCGTGACGAACCACCAGCGGCCGCCGGCCGGGCATGCCGATCTCGATTTTGATCTGGCAGGCCTTGGGCCGCTGCGAGCCGCGATGCGGAGCGTCGACGACAACGCGGCAGTGCGTCATCCGCCCGAAATGCTTGGCAAGCTTTTCCACCTTTCCACGCACGCGCCGCTCAAGAGCATCGCTCTTTTCGATACCATGAAAATGTATCTCGACCGGTGTTTGCATGGATCGGGGTCCTTCCGGCTACAGATCTCCTACATTTCAGGTAAGAACTCACCAGCACGAAATCAAACACGTCGCCCAGTGCGGGGAAATTCACCGCTCACGGATCAGTAAAAGATCACGCCCGGCGTGCCGCCGCCTGCAAAAATTGAATCGCCGTTGATGGCAATTGCCTTGGGCGACGCCAGGAACGCGACCACGTAGCCGATCTCGTCCGCCGTGATCAGATGATTGATCAGGTTGCGGCCGGCGAGCCGCTTCTCGACATCCGACTCGCTGATGCCCTGCGCCTTGGCTTGCGCAGCGACCACCCTGGGCGTGGCCTCCGTCCGGATCAGGCCGGGATGAATGCAGATCGCCTGGATGCCGTGCGGCGCCAGCTCGTCGGCGAGGTTCTTGGTGAGGGCGGCGACACCGACGTTGCGGATGCTGCCGATTGTTGTCCCGGTATGATGCGCGCCCATGCCGCTGACGTTGATGATGCGGCCGGATTTCTGCTTGATCATGTGCGGGGCCACCTCGCGCGCGGTGCGCAGATAGCCGACCACCTTGGTGTTGACATGATCCCACACCTCTTCGCTGGTGATCTCGTCGTACCGCGGCGGGCGCGCCTGGCCGCTCGGCTTGGCGGCGCAGTTCACCAGCACGTCGACTCGGCCGAAGGCGGACACAACACCCGCGACCATCTTCTTTACGGCGTCGTCGTCGGTCGTATCGCACACGAAGCCCTTGGCCTGCCCGCTGCCGGCCGCGGCGACGTCCTGCACGGCGGCATCAAGCGCCTCCTTGCTGCGCGCCACCAGGGCGACGTTGGCGCCTTCGCCGGCCAGCACCTTGCCGATGGCCTTGCCGATGCCGCGGCTGCCGCCGGTGATGATGGCAACTTTGCCTTTGAGTTCGAGGTCCATGCGGTGTGTCCCGTGTTTGTATGCTCCGTCGATCGGCATAGTCGGCAGCAGCCGGTTTGCGTGTCAATCTCCGGCCGCGATACAACAAGGCCCCACGCGTGCAGGATACTGCAAGGAAGGACACCATGAAGCTCGAAATCGCCCAGAAGATCCTTTCCGGCGCGCTCGCCGCCGGCCGTGCGCGCAATTTCAAGCCGCTCGCCGTGGCCGTGCTTGACGCCCGTGGCGCGCTGAAGGTGCTCGCGGCCGAGGACGGTACCAGCCTCAAGCGCAGCGAGATCGCGATCGGCAAGGCGCACGGGGCGCTGGCGATGGGCCTGGGCTCGCGGACCCTGTTCAACCGGTCCCAGCAGCAGCCCCAATTTATTGCCGCTGTCACCCACGCCGTCGGAGGACTTCTGATCCCGGTGCCCGGTGGCGTCCTCGTCAACGACACCTCCGGTGCGCTGCTCGGTGCCGTCGGCATCTCGGGGGACACCTCCGACAACGACGAGGCTGCGGCCATCGCCGGCATCGAGGCTGCTGGCTGCAAGGCCGATCCAGGAGCCTGAATCGAGGATGCCGGAACTTCCCGAGGTTGAAACGGTGCGCCAGGGGCTGGCGCCGGTGCTCAGCGGGCATCGGATCGTGCGCGTCGAGCAGCGGCGACCCGCCCTGCGCTTTCCTCTGCCCCCGCATTTCGCCGAGCGCCTGGAAGGCCGGCGCGTGAAGCGGCTCGACCGCCGCGCGAAGTACATCCTCGTTCATCTGGACGGCGGCGAGGTGCTGGCAATCCACCTCGGCATGACCGGCAGATTCACCGTCAGCCCGGCCCGCCGCGGCAAGAGGCGCCAGATCGGCGAATTCACCCACGACCACGGGCAGCACGCCAAGCACGACCACCTCATCTTCACCATTTCGGGCGGTGCCGTCGTCACCTACAACGACGCTCGCCGCTTCGGCTACATGACGCTCATTCCGGAGAAGGGGCTGGCGCAGGATCCCTTCTTCAAGGGCCTGGGCGTTGAGCCCCTCGGTCCGGAGCTGACCTCCGACTACCTCGCGCGCCGGGCGCAGGGCCGCAAGGCAGACCTCAAGGCGTTTCTGATGGATCAGCGCATCGTTGCCGGGCTCGGCAACATCTACGTATGCGAAGCCTTGTTCCGCGCGGGGCTCGATCCGTGGACGCCGGCCGCCCGGCTGGCGACGAAATCCGGTCGGCCTACTGCAAAGGCCGGCCATCTCGTCGCGGCCATCAAGGGCGTGCTGACGGACGCGATTCGCGCCGGCGGTTCCACCCTGCGGGATTACCAGCAAACCAACGGCGACGTCGGCAATTTCCAGCACGATTTCGCGGTTTATGGCCGCGAAGGGAAGCCTTGCGCGAGACGCGGGTGCCGGGGCACGGTACGCCGCAAGACCCAGGGCGGCCGTTCGACCTTCTACTGTGCCGCCTGTCAGCGATGATTATCTGACGCTAACGGAGCTCCACCCCATGGCCTATGAAACCATCCTCGTCGAAACCAAGGGCCGCGTCGGTATCGTGCGGCTCAATCGTCAAGGCGCCCTCAACGCGCTGAACGCGCAGCTCATCGATGAGATGTCCAAGGCCTTCGATGCCTTCGAAGCCGATGAGGGCATCGGCTGCATTGTCGTGACCGGTAGCGACAAGGCGTTCGCCGCCGGCGCCGACATCAAGGAGATGCAGTCCAAGACCTACATGTCGGCGTACAAGGAAGACTTCATTTCCAAGTGGGATCGCGTGGCACGCGCGCGCAAGCCGGTCATCGCCGCAGTGGCCGGGTTCGCGCTCGGCGGCGGCTGTGAGCTGGCCATGATGTGCGACATCATCATTGCCGCCGACACGGCCAAGTTCGGCCAGCCGGAGATCAAGCTCGGCGTGATGCCGGGCTCGGGCGGTACCCAGCGCCTGATCCGCCAGGTGGGCAAGGCCAAGGCCATGGAGATGTGCCTCACAGGCCGCATGATGGACGCGGGGGAGGCCGAGCGTGCCAACCTGGTGGCGCGGGTGGTGCCGGCCGCATCCTTGATGGAGGAGGCGATGAAGACGGCCGAGACCATTGCCGGCATGTCCCTTCCCGTGACCATGATGACCAATGAAACCGTCAACCGGGCCTATGAAACCTCGCTGGCCGAGGGCATCCGCTTTGAGCGGCGGGTATTCCACTCCCAATTTGCCCTGGCCGACCAGAAGGAAGGCATGGCGGCCTTCATCGAGAAGCGCAAGCCCGCGTTCAAGCACACTTAAAACCGCGCCGTTATTGACCGTTCCGGTCGCCGCGGTCTAAGAGAGCGCCAACTTTTCATCATCGGGATCGCCGAAAGGGCGGCCCCGACCCGCCCAGGAGTTTATTGAGAATGGCGAACACCACGTCGGCCAAGAAGGCGGTCCGCCAGACTGCGCGCCGGACCGAGGTCAACAAGTCGCGGCGCAGCCGCGTGAAGGCTTACATGCGCAAGGTCGAGGAAGCGCTCGCCACCGGCGATAAGAGCGCGGCCAAGGCAGCGCTCGCTGCGGCAGAGCCGATTCTCATGCGCACCGCCCAGAAGGGCATCATGCACAAGCGCGCCGCCTCGCGGAAAATTTCCCGCCTGAGCTCGCGCGTCAAAGCGCTCTCCTGAGCCAGCGAACAGCCCTCAATTTCTCTTCGCCCTGCGATCCACCGCGAGGTGGAGGAGTGTTGCGCAAATATCGCAACGCCCGGGTGCCCGCGCGCGCGCCGGAAAGCGGCGAAGCCAGCGAGAATCCAGATGTTTGGCGCTGCGTACTGTGACGTTTAAATGAAACGCACGCACAGGGGGCTCGTAGACGGCAAGCGGAATCTCGCGCTGAACGTCTCTCATCGCGACGCCGCGTGCCTCACCCTGTTCCCGCCGAGACGGCGCACGAATCCCCGCGACGAGTCAAAGACCTTGGCGACGACTCTTCAGCGTGCTGGATGATCGCGCGATCCGGTCCCGCAACCGGGGTGCGCACGGTGCAGATACGATGTCGTGAGGTGGCGCCGGTTGCCTCGCGCATCCAGTTGGTCTAAGCCAGCGCTCAGGCAGACGATGCATTGAGAACAAGAATCTGCTGAGGTCGGGCTGCGTACGAGTTCTGAGGGTTGGCCGGGTTACGCGTTTCTCAGAATCGATTGCTCAAGCGTACTGCAAGCGGGATGGCGGCGCATTTTTCTTCACGAGGCGCCTCTGAGCTGGCTCTATTTTCCGGGCCTCTTCTGCTTGCAGAGCCTAAGATGCGGCGTTGAGGTGGGTAGAGGTGGACGAGTTCCACATCGACGTAGTTTCGGTCGAAGAGACGTGGGCGAGGCTGAAGCGTGATGCGAGGTCGGTCCTGATCGATGTCAGGACCATTGCCGAGTGGGCTTATGTCGGCCTGCCGGACCTGTCCTCCATCAACAAGCGGCCCGTGTTGGTCGAGTGGCAGGGATTCCCTGACGATCGGCTGAACGCGGCCTTCGTCGATCGGGTCGTGGAAGCGCTCGAAGCGATCGAGGCTGACCGCAATAGCGAACTTTTTTTCATCTGTCGTTCGGGCAGCCGAAGTCTCAAGGCTGCGCGGGCGATGGCGGCGGCAGGCTACACGCGCTGCCGCAACGTAGCGGACGGGTTCGAAGGGCCACTCGACCCCGACCGCCATAGAGGGCGTCTCGCTGGCTGGAAGGCTAGAGGGCTGCCCTGGGCGCAAGGTTGAGTTGCGCTCGATACGAGAGGGCACGCGATGCGGCAAACCCGTCCCGGGATGTATGCGGCTGGGCAGGGCGGCGCACAGCGTGACGCGAGCGGCAGTGAGCAGTCTCATGTGCGGGGGTCAAACATGGAGCATATCGAGCACGGGCGCGGCGCCGGGCGAGGGGCCAAGACCGATGGTACAGGCAACGGGCCGCCGCCGGCGGACAGCGCCAAGGGGGAGAAGGTACGCGCCATGCTGCGCGCTCGCCTCGGCGAGGACATCTACTCAAGCTGGTTTCATGCGATAGATTTCGACCAATTCGATGGGCGGACGGTGCGCGCAACCGTTCCGGTCGCCTTCCTGAAGACCTGGATCCAGCGCAACTACGCCGAGGCCCTGCTTGACTGCTGCGCCATCGAGTTCAAGGGCGCCAAGCGGGTCGAGGTGGTGGTGCGCGAGCCGGGCGGTACCCAGGCTGCCGCCGGTGGCGCGCAGCAGCCGCCTGCAACGCCGCCGCCGGGAAAGACGGCGGCCGCGAGCGAAGGGCCCGGCACGGGACCGCGCCGTCCCGCCATTGCGCCGGTTCCTGCAATGGCGCGCACACACGTGAACGGCTTTGAGGGATCGCCGCTCGATCCCCGCTATACCTTCGACAGTTTCGTTGTGGCGCCGTCGAACCGGATGGCGCACGCGGCTGCGACGCAGGTTGCCGAGACTGTGATGGCCGAGGGTCGCGGCTTCAACCCGCTTTACCTCTATGCGGGCGTAGGCCACGGCAAAACCCACCTGCAGCACGCCATCGCCTGGGAGGTGAAGCGGCGCGCGCCCCAGGCCCGCGTCCTCTACCTCAACGCCGATCGCTTCCGCTATCACTTCGTGGATGCGATCAAGAGCCATGACGCGCTGGCGTTCAAGGAACGCTTCCGTGCCGTCGACATCCTGCTCATGGACGATCTGCATTTCATGGGCGAGAAGACGGAACAGGAGTTCGAGCACATCATAAATGCCATGCTCGATGGTGGCCGGCAGGTCGTCGTTGCGGCCCCGCGGCCGCCGGCGCAGCTTGAGCATCTCAACGATCGCATGCGCTCGCGCCTCCAGCGCGGGCTGGTCATGGAGATCGGGCCGCTCGACGAGGACCTGCGCCTAATGATCCTCGAGCGGCGCATCAAGGAGCGGCGCAAGGATGATCCGACCTTCGATATACCGGCCGAGGCACTGAAGCTGCTTGCGGCGCAGCTCACCCAGAATGGCGGCCGGGAGCTTGAAGGCGCGGTCAATCGTCTGCACCTGCACTGGCAGGTGATGCGCACGCCGGTGACCGTCGACATCGCCGAAACGATTGTCCGCGATCTGATCCAAGGCATTCAGCCGCCCCGCATCAAGATCGAGGACATTCTGCGGGTTGTCTCCAACCACTACTCGATTTCACGGCATGACATTTTGTCAGAGCGCCGCCATCGGTCCGTGGTGCGGCCACGGCAGGTGGGGATGTATCTTGCGAAGCATCTGACCTCGCGGTCGCTGCCGGAAATCGGCCGGCGGTTCGGCAAGCGCGATCATACGACCGTGCTGCATGCCATCCGCAAGATCGACAAGGAGGTCGGCGAAAATCCGAGCCTGCGCGACGAGATAGAGGCCCTCAAGCGGCAACTCAATCGCTAGCGGCGGGGATTGTGAATGCATTTTTTTTCCGCCACCAGGGGCTTCCGGGGGGCGGACTGCAGCGGGGAGGAGCGGCGTCGATCGGCGCCGCTCCTGTAGCTATAGCGCCGCCACGCTTTCCGGCCGCAGAATGCTTGCAAAGGCGCGCGGCGGGGTTCACCTTCACGCCGAAGCGAACTTTACTCCGGTCGGCACGACATTGTTTTCGACACGACTTTTGCGGTGGCGCCAACGTGGCATACGATGCCGCTGCAATGAACCAACATCGGTGAGATAGAGTCATGAAGCTGGTCATTGAAAGGGGTGAGTTGCTCAGGGCGCTGGGCCACGTCACGAGCGTAGTGGAGCGGCGCACGACCATCCCCATTCTCTCCAACGTGCTGCTGAAGGCCTCTGCGCAAGGTCTGTCGTTCAAGGCCACGGACCTGGAGCGCGAGGTGATCGAGCAGGCGCCGGCCGACGTGTCGCAACCGGGTGCCACCACCGTACCTGCGCACATCTTGCACGACATCGTGCGCAAGCTGCCCGACGGCGCGGAAGTTGAAATGAAGCGGGAGGCCGACAAGGAACGGCTGGTGCTGACGTCGGGCCAGTCGCGCTTCGCCCTGCAGACCCTGGCGCCGGAAGATTTTCCCGACCTTGCTGCCGGTGAGCTCAACCACAAGTTCCAGATCGGCGCCCAGGACTTGAAGCGGCTTATCGACAAGACCCGCTTTGCCATCTCCACCGAGGAGACGCGCTACTATCTCAACGGTATCTACCTGCACGCCGCCTCCCGAGGCAAACGCCAGACGCTGCGCGCAGTCGCCACCGACGGCCACCGCCTGGCTCAAGCGGACGTGCCGTTGCCCAAGGGGGCAGAGGCGATGCCGGGCATCATCCTGCCGCGCAAGACCGTGCACGAGCTGCATCGGCTGATCGAGAGTAGCGACGGCACCGTCGACGTAGGCGTGTCGGCGGCCAAGGCCCGCTTCGAAATCGGAACCATCACGCTCACCTCCAAGCTGATCGACGGCACCTTCCCCGACTATGCGCGTGTGATCCCGAAGGCGAACGACAAGGACCTCAAGGTCTCCAACGCCGAGTTCAAGAACGCGGTAGACCGGGTCTCGACCATTGCCAGTGAGCGCGGGCGTGCGGTCAAGCTCAACATGTCCGGAAACAAGCTCGTGCTGTCCGTGAACAATCCTGATGGCGGCAGCGCGACGGAGGAGATCACCGTCGACTACGGTTCACAACCCCTCGAGATCGGTTTCAACGCCCGCTATCTCCTCGACATCGCCAATCAGCTCGAGAGCGAAACGGCGCATTTCCAGCTCGCCGACCCCGGCTCACCGACCATGGTGAAGGATGAGGGCGACGAGGGCGCGCTGTACGTTCTTATGCCCATGCGGGTCTGACGGAGCGCAATGGTTCAAGCGGCAAGGGCGCAAGCGGCAGCCTCGGCGCTGGGTGGTGCAGGGGAGGCTCGCGCGCCGGCACCTGAGCCGCGCTTGTGGATCGAGCGCATTCAGCTCACCGACTTCCGCAACTACGCCGCGCATGTGGTGAAGGCCGGTCCGGCGCCAGTGGTTCTGTGTGGCGCCAACGGCGCGGGCAAGACCAACCTCCTTGAGGCCATTTCGCTGTTGAGCCCCGGCCAGGGATTGCGGCGGGCGCCGCTTCCGGAACTGGCTCGGGCAGGGCAGGGCACCTGGGCGGTTGCGGCGCGCTTGCACACGCCGGCCGGCATCTACAACGTCGGGACCGGGCTCGCTGAAGCCGCGCCTGGCGCACGCGCCAGGCGCGTTGTGCGCATCAATGGGCAAACGCAGGCCGGCACGGGCGCCTTAGGCGACTATGCCGAGATGTTGTGGCTGACGCCGGCGATGGATGGGCTTTTCACCGGGCCGGCTGCTGACCGGCGCCGGTTCCTGGATCGCCTCGTGCAGTGCTTCGATCCGGGGTACCGCGCGCAGCTCGGACAGTTCGAGCGCGCCATGCAGCAGCGCAACCGACTGCTCGCCGACAACGTTGGCGACGAGCTGCGCTACGAGGGTTTCGAGCAGGTGATGGGGGAGGCTGGCGTGGCGATTGCCGCCTCGCGTCGCATGGTGGTGGCTGAGCTGCAGGCGGCTATTGCTTCGCGCCGCGCCAGCCAAGCCGGCGCCGCGTTCCCGTGGGCCGACGTGGCGCTCGAGGGAGCGCTTGAAGCGGAGTTGGCGACCCGTCCGGCGATCGACGTCGAGGATCACTACATCCGCCGGCTGGCGCAGGAGCGCGATCGCGACCGTGCCGCGGGGCGTACGCTGGCCGGCCCCCATCGGTCCGATCTCATGGTCGGGCATGGGCCGAAGGGCATGCCGGCGCGGGTATGCTCCACGGGCGAGCAGAAGGCCCTCCTGATCGGCCTGGTTTTGGCCCATGCCGACTTGGTGCGCCACCGGCATGGCGGCGTGGCGCCGATCCTGCTGCTTGACGAAATCGGCGCCCATCTCGACCAGGCGCGGCGCAGGGCCCTGTTCGATGAAATCGTGCGTCTGGGGACCCAGGCTTGGATGACGGGCACCGATTTCGAGGCCTTCTCGGCCCTTGGCGACAAGGCCCAGTTTTTCGCGCTCCAGGAGGGTCGGGTCGACCTTCGCCCTTAGGCCTCCCGCGGGTTCCGGAACGGCGACCTATCATATTGGTATAACTGGTGTTTTATCCGCTTCGCGGCGCATCATTTCACGTGCTTTTTTTGCCCGTTTGGGGTATGTTCTGGGCCGAGGATTTTCCCCCCGAAAAGGACGTTTTGAGGATGAGCGTGAAGCCGGCCCGCAAGGCCAATGGCGCGGAGAAATACGGCGCCGATGCAATCAGGGTTCTCAAGGGGTTGGACGCGGTGCGCAAGCGTCCGGGCATGTACATCGGCGATACCGATGACGGCTCGGGCCTGCATCACATGGTCTATGAGGTCGTCGACAACGCCATCGACGAGGCCCTGGCAGGCTTTGCCAGCGAAGTGATGGTCGCGCTCAATCCCGACGGATCGTGCACGGTGCGCGACAACGGCCGCGGCATTCCAACGGACATCCACCCCGAGGAAGGTATTTCCGCCGCCGAGGTGGTGATGACCCAACTCCACGCCGGCGGCAAGTTCGGCGAAGGCGAGGATGACAATCCCTACAAGGTTTCGGGCGGCCTGCACGGGGTCGGCGTGTCGGTGGTCAACGCCCTCTCCACCGTGCTCGAGCTCAAGATCTGGCGCGAGGGCAAGGAGCATTTCGTCCGGTTTCGCAACGGCGTTACCGAGGCGCCGCTGCGCGTCATTGGCGACGCCGACGGCAAGCGCGGCACCGAGGTCACCTTCTGGCCAAGCTCCGAGACCTTTCACAACGTGATCGAGTTCGACTTCGGCACGCTCGAGCACCGCTTGCGCGAGCTGGCGTTCCTGAACTCCGGCGTGCGCGTGATATTGATCGACGACCGGCATGCCGACAAGAAAACCGTCGAGATGCAATACGACGGCGGCATCCGCGAGTTCGTGCGCTTCATCGACCGTTCCAAGGTCGCGCTGATCGAGGCGCCGATCATGATTGCCGGCGAGCGCGAAAACGTGGCTGTGGAGCTGGCGCTGTGGTGGAACGACGCCTACCACGAGCAGGTCCTCTGCTTCACCAACAACATTCCTCAGCGCGATGGAGGCACGCATCTGGCCGGTTTCCGCGCTGCCCTCACGCGCGCCATCAACAAGTACGCGGAGGGGAACGGCGTCGCCAAAAAGGAGAAGGTGCAGCTCTCCGGCGAGGATGCGCGCGAGGGTCTCACGGCGGTGCTGTCGGTGAAGGTGCCCGACCCGAAGTTCTCCAGCCAGACGAAGGACAAGCTGGTGTCCTCCGAGGTGAAGCCGGTGGTGGAGAGCATCGTCGGCGACCAGCTCTCGGCTTGGTTCGAGGAGCATCCCAAGGAAGGCAAGGCCATCATCACCAAGGTGGTGGAGGCGGCCGCGGCGCGCGAGGCGGCCCGCAAGGCGCGCGAGCTGACGCGGCGCAAGGGCGCGCTCGACATCAATTCGCTGCCCGGCAAGCTTGCCGAGTGCCAGGATCGCGATCCGGCCAATACGGAAATGTTCATCGTCGAGGGTGACTCGGCCGGCGGCTCCGCCAAGCAGGGGCGCAATCGCGAGTTCCAGGCCGTGCTGCCGATTCGCGGCAAAATCCTGAACGTGGAGCGCGCACGCTTCGACAAGATGCTGTCGAGCCAAGAGATCGGCACGCTCATCACCGCGCTCGGCACTGGCATCCGCGACGAGTTCGACATCAGCAAGCTGCGCTACCACAAGATCATCATCATGACCGACGCCGACGTGGACGGCGCTCATATCCGCACGCTGCTGCTGACCTTTTTCTACCGGCACATGGCCGAGCTGGTGGAGAAGGGGCACCTCTATATCGCCCAGCCGCCGCTCTACAAAGTGTCGAAGGGCAAGTCAGAGACCTATCTGAAGGACCAGCGCGCATTCGAAGATTATCTGGTCGACGCGGGGCTGGAAGATGCAACCCTGCAGCTCGGCAACGGCGAAGTCCGTGCCGGCCGGGATCTGCGCGACATTGTCGATCAGGCGCGGGTGGTGTCGAAGCTGATCGACGACGTCCATTCGCGCTATGCACGCTTCGTGGTGGAGCAGGCCGCCATCGGCGGAGCGTTCGATCAGCCGCTTCTGCTGTCGGCCGAGAAGGCCAATGCCGTTGCAGCGGCCATTGCCATCCGCCTCGACGCGCAAGCCGACGAAACCGAGCGCGGCTGGACTGGGCGTTTCGGCAACGAGGGCTACGTGTTTCGCCGCGAAGTACGCGGCGTGACGGAGGCGCACACGCTGGATCGCGCCCTGTTGGGCGCGCTGGAGGCGCGCCGTCTTAACGAGCGCCACGCGCACCTGGCGGAAATCTACGGGGCGACTGCCAGCCTGCGCCGGAAGGACAGCGCCGCCCCCGTGTTCGGCCCGCGCAGCCTGCTGGATGCCGTATTCGAGGCGGGTCGCAAAGGCATTTCGATCCAGCGTTACAAAGGGCTGGGCGAGATGAACCCGGAGCAGCTCTGGGAGACCACGCTCGACAAGGAAAGCCGCACGCTCCTGCAGGTGAAGATCGGCGAGCTGGGCGAGGCGGACGAGATCTTCTCGCGCCTGATGGGCGACGTGGTCGAGCCCCGCCGCGAGTTCATCCAAGCGAACGCCCTGTCCGTTTCCAATCTCGATGTCTGATGGCGGGCGCGGCCCTCGCGCCCCACATCATTGCCAGTTCAGCCGCAGCCCGGGCCGCTCCCAGTCGAACGCTACCAACCGCCCCGATCCCGAGAGGGTAACGAATGCGGTCCGCAGGTCCGGCCCGCCGAAGCAGATGTTCGTCGTCAGCGGGTCGGGCATGGGAATGTGCCTGGCAGTTGCCCCGTCAGGGCTGAAGACCGTGATGCCGCCATTGATCAGAGTTGCGACGCAGATATTGCCGGCGCTGTCCACCGCCAGGCTGTCGAAGCGCTGATAGCCGCCGGGGCAGCCGACGAGGCGGCCGCCATGAACCGAGGGCCAACCTTCGCGCCGGACCTTGCCAGGCTCCAGAATGTCCATGGCCCACAGCCGGGCAGACTCGGTTTCGGCGAAATATAGCGTGTTGCCGTCCGGCGAGAGGCCGCAGCCGTTAGCGGTAAGGGTGGGATAGGCCACCGCCTCGATGAAGCTGCCATCCGCTTTGGCGTAGTAGACGGCACCGCGGTCGATCTCGCGCGGGCGCGACTTGCCAAGGTCCGTGAAATAGAAACCGCCGTGCGCATCGAACACGAGGTCGTTCGGACCCTTGAGCGGCTCGCCGTTGCACTCTGTGTAAAGTGTTTCGATGCGTCCCGTGGCGAGATCGACGCGTTCGATGCGGCCACCGGAATAGTCTTCCGGTTGTCCGGTAGGGATGAGGCCCGCGACGGGATGCTGGTGCCAGCGAAAGCCGCCGTTGTTACAGACGTAGACCTTGCCATCAGGACCGATCGCGGCCCCGTTGGGGCCGCCGGAGTGTTGGGAGACGGTTGTCTTGGTTCCGTCGGGCGCGACGCGCGTCAACCGTGCAGCCTCGATCTCCACCACCAGCACTGAGCCGTCGCCAAGGGCAACAGGCCCTTCAGGGAAGCGCAGCCCGGTCGTGACTTCGCGAAGGATTGGCGCCATCCCATTTCCCCCTTTTTCCCTGCTCGCTCACGGCAATGCCGCTTCTTGAGGCATTTGATATGGGACCGTCGAAATTGAATCGGGTCCGTTTGTGGCGACCAGCCTTTCAGAAGCCGGCTTTTGGATGTTAAGCTATTGTTTTGGGGCTTGGCGACCAGATCTCAGGAGCCCGGCGTGACGCATATAGGGACCCGCTTTTTCATTTCACTCGGAAACGTATTCTTCTCGCTGCTGCTCGGCGCCGTGGCGCTTGGATTTTTCTGGTTCTATTTCCCTGACACGACCCTGACCCTGTTCAAGTGGGCAGGCAGCCTGCGCGAGGGCCTGATCGCCGGCAATTGGCCGCCACGCTATGAGGTTGTTCTGCGGGCGCTCGTTGACGAGCGCCAAATCGTCTACATGGGCTTTGTGCTGGCGACGCGTGTCCTTGTGGGCATCCTTGTGATGATGGTGTTCTGGATGTTCGGCCGCCGCCAGGAGCCGGAATACCGGATCTGACGATCAAACCGTAGTTAACCGCGCCTTAATCCGCAGCCTTTAGCGTGCGCGCGCGTACCGGCATGTCGCCGTCTGCGCCAGAGGGACAGGCGCCCGGTCATGTTCCGGTTCGCGGTCATCGGCTCGATCTACGCGGCGATCGCCGCGACCATCGCCATAGCCAGTGCGTTCGTCTACTACACAATCACCATTCCCAATCCGATGGCGCTGCGCCAGAAGGAGCAGGCGCCGGTGGTGCGCGTTCTGGCGCGCGACGGCACGCTGCTCGGGGTGCGCGGCAATCCAGCCCCTTACGTGCCGATCGACTTGCTGCCTCAGCACCTGATCGACGCCGTGGTTGCCACGGAGGACCGCCACTTTTTCGAGCACTGGGGTATCGATCCCGGCGGCTTCCTGCGGGCTGTCTTTGCCAACCTGCGCGCGGGACATCTGGTGCAGGGGGGGTCGACCATCTCCCAGCAGCTCGCCAAGAACCTGTTCCTGGGTCCGCAGCGCACGCTCCGGCGCAAGCTTGAGGAGCTCGTCCTCGCCTTGTGGCTGGAAGCGCGGCTGGGCAAGCGCGACATCCTCGAGCTTTACCTCAATCGCGTCTACTTCGGCGGTGGCGCATATGGCGTAGAGGCCGCCGCCCAACGCTACTTCGGCAAGTCGGCGCGGAAGGTCTCGCTGACCGAGGCCGCCGTGCTCGCCGGCCTCTTGAAAGCGCCGTCGCGGTTCTCGCCGGTTGCGAACCCGGTGCTGGCGCGAACGCGGGCGCACAGCGTTCTCGCCAAGATGGCGGAAGCGGGCTTTCTTTCCAATGACGTGGCCGCGCAGGTGTCGCTGTTGAAGGTCAACTTTGCCCCCACCCTGCCCCAACATGAGCACAGCGATGTGGAGTATGCCATCGACGCAGTGCTCGAGCGTTTGCCCTCGCAGGTGGCCGCCAACGACCGCGAGGTGATCGTCGAGACCACGTTCGACGCTAACCTGCAGCGCCACGCGCAATCGATCGTCCAGGGATTGATGGCCGGCGCGGGTAGGACCGCAGATGCCGGCCAGGCGGGCCTCATCCTGATGGACACCGCGGGCGGCATACGCGCCCTCGTCGGCGGCCGCTCCTATGCTGAGAGCCAGTTCGACCGCGCCCTGAAGGCCCTGCGCCAACCCGGTTCGGCCTTCAAGATGTTTGTCTACCTGGCGGCAATCGAAAGCGGGCTCACGCCGGACAGCATCGTGCAGGACCTGCCCATCCTCGGCCGGGGCTGGAGCCCGAGAAACGATGACGGTACCTACCGTGGCAACGTCACCTTGCGCGAGGCCCTGGCCCATTCGATCAATACTGTCGCGGCTCGGCTCAACATGTCGCTCGGCAAGGGCCAGACGGCGGCGGTGGCGCACAGGCTCGGTATCACATCGGATCTTCGGGACGGCCCGTCGCTTGCGCTGGGTACATCAGAAGTCACCCTGCTCGAGCTGACGAGCGCTTACGGCGTGCTGGCAAGCGGTGGCCACTCTTTCACGCCCCACATGATACGCACGGTGCGTACGAGCACCGGCCGCGTGCTGTACCGATGGCGCGCTCCGCGGCCGCTGCAGCTGGTCGCCCCGGCCCACGTCGCGGAAATGAATGACATGTTGAGCGCGGTGGTCGCGTCGGGCACCGGGCGCCGCGCCGCCCTACCCGATCGTCCCGTGGCGGGCAAGACCGGAACCAACCAGGAGTTCCGGGACGCGTGGTTCGTGGGCTATACGGCCCAGTACGTCGGCGGCGTGTGGGTCGGCAATGATGATCGCCGACCAATGCGGCGTGTCACCGGCGGAAGCCTGCCCGCCCGCATGTGGCACGACATCATGGCCGTGGCGCATCACGGCTTGCCGGCGGTGGCGCTGGCCGGATCGGACCGTCTTGCGGCGAGACCCGAGCAGGCGGCAGGGCAGGCGGTGTTCGCGGATCGCGATCCGGTCGCCCGCATGATCGAGCGTGACCAGTCTCGCCAGACGCAACGGCAGGGCTCCCTCTGGGAGCTGCCGGCTCTCGATGGCATCTGGCGCAGCTTCGGCTCCGGAACCTGAGTTAGAGCTCGCGTTTGCGCGATGACACCTCAGCACCGTACCGGTGCAGGTCGGACCCGTGCTGGCGCAGCCACTGCCGCGCCTCATCCATCTGCGGCACGCAACGCGCGACCAGCTTCCAAAAGCGGGTGCCGTGATTCATCTCGACGAGATGCCCCACTTCGTGGGCGGCGACGTAGTCGAGCACAAAGGAGGGAGCCAGGATCAATCGCCAGGAGAAGGATAGGACGCCGCCAGCTGAGCACGATCCCCACCGCGACGTCTGATCCCGCAGGGTGATGCGCCGGGCTCTGACACCCAGCGTCTTGGCATGCCGGCCCACACACGCCTCGAGATCATCTTTTGCCTTGGCGACCAGCCAGTCCTTCAGGCGGCGCGCGGCGTGATCCGCATGGCCGGCGACATTCAGCCGGGGCGTAGTTTGCGTCCGGGTGTCGATGCTGACGACGGCCATACCGCGCGCCGGGCCGGTGAAGCAGATCCGGTGCATCTGGCCGCGGAATGGGATTTGCCTGGCGTTGGCAAATGGGACGGGCTCCGGCACGCGTCCCAGCCGCTCGCGCACCCAGTCGATATGCGTGCGCAGGAACTTGCTGGCCTCGTCCAGGCGGCAGCGCTCCGGCACCGTCATGACGACGGACTTGCGTGTCTTGCTGACTCTGAGCGTCAGTCGCCGCGCTCCAGGATGATGGCGCACCTGCACCGGTGCGACGATGCCTTCCACGCGCAGCGCGATTGGTTCGCGTACAGACTTCTTCTTGCTTCTCGTAAACGGCAACGTCCAGCCCCCTCTATGCGTACTGCCTTCGCGGCGATGCCGATACTCTGGCTAGCAAAAATTTGGGGCAACAGTGAGCGCGCGCAGAAATTTCTGCGCATAGAACCTGTGTCGTGTTGCGTCAGCGCGACACGGTGTTTCCGCTTGACATCAGGGCGTGCGCGCGTCAGCCGCGAAAACTGAAGGCGAGCGAGTCCAGCTCTTGCGTGCGCTTCTTGCGCGACGGCATCGTCGCCATATGTTCAAGCTGCCCGATGGTCAGATCCGCCCCTGCGCACGGATCGTAGGCGCGCATGAACTTGGCCATGCGTGGTGCTATCTCGGTTCGGAACCGTGATCCGTTGAAGATGCCGTAGTGTCCTACCTTGGGGCACTCGAAATGCAACTTGTGGTCGGAAGGAACGCCAGTGCATACATCGAGCGCCGCGCGGCATTGGCCTTTACCCGTGATGTCGTCTTTCTCGCCCTCAACGGTCATCAGGGCCGGCCGGCGGATAGCCGCCAAATCGAGGCGTTCCCCGCGATACGTCATCAGGCCCCGCGGCAGCAGGTGTCGGACGAACACGCTGTCGACCGTCTGTAGGTAGAACTCGGCGGTGAGATCCATCACGGCCAGGTACTCATCATAGAATTCGCGGTGTTTTTCCGCTGAATCGCCATCCCCGCGCACAAGATGCAGGAACATCTCCTTATGTGCCTGCATGTGGCGGTCGAGGTTCATGGTCATGAAGCCGGAGAGCTGCAGGAAGCCGGGATAGACCATCCGCCCATGCCCCGGACAGGGCCAGGGGACGTTGGTGATGACGTTGCGGCGAAACCAATCGGTCCCCCGTTTCTGCGCCAGCACGTTGACGATGGTGGGGCTCACGCGAGTGTCGATAGGGCCACCCGCGAGGATCAGAGAAAGAGGGACGTCGGGGGTGCCTCTCATTTCCATGAGCGCCGTCGCTGCGAGTACCGGCACGCTCGGCTGGCAGACTGCGAACACGTGAACGTCGCCGGCGAAGTAGCCGAAGATGGCCATCATCGTGTCGACGTAGTCATCGAGATCGAACCGGCCATCGGACAATGGAACGTCGCGGGCGTTCTGCCAGTCAGTAATGTAGACCTCGTGGTCGGGCAGGAAGGTTTCGACCGTGCCGCGCAGCAGTGTGGCGAAATGGCCCGACATCGGCGCCACCAGCAGAAGACGCGGATGCTCGGCGGCGCGGGCGGGGTCGATGTCGCGCTTGAAATGCACAAGGCGGCAAAACGGCGATTGCCACACGACCTGTTCGCCGACACGCACGGTACTGGCGCCGACCTTGGTGTGGTGAATGCCGAAGCTCGGCTTGAGATAGCGGCGCGTGGCACGCTCGAACACCTCGCACGCGGCGACGGCGCCGCGGCCAACGGGCGTGTGCGAGAGCGGGTTGAGTGGATTGAAGAAGAGCCGGCAGGAGTCCGCGGCTACACGTGCTGGCCGGAAAGCAGCCCGGCTCAGCTCATACCAGTGGTAGAGCACGCTGCGGTTCCCCCGATCGTTTGTCCCATGAGCCCATTTTGGCAGGCCTGAACGCGGTTTGGGCCGCTACTTCTTATCCTGCCGGGGCTGCGATACCGACACCTACAGCGCTCTCAGGCTGCACTGATTCGCGAATCGGTTAAAGCCGTGTTCTCCTTACAACATCTCGCCCAGCCGGGCGGCCATGGCATCGACGTTGGTCGTATGCGTGAAGTGGGTCCGGTAGGCGCCGTCGGGCCCCATCACATAGATGATCGAGGAGTGATCCATGGTGTAGCCGGCGGTGGACTTCGGGTCCTCCACCTTCTTGGCATAGACACGATACTCCCTGGTGACCGCGGCGATCTCCTCCGGCGTGCCGGTCAGCCCGACCAGCCGCGGATCAAAGCTTTGCACGTACTGCGCCATCTTTTCCGGCGTATCGCGTTCCGGATCGATCGTGATGAAAATCGGCACGATCTTCTCGGCCTTGGGGCCGAGCTTGTGCAAGGCCGCGGCCATCACCTGCAGCGCCGACGGACACACGTCCGGGCAGAACGTGAAGCCGAAGTAGACGAGCATGAAGCGGCCGCGGAAGTCCTTGTCCGTGACGCGCTTGCCGTTCTGGTCGGTCAGCGTGAACGGCCCGCCGATTAGGGCCTTGCCCGTCGATGCGGACGCAAACACCTTCTGCCAGGCCTGCGGGAATAGAGCGAGTGCCGAGAGCGCCCCCACAAGAAAGCCGGCTGCAACGAACAGCCCAATTCTCAAGCCACGGGACAGTGCCATCGGTTGGCGATCCTATTCGCCCATCTGCACCAGCGACCCATGCACACGGGCGCTCTGCAGAAAGTAGCGGAACGCGGCAAACCCGAGCGAGAAGTAGAGGACATTGAGGGCGAACGCTTTCACCATAAGCGTGCCGTCGAATGTGCCCCTGAGCACGATGCCGCGGAGACCCTCAAACACATAGGTCGGTGGCAGCGAGAGCGCAACCCATTGCAGCCAATGCGGCAATGTGGTCACGGGGTAGTAGACGCAGCAGAGCGGCAGGAACACGAAAACCACCAGCCAGGCGAAGCTCTCCGCGCCCAGGCCCCAGCGCAGCACCACGCCTGTCGACACCAATCCGAGTGACCAGCTCATGATCACCAGGTTGGCGAAAAAAACGGCGAATGCGACGCCCAGCGTGAGCACATTGAACCCAAAGAAGGCATAGGCCATCAACGCGACCGGCACCATCGCGACCATCAGCTTGATGAGGCTAACGATCATGAGCGCGATCACCAGCTCGATGGGACGCAATGGGCTCATCATGAGATGACCGAGGTTGCGCGACCAGATCTCCTCCAGGAATGCGACCGAGAACCCGAGCTGGCTGCGCACGAGGATGTCCCACAGGAGTACGCCACCAATGAAAAGGCCTGCCGCCCGGGATGCAAAGCCCGTGCTCTGTGCGAGATAGGTCTGCAAGAACCCCCACATCAGCATCTGCACCAGCGGCCAATATATGAGCTCGGCCGTGCGCGGCCAGGAGGAGCGGATCACATACCAATAGCGCAGCACCATGCCCCACACGCGGCCGGCGGACGCGGCCACGGTGGTCTGTGGTCGCAGGAGGGGCTGCATCGAGGTCGTCATGGCGCAAGCTCCGCGCTTCCCCCGCCGCGACGCGCGATGGCAAGAAACACCTCTTCCAGAGTTTCGCGCCCGAACCGCTTAATGAGTTCCTCGGGTGTTTCGTCAGCAATCACCCGGCCCTTCTCCAGCATGATGACTCGATCGGCTAGCCGCTCGACCTCGGCCATGTTGTGAGACGCGAGCACGATGGTGGCCTGCCGCACGCGGCGGTAGTCCTCGAGCTTTGTGCGGACCCAATCGGCCGTATCCGGATCGAGCGATGCCGTCGGCTCGTCAAGCAGCAGCAACTCGGGCTCATTGAGCAGCGCCTTGGCGAGGCTCACGCGAGTCCTCTGCCCGGCCGACAGCTTGCCGTAGGCCCGATCGAGCAGCTCCGTCAGTCGCAGCTCTGCGGCAATGTCGGTCACGCGCCCGGCAAGATCATTCAATCCGTAGAGGCGGCCATAGATTTGCAGGTTCTGCCGCACCGTGAGGCGCATCGGCACATCGACATAGGGGCTCTCGAAATTCATGCGATGCAGCACCTTGTGCCTCTCGTGTGCCATGTCGGCGCCGAATACGCGCGCCTCACCTGAGGTCGGCACCACGAGGCCCATCAGCATCGAGATGGTGGTCGTCTTGCCGGCGCCGTTGCCCCCCAGCAGCGCCGTGACCGAGTTGCTTTCGAGCCCGAAGCTGACGCCGTCCACGGCCGTGATCTCACCGTAGACCTTGCGCAGATCACGGACCTCCACGGGACGCGGCTGGACGCCCCCGCTGGGACTGGGCATGGGCTTTTGCATGGCGAGCAGAAATACTTCGGCTGTGCCGTGTCACCGGCATTGGCTAACCGCTCCTATCTGGGGTAGCAAGACGGCTGAAGCAAGCAATTGCGGGTGGAAGCGTTGCGGGTTTGGCCTGTTTCATTGGCTGGCATGTTGGAGTGGTACCGGCGGGGACCCGTCGAGAGCGGACTGCGCCTGCAGACCGCGGTCCGCCTCCGCTGGTTCGGGGTCGTCGGCCAGCTCGTAACGGTGTGCTTCGTCCGCTTTGTGCTGGATTTCAGTCTGCCTCTGGGCGTCTGCCTGGCCTTCATTGCGCTCTCCGCCTGGCTCAACGTCTTTTTGCGCATCCGGCATCCGGCACGGCGTTGGCTCAGCACCGGCTCGGCGACCACGCTATTGGCCTACGACATCCTGCAGCTCGGGGCTTTGCTCTATCTGACAGGCGGGATCGAGAATCCGTTTGCCTTCCTGCTGGTGGTGCCCGTCACGGTGTCGGCGGCCACCCTGCCTTCTCCGCATACGATCGGCCTCGGGCTGCTCGCCGCATGCGTGGGCGTTGCATTGTCGGTTTGGCACTTATCCCTGCCTTGGTACGGGAACGCAGGCCTGGGCCTCGATGTTCTTTACAAGGTCGGTATGCTGGCCTCGATTTCCTCGGGCATGCTGTTCCTTGCGCTGTATGCCTGGCGCCTGGCGAAGGAGGCACGGCAGATGACCGCGGCTCTTGCAGCCACCGAGATGGTCCTGGCGCGTGAGCAGCAGTTGCACGCACTCGATGGTCTTGCCGCAGCCGCCGCCCACGAACTCGGCACCCCGCTCTCGACGATTACTGTGGTCGCCAAGGATCTTGCGCGCGAAGCCCCGGCCGGGAGCAACTACGCCGAAGACCTCGCGCTGCTGCAAAGTCAGGCCCAGCGCTGCCGCGAGATTCTCACCAAGCTGACGCGCAGCCCCGGCGAGCCCGACCCGCTGCACGCCCGCATGAGCCTGACGCAGCTGGTCGAGGAGGCGGCCGAACCCTATCGCGGGTTCAGTGCCGAATTGGTGCTGTCCGTCGATCGGGGCAAGGAAATGGACGGGCAGGAGCCCGTCGGCGAGCGGCGGCCCGGCGTCATTTACGGTCTCGGCAACCTCATTGAGAACGCCGTCGATTTCGCCAGGCGCAGAGTGGAGGTCACCGCCCGGTGGTCCGCGCGCGAAGTGACGATCACCATCGTCGATGACGGGCCGGGCATCTCCCGCGACATCATCGACGCCCTTGGCGACCCGTATATTACGACCCGCCGGTCCCATCGGCCTGGTAGTGGCATGGGCAACGAGCCGTCGGGATTGGGGCTCGGCTTTTTCATCGCCAAGACCCTTTTGGAGCGCTCCGGCGCCGTCGTCTCGTTCGAGAACCGCGCCCGACCGGCTCTCGGAGCCGAGGTCAAGATCGTCTGGCCGCGCCACGTCTTCGAAGGGCGGCCCAGCATGGATCACGGCGCGGAACTTCAACAACCGTTCAGCGGACGCGAGCTTGCTGCCTCTCCTGACGGCTAGTTAAGAAGTCTATGCCCGAACACTTGGGTCTGCCGAGCCGGCCCGGTATAGTAAGACGGGTATAAGGAGCACTTACAGTGGTCGAGGACCTTTCATTCAAGCCGGATGAGCTTCCGGAAGATCGGTCGCTGGTGCTGGTGGACGACGACCGCGCGTTTGCACTTCGTCTGGCCAGAGCCATGGAAATGCGCGGGTTCGAAGTGCGTACCGCGCATTCCGTTGCGGAGGGCATGACGCTGATCCGCCAGAGCCCGCCTGCATTTGCCGTCGTTGACATGCGCCTGGAGGATGGCAATGGGCTCGATGTCATCGCCGAGCTCTCGAAGGCGAGGCCCCAGGCTCGGGCGGTCGTTCTGACTGGCTACGGCAACATTGCCACCGCCGTGTCGGCGGTGAAGCTCGGCGCCGTGGACTATCTGGCCAAGCCCGCCGACGCCGACGACGTGACGGATGCGCTGCTGGCTCCGCCCAACGAAAAGGCAGCGCCGCCCGAGAACCCGATGTCGGCGGACCGTGTGCGCTGGGAGCACATTCAGCGCGTCTACGAATTGTGCAACCGCAACGTCTCGGAAACCGCGCGCCGGCTCAACATGCACCGGCGCACCTTGCAGCGGATTCTGGCCAAGCGGGCCCCCAAATAGCCGCCGGATCTCCCGCCTAGCTTCTTGGCTGCCCTTCGAAACTTGCTTCCGCGTCGACCGCCGATTGCAGGCGGAACGCCGCTGACCGCAGCATATTCAGCATCATGGCCTTCCGGCGCGGCGCGGAAAGCTTGTGCACCGGCGCATCCCGTATGATCTCCCCGCCATAGCGGTCCGCGACGATCAGCCCGGTCCCCAGAGGCAGGACATCGCGCGGAAAGCCGGGGTCCACCGCAAACAGCAGGCGGTCGCAGTACTCGCGGTAGTCGGGCCATTTCTCGTCGGTGCGGAAATCGTTGAGGCAGGACTTGATCTCGACAATCCAAATTTCAGCAGAGTCCGAGATGGCGGCAACGTCGGCCCGGCGTCCATTGGCCAGCGCAAGCTCTGTCACCACCGCAAATCCATGGGCTTTGAGCAGCCGCGCCACCCCCCGGCAGATATCGAAAGCCGCTGCAGATTGCCGCCCGTCCCGGAGCGCACTGTTTTGCATCGCGACAATTGCCATGAAGCGGCGGTCCTGTGGCCTCTCCTTGTTGCGCTGAGGCGCTGGCAGCACAGGCGATCGGAAAGCCCGCGCAGATCAGTTGACGCGGCCCGTCGCCCGGCCTTTTCTTGGCCGGCGCGGGCGCCTATGGTCCCCCGCCGGCTGAAGACATTCGGTGGGTTATTGCATGTTTTTCAAGCGCTCGCAGCAGGATGGTCCCGCCCCCGTTGTGGATGGGGAGGTGACAACGGTGGCGGCCCGTCCCCAGCCCCTGGACGCGTCCGAGCTTCGCCGCGTGGTGGCGCCATCCACGCTCGGCTTCAAGACCACCGACGAATTGCAGCCGATCACGGGCCTCATCGGCCAGGACCGCGCGCTGAAGGCCATCCAGTTCGGCGCCAACATCAAGAGCCATGATTTCAACATGTTCGTGCTGGGGCCACCCGCCTCCGGCAAGACCACCGCTGTGCGATCGCATCTGGGCCCAAGAGCCGCGCAGTCACCGGCGCCTTCGGACTGGGTCTACGTTTACAACTTCGAGACGCCCAACCAGCCTAAGGCGCTGCGGCTGCCGCATGGCCGCGCACGCGCGCTTGCCAAAGGCATGGTGGCGGCCATCGACGAGTTGCGAAACGTTCTGCCGGCGGTGTTCGAAAGCGAGGAATACCGCACGCGGCGGCGTGCCATCGACGAACAGTTTCGATCCACCAATGACGAGGCGTTCCAGGCACTGAGCGCCAAGGCGCAGAGCCAGAACATCGCCATTCTGCGCACGCCCAACGGCTTCACCATGGCGCCGATGCATGAGGGCAAGGTCGTCAAGCCGGAAGTGTTCAATGCATTGCCGGAAGCCATGCGCCGCGATGTCGAGATGAAGATTGACGCGCTGCAGAAGGAGATGCAGACGATTCTTGAGCGCCTCCCCAAGAGCGACAAGAAGCGGCGCAGTGACCTCAGCGAGCTCAACGAGGAGGTGGCCAAGCGCGCGGTAGGCGATGCGCTGGATGACCTCGAAGCCTCGTTTCGCGACGTGCCTGACGCGGCTGCCTACGTCCTGGCCGCGGGCTATGACATGGTGCGCAATGTCGGGCTGTTTTTGCCAACGGGCGAAGAGGAGAACGCTATCGTCAAGCAGTCGGTGGACAGCGCGCATGATCCGCGCTTTCGCCGCTACATGGTCAACCCGATGGTATCGGCCGACGCCAGTGCCCCAGCGGGGGCTCCTATCGTCGAGGAAATCAATCCTACCTATGGCAACCTCATTGGGCGTGTTGAGCATTTCGCCCAGATGGGTACGCTCGTCACAGATTTTCTACTCGTCAAACCCGGCGCATTGCACAAGGCCAATGGCGGCTATCTGCTGTTGGATGCGCGGCGCCTTCTCTTGTCGCCGTTCGCCTGGGAGGCGTTGAAACGCGCGATCAAGGCGCGCGAGGTCCGCATCGAGCAGCCGATCGAGACGGCGGGCTTCATTTCCACCCAGACCCTCGATCCCGAGCCCATTCCGCTCGACGTCAAGGTGGTGCTGTTCGGAGACCGGGAGCTGTACTACCTGCTCGCAGCGCACGATCCGGATTTCACGCGCCTGTTCAAGGTGCAGGCGGATTTCGACGACACCATCGCGCGATCAACCGAGAACGATCTCGGCTATGCGCGCCTGATCGCCTCCATCGTCAAGGAGCACAGCCTGAAGCCCGTCGATGCCGCCGGCGTCGCGCGGCTTATTGATGAGGGTGCCCGCCTTGCCGATGACCGCGAGAAGCTTTCGATCGAGATCGGCCGCCTTGCGGACTTGGTCCGCGAAGCGGACTACTGGTCGAGCGAGGCCAACCGCAAGGTCACCGGCAAGCAGGATGTGGAGCGCGCTATCGAAGAGCAGATCCGCCGGTCGGACCGGCTGCGCGAGAAAGCCCAGGAGGTCGTCAATCGGGGTCTCGTACTCGTCGACACGGAGGGCAGCAGCGTCGGACAGATCAACGGCTTGTCCGTGATGCAACTGGGCTCGCTGGCATTCGGCCGCCCAAGCCGGATCACCGCCCGCGTACGACTTGGGTCCGGCCGGGTGACTGATATCGAGCGCGAGGCCAAGCTCGGTGGTCCGCTTCACTCCAAAGGAGTCATGATCCTTTGGGGGTTCCTGGCCGGTCGCTATGCGCTCGACGTTCCGCTGGCGCTGGCGGCAACCCTGGTCTTTGAACAATCCTACGGCGGCGTCGACGGCGACAGCGCCTCCTCAGCGGAGCTTTATGCCCTGCTGTCCGCGTTGTCAGGCGTGCCCATCAAGCAAAGCCTGGCCGTAACCGGCTCGGTCAATCAGCTCGGCGAAGTGCAGGCAATCGGCGGCGTCAATGAGAAGATCGAAGGCTTCTTCGACATTTGCCGCGCCCGGGGGCTCACCGAAAAACAGGGAGTCCTTATTCCGAAGTCCAACGTTCAGCATCTGATGTTGCGTCAGGATGTGGTCGATGCGGTGCGCAATGGACAGTTCGCCGTCTATCCCGTGTCAACCATCGACGAAGGCATCGAGATCCTCACCGGCGTCAAGGCCGGCGAGCGCAACAGCGATGGCAGGTTCCCGGCCGGCACCATCAACCGGCTGGTGGAGGACAAGTTGCGGTCGTTCGCCGAGCGCGGGCGGAGCTTCGCCAGGAGCGCGAACGGCGTAGCGGCGGCGGGCAAGGAAAACTCATGATTGCCCACGTGGCAGCCTCAGACGAGGATCGCGGCCGCGTCGTGCTGCACCTGCAATCTGGACTGCCAAATCCGGTGGCGCTGGATGCCGCCGTCCGCATCGCCCGCGCCTTCGGTTCGGGCGTCGAAGCTCTCTTCATCGAGGACGAGCAGCTCATCGATTGTGCGGCGTACGGGTTCCTGCGGGAACTTTCATTTTCCGGGCGCCGCCGTGGAGCCGTTTCGCCAGCCGGAATCGCGCACGATCTGCGGCTGGCGGCGCAGGGCGCGCACCGGCAGGTCGAGCTGCTCGCAAGCGCCGCTGATGTGCCGTTGCAGGTGCGCGTTATGCGGGATGAACCCCTTCGCGCACTGGCCATCGCTTGCGCAGAGTCTGGGCCGTGGAATGTGGTGGCGTTTGCAGAGCCGTTCGATGATCGCGCCGGCGGTCTTTTGAAGCAAATGCTGCAGGAAATAGCCGGTACTACCGGCGTGGTCATGGCCGGTCCGAAGGCGCGGCGCGCAGTGGGTCCGATCGTCGTCGCAGTCGAGGACGTGCAGCAGCTGAGCGGCATGCTGATGGTGGCGCAAAGGCTGGCGGCGCTGGATTCGGCCGAGATCGTCCTGTTGCTGATCGCTCCGGACGAAGAACGGCTGGCCTGGATGGAGGGGGAGGCACGGCTGGCCCTGGAGGATCGCGAGGGCGTACAGATCCGTTGCGCAGACCTGGCGCGCGGGGAGGCGGCCGCCGTTGCTGAAACTTTGCGGCGCATGCACGGAGGCTTTGTCATCTGCCAGTTCGGCGGATTGGTGGTCCCCGAAGACGGCAAACTCGCGGCCCTCGCCTCGGTGCTGGAGTGCCCCCTGTTTCTCGTGCGCTGAACATGCGCGGTATGTCGGCCGATGCGGCGTTGGCGATTCGCAAGCGCTGCCGTTCAAGATTCGTGGCGAGCGCAATCAACTATCCCCGGGATTCACAAGTTGCAGATCGTTCTGTGGTGGGCGAGTCACACAGCGATTCTCAATTGCGTCCGATTCGCCGAGACGCCTTGAGGCTGCTGTTAACCGCATAGTAATCTCTGCCCATCGCCCACGGCGTACTCGCGTGTGATTTGCGAGCGGGGCTTTTGTCAGTCGTGGGTGTCACGCGTCAGCGCGCCAAGTCGAGCGCCGTCAGTCGCGTTCAGTATCCAAGTTTCAGCGTCGAGTTTGTCGTCGGTCTGACCGGCTAACGGGTGTTCGCGCGCGTGCGCTTGAACAGCCTGCATGCCTCGCGTCCGGCCGTAGTGGGCGGATTCCGCGCGCGGTGCCGGAGTCCCGCCATGTGAGCAAGCGGGAGATTCAAGGCTATGGCCTGGAACGACGAGCGGGTCGAACTGTTGAAGAAGTTGTGGTCGGACGGGCTGAGCGCAAGCCAGATCGCCGGCCGTCTCGGTGGGGTTACCCGCAATGCCGTCATCGGCAAGGTACACCGGCTGGGTCTTGCAGGCCGCGCCACGACCTCACGCATGAAATCGCACCGGCCGCGCGTGCGCGCGCAAGCCGGCAAACGGCTCATGAAGCCGCGCTTCGCGAATGTCGGCAATCCAGCCTTGCGCAATCTCTACCTTGGCGACTCCGAGCCCTATGTGCCGCCGGCCGAAGAGCTTGTGATCCCGCTCAAAGAGCGCAAATACATCCAGACCCTCACGGAGGCCTGCTGCCGCTGGCCGATCGGTGATCCCCAGCAGTCCGATTTCCACTTCTGCGGCAAAACCAAAGTCACCGGCCTTCCCTATTGCGAATTTCACGCCCGGCGTGCCTTCCAGCCGCCGCAGCCGCGGCGTCGCGACCGCGAGGTGGTAGCTCCGGCTGTCGTCGTCCCCGCCCCGGCGCAGGCGGCACAGCCCGCGTCGGCTGAGGCGCCGACGGGCGAGGTCAAGGAAAACGTCACCGTTTGATAGGAGTTTGCTCTGCCGGCGGGACGTGGCGGAGCACAGCGGGGGGAGGACCGGGAGCGCGGGGTGCTCCCGGTTCCCCTGTTTCTGAGATCAGCCCTGCCAGGATTGACAACCGTGGCGCCACAGCCTCATAACATCCCCATGACTTATCGGATCGACATGGAGCGACGTTTCTGCAGCGGTACGCGTGCGCGACTGCGATGACGGATCGCTGACGAGATCCCGTTGTTCGCGCCGCGCTTGAGCGCGGCTTTTTTGTTTGAAGCACGTGAGAGAGATCCGATGTCAACGTCTGCTTCTGGGGCTCTTGCCCCCCATTCTCAGCATTCTCCTGGCCCGTCCGGCCCCTCCTCCGCGGTCATGCCTACCTATGCGCGCGCCAACCTCGTGTTCGAGCGCGGCGAGGGATCCTGGATCTTTTCCACGCAAGGCGAGCGCTATCTCGACTTTGCAAGCGGCGTCGCCGTCAATGCGCTCGGGCATGCGCACCCCAAGCTCATCGCGGCGCTCGAAGCCCAGGCCCATAAGCTTTGGCATTGCTCCAATCTCTACCGCGTGGCGGGCCAGGAACGGCTGGCCGAACGTCTGTGCGCGGCGACTTTTGCCGACAAGGCGTTCTTCTGCAATTCCGGCGCCGAAGCCTGCGAAGGCGCCATCAAGCTCGCGCGGCGCTATCACTACGTGAACGGACGTCCCGAGCGTTGGCGGATCATCACATTCAAGGGCGCCTTCCACGGCCGCACACTGGCGACCATCGCGGCCGGCGGTAACGAGAAGCATCTTGAAGGGTTCGGCCCGCCCGCGGATGGCTTCGACATCGTGCCGTTCGGCGACCTCGCGGCGGCGGAAGCGGCCATCGGACCACATACGGCGGCTATCATGGTCGAGCCGGTGCAGGGCGAAGGTGGCGTCCGGATCGCTCCTGAGGGCTGGCTTCGCGCGCTGCGCAAGCTTTGTGACGACAACGGCCTGCTGCTGGTTCTTGACGAGGTTCAGACCGGGATGGGCCGTACCGGCAAGCTGTTTGCGCATGAGTGGTCCGGCGTCACGCCGGACGTGATGGCGGTGGCGAAGGGCATCGGCGGAGGCTTTCCGATCGGGGCCTTCCTCGCCACGGAAGCAGCGGCAGCCGGCATGGTGCCGGGTACGCATGGCTCGACGTTCGGGGGCAATCCACTCGCTATGGCGGTCGCCAACGCGGTCCTTGATGCGCTGCTCGAGCCTGCCTTTCTTGAGCACGTGCAGGCCATGACGCTGCGCCTGAAGCAGGGTCTCGCCCGCGTCCATGACGAGTACCCGGACCTGGTTGAGGAGGTGCGCGCCAGCGGCCTGCTGACCGGTCTCAAAGTGAAGCCCCCCTCGGGCGACGTCATCAATGCTTGTCTGGGCGAGAAGCTGCTGACCGTCGGCGCAGGCGACAACGTCGTGCGCCTGCTGCCGCCGCTGAACGTCAGCGAGGCTGAAATCTCCGAAGCCGTGCAGCGCCTGTCGGCGGCGCTGTCGCGCCTAGCCAAGAGCCGCTGAGCCCACGTTGCCACCAAAAAAGCAGAGCTGTCGCCATGGCTCCCAGGCATTTTCTCGATCTTGACCGTATTGACGCGCCCACGCTGCGAGGCATCGTCGACATGGGTCACGCCATGAAACGGGCCGGCAAGCATGTGCCGGCCGGTCTGAAGCCGGCCGGCATCGCCGACGCGGTGCTGATCATGATCTTCGAAAAGCCCTCTACCCGCACGCGTGTGTCATTCGACGTGGCAATGCGCCAGCTCGGCGGCCAGACCATCGCCCTCAATCACACCGACTTGCAGATCGGGCGGGGCGAGCCCATATCGGACACCGCGAGGGTGCTGTCGCGTTACATTGACGTCATAATGATCCGGGCTAACAAGCATGAGAGCCTCACAGGCTTGGCGGAGCATGCGACGGTTCCTGTCATCAACGGCCTGACCGATCGGACACATCCCTGCCAGATCGTTGCCGACGTCATGGCGTTCGAGGAGGTGCGCGGTCCCATCAAAGGCCGGCATATTGCGTGGGTCGGCGATGGAAACAACGTCGCGGCTTCTTGGATCCAGGCCTCGGCGCGGCTCGGGTTTCACTTGAGCCTCGCATGTCCGCCGCAGCTCAATCCCGACCCAGGTATTCTTGAATGGGCGCGACGTGAGGGCGGCGACATCGCCTTGACCGACGAACCGGCACAAGCTGTTAAGGGTGCTGAGTGCGTCGTTACCGACACCTGGGTGTCAATGGGACAACAGGCCGAGGCTGCGCACCGCAAGCAGCTGCTTGGACCTTATGCGGTGGATGAGGCGCTCATGCGCAAAGCCAAGAAGGACGCGATTTTCATGCACTGCATGCCTGCCTACCGCGGGCATGAGGTAGCTGCGGCGGTAATCGATGGCCCGCAGTCGGTGGTATGGGACGAGGCTGAAAACCGGCTCCACGCGCAGAAGGCGATTCTGGCATGGTGCCTGGGAGTCGACTGAATGCTGAGTACAGGTGTTTTGCGTCAACAGCCGCTGCCTGCGGACGATCTCGTGCTGCCGTTCCGCGCCGTGAGATCGGACGTAGTCGGCCACTTGGTGCGGCTTGGCCCAACGGTCAATTCGATCTTGTCTGGCCATGCGTATCCGGAGCCGGTCAGTCACGTTCTGGGCGAAGCGCTGGCCCTGACCGCAATGCTGGGCAGCGCGCTCAGAACGCGCGGCAAGCTGATCCTGCAGACCAAGACCGACGGTCCGCTCGATTTCCTGGTCGCCGATTTCGTTTCACCGGGCAAGCTGCGCGGCTATGCCAACTTCGACAAAGCTGACGCGGCGCTGGCGGAAAGCCGCGGGCGCGGCGACCAGGGCGCATTGCTCGGAACCGGTCATGTCGCCATGACCATCGACCCTGGGGAGGGTGGCAACAGCTACCAGGGCATCGTCGCCATCGACCGCGAACCTCTTGTTGCGGCCGCGCATACGTATTTTCGCCAGTCCGAACAGCTTCCGACGTTCATACGACTGGCCGTGGCGCGCCACTATGGCCCCGACCCGGAAACCGGCCTGGGCTCGGCGTGGCGCTGGCGCGCCGGTGGCTTGCTGATCCAGCAGCTGCCGCGCGAGGGCGGCAAGCGCAAACCTCTCGAAGGGGAGGCGCATGACGCCTCGCTGGAAGGCGATGATGATGAAAACTGGAACCGTACCCGGCACCTCGCGGCGACGGTGGAGGATCACGAACTCCTCGATCCCACACTGTCGCCCGAGCGCTTGCTCTACCGCCTGTTCCACGAAGAGGGTGTGCGGGTTGTGCCGGCCACGCCCCTGGCGGCCGAATGCCGCTGCTCGCGCGAGCGCATCCACGCATATCTGCGGCAGTTCGGGTCCGCGGAACTTGAGGACATGCGCGAACCCGATGGTGGCTTCACGGTGACGTGCGAGTTCTGCTCGCGCAAATACCGTTTCACCGCAGGCGACATCGCCTGACCTCAATTCCCTCTCTCCGCATTACCAGTACGGCCGAATGTTGTAATACGAGTGCGTCTGAGCCTCCCAGTTGCGATCCGCCCAGGAGTCGTCGCTGAACGCCGGAGCGTCCTTGAGCTGCCCCTCCGTGACGCTCGTCTCGTAGCCGGCGAGGCGGGGACTGTATTTCAGCATTCCCCAAGGGAGCGGATAGTGGCTATGACCCAATCCGAGAAAGCCGCCAAAACTCATTACGGCGTACGTCACGCGCCCGGACACCTTGTCGATCATGAGATGGTCGATCTCGCCGATCTTGGTTCCGTTCATATCGTAAACGTTCGTCCCTTCGACGTCCTCGCTCGAAATCAGGTGATGATTGGGGTGGACGGTTGCCATGGCCATAGGCTTCTCTCCATTCCGGGTGGTGCTGACTGGCCAACGCATCAGTTGTCGCGTTGTTCCAGCACACGGCATCCGGGCCCGAGCAGAATTGCCTATGGCGCGAACGGATTGTCGGTCTTGCGTAACTTCAGCCGGATGGGCACGCCGGCCAGATCAAAAGTCTGCCGCAGGTCGTTTCCCAGGTAGCGTAAGTACGTGCCCGGCAGAGCTTCGGGGCGAGAACAGAAGGCGATGAACGTCGGCGGCCGCGCGGAGGCCTGGGTCATGTAGCGGATCTTGATCCGCGATCCCTTTGCAGCGGGTGGCGCATGCTGTTCGAGGGCGACGCGCAGCCAGCGATTGAGCTCGCCCGTCGGCACGCGCCGGTTCCAGCGTTCGTAAGAGGCGAATACCGCCTCCATAAGCTTGTCCAGTCCCCGGCCCGCGCGTGCCGAGATGGTGACGAGCGGAACGCCGGGCAGTTGCGCGAGCCGAGCATCGATGGCTTCGCGCAATGCGCGCAACCGCCGCTGCTTGTCCGTGACAGCATCCCATTTGTTGATGGCCACGACCATCGCGCGCCCCTCTCTTTCGACGAGATCGCCGATAGTCAGATCTTGATGCTCAATGGTCCTTTCGGCATCGATCAGCAGCACGACAACCTCTGCGAAGCGCACGGCGCGTACGGCGTCGCTTGCAGCGAGCTTCTCAGCGACGTCGACGATGCGCGATTTGCGACGCAGACCTGCGGTGTCAAACAGGCGAACAGCCGTCCCCTTCCAGGAAAAGTCTGCGGCGACGGCATCGCGGGTAAGGCCGGGCTCGGGGCCGGTAATCATGCGTTCCTCGCCGAGCAACGCATTGACCAGCGTTGATTTCCCGGAGTTTGGCCGCCCGACAATGGCGATGCGCAACGGGGTCTTGCCCTCGCCCTCACCACCACCTGCATTACCAGTGGCGGCGTCCTTGGCTTCCTTACCCCGCCATTTTAGGCCGAGCGCTGCCAGGATCGCGTCGCCAAGTTCGCCTATGCCCTCGCTATGCTCGGCGGATATCGCAAGGGGATCGCCGAGACCCAGCTGGAACGCTTCATAGAACCCATCGGCTCCAATTCGGCCTTCGCATTTGTTGGCAACGAGAATGGTTGGACGGCCGGAGGCGCGCACGATACGCGCGAACGCGGCATCCACCGGCGTTACGCCGTCGCGAGCGTCAATCATGAAGAGCACCAGCGACGCCTTCGCGATGGCTGCTTCGCTTTGTGCACGCATGCGGGAGGCAATGCTGCCAGGTGCCGCTTCCTCGAGCCCGGCGGTATCGATAAGGCGCAGCTCGTGGCCACCAATGAAAAACGCCCCCTCGCGGCGGTCGCGCGTCATTCCCGGCGTGTCGGACACGAGCGCCGTGCGCCTGCCGGTTAGCCGATTGAAGAGCGTCGATTTGCCGACGTTCGGCCGGCCGACGATTGCTATCGAAGGGTACATCGTTGGTTCGGCGCGCGAGTTCACGTCCGATCGCTAGCGTGAATTGGCGCCGAGTTCAATTGAAGGCGATCAGCTTCGCCTTGTCCGTCAGGACATACATACGCCCGTTTGCCACGACCGGGGGAATGAAGACGGGCTGCCCGATGTTGTGTGTCGCCGCGACCTTGCCTGTCGAAGCCTCGACGCCAACTAGTTGTCCCTTGGCGGAAGTGACCCACAGACGGTTGCCGGCCAACACGGGTCCTGACCACGTCGTCGCGCCCGGGAGCTTTGTGGTCCACTGTATCTTGCCGTCGCGCCGCTGAATGGCCATCAACTGCCCGGTCGTGTCGACCACGAATACCGTGTCACCCGCTACCCATGGTCCCTGGATGCTCGGGACACTCAGCGACCACAGCCGCTCGCCGTTCTTCTCCGCGGTCGCCACCATGCGCCCTGCGTGCCCGACCGCAAATACCGTACCGCCATCAATGGCTGGCCGCGCTGTGTCGCTCATGGCCGTCAGGGAGGAGGCGGTTCGCGTTCTCGACAGGGTTTCCGACCACGCGGGCTGCCCGTCGGCGAAACGCAGCGCCACGAGATCTCCACTTGGATAGGGGACGACCACGAGGTTGCCATCGGTCGCCGGACTGGTGTTGGCGAGAATGCTGGCCGGCTCCGGCAGCCCCCGGAATGTCCATACCTGCTCGCCGTCGACGCCAGATAAGCAAAATACTTCGCCTTCTCTTGTGACGACAAACACGCGGTCGCTGGCGGCGGTGGGGGAGGTGCGTACCGGGGCCCCGACACGCTTGTCCCAGAGCTTCTTTCCGGTCCTGGGATCGAGCGCGACCACGACGCCAAAGCCCGTTCCCACGTAGAGACGACCGTTGTCGATGGCGAGGCCGCCGCCGAAGCCCTCCTGGTCCTTCTCATTCGGCGGCGTTGTCGAGACCCGCCACACGACCGACCCGCTCCCCGCGTTGAACGCCGACACTTTGCCGGCGGCATCCAACGTGTAGACCTTGCCGTCGTAGACCACAGGACTGGCGGTGAGCTTGCCGTAGAAGCTGGAGCCCGCACCGGCGTCGGCACTCCAGGCATTCCTCAGTGTGCCATTCAACGCCAAGTGCCCAGGCGCGTTCGAGGCAACGCCACCTGGTTGCGTCCAGGAGTCATTCGCCCTCGGCGCGGGGACCGAGATTGGACGGTCCGCAGAGGCCAGCTCTATTGAGGAGGTCTCCTGCTGGATGACAGGAATGCGCTTCCCGGGAAGAGGTTCTTCCTTCTTAGCGAACGGATTGATGTCTTGAATCTTCGGAAGGCTTGGCAGGCTCATGCCCGCCGTCATATCCGCACACGCTGAAAGAGTTAGCAACGATAGCACAGCGATCGTCGTGGCCGCTGCGGGAAGCGGTCTCGCCCGTCCAAACCGACAGTTGGTTGGCGCCTTTGTGCCCCGTCTCAGCATAAACGGCTATTTTTCTTTCTGGCCTGGTGGCGCAGTTGCTTTCGCGGCCTTGCTATCTTCAGCTTTCTCCGAGCGGCTGGTGTCATGACTGTTGGATCCGCCGGCCTTCGCCAAATCCGCCTCGGTAAGCATCGACATCATGATCCGGGCGCGCTCAGCAATTCCAGGTGGTGTACCTTGATCGCCGATCAGGCGCTCGAACTGTTCGCGTGCCTCCTTCTGATGGCCCGCCTTATAGGCTGACAACCCCAACAGCTCCCGGGCGCTGTAGCGCCAGGGATTGCTGTCCGAAGCCAGATCGTTGAGCCGATTCTGCATGTCCGTCCAGCTGGCTGTATCCAGAGTCAACATCGCGGCCTGAAGGCGGGCATAATCACGCAGCAGCCCATCTACCCTGCCGTCGTCGGCAACCGCCTGGTAGGCCGAAGCCGCGTCAGCTTCCTTTCCGTTGGTGCGCAACGCTGCGGCCAGCCGCAGTCGCGCGAGGGTCGCGTACCCGATTGGTCCTTTGGCGGCGATATTCTCCAGTAGCTTATCGGCTTCGCCTGGGTTTCCACCGCCCTGCGTCGCGGCCACGAATTCCGCACCCGTGGCCTCGGCCGCCAACGCGCTGCGGTATTGACTGTACTTGTAGCCGCCAACGGCCACGATGATGAGCACTGCGGCGATCACGGCGTAGGTGCCGTATTGCTCCCACAGCTTGAGCAGCTGCTCACGCCGCAACTCTTCGTCGACCTCCCTGGCCAACAGGTCGCGTTGGTCGGTCATGCTCGCAATGTCTCTCTGCCTTCTTGTCCACGCCTTGATAGCGCGTGCGAGCTGTACCTGAAAGGGTGCTCGGGGGATTAACGCATAGATTCCGCTGGCGATCTGCCGATGCTTTTCCGGCTTTTTTGCGACCCGGCCTGCGGGCGTCATGCGCTGGCTCAGGAATATGAGCTCCATGAAAGCGTCGCGGCGCGCCTTCGTACACGAACTCACACCTCACGAGCTCGTTGAGCGCCGCGCCCATTGCACGCGGCCGTCCTCCGACCACTGGAAAGTCTTGTTTCCCGGCGCGAGCACTGCCATAATTTGCACCACATTCGAACGGTCTATTTCCGTTCGAAGGCTGCAAGGGGATGGCGCGGCTTTCCAGGTCAACGGGGACGATCTGCGACTTCAGTTGCGGATATGGTGCGAAGGTAGCGGCTAGCTGCTCGCACAGGGCGCGCCCGATTTGCAGATACACGACACGGCGACGCCGCGCGGTGACGAAATGGCGAAGCAGCGCCTGCTGCTCGCAAAACGAGAGTTTTTGGGGTGCGCCTCGGCCGGCATGTCCGGTAGGGGCTTGGTGCGTAGCGTACGAGGGCCGAGATGGTGAGAGATGCGTCTTCCGGGAACGGACGTAGGCATCACGAAGAGCACGGTCACGGACCGGCGGATCAGGCCCAGGCCGATGCCAGTAAGCTGACGCAGGAACTGGCGCAGCTTCTCGCAGCATCCCTTGCGCAAACCCAGCTCGGCAAAGGCGGACAGCGTGGTCTGCCCAGCGGTTCGGAGCTTGCCAATCTGGCGTCCCTGGTTTCGGCGGCAACTGCCTCGCGTGCACCTGCCCCTGGTTTCGGGGACGGGTTGTCGGCGCGCCCATATGGAGCCCCCGGCTCTCGCCCACATGGCCCGGTTGAGCTTGTCCCGCCGACTGATATGCACGGCGACGACGAACCTATGCCGATACCCTCAACGTGGCGCCAACCCGTGCACCACGAGGATCGCTGGTTCCGCCAGCAGCTCGGCGCCGCCATTCTCGGCCTCGTGGCTGGGCTGATGATCGTAGTCCCGACCGTCTTGTGGTTAAGCGGCTGGATCGGCGCCGGGCATAAGCCAAAGTCGATAGCCGCCAGCCAGACCGGGACGCTCGAGACGAGCGAGCCGGCGCCTGAAATCAGGACCATGAGAGTGCAGTTGCGGCCCGTGGAAGCCGCGACGGACGCGGCGCCTATTGTGGCGGCGGCTTCTCCCACCGTTCAACCGGAAGCCACGCCCGCCGAGCCGCCGGTGAAGACACTGGCGGTCAAGGTTCCCGAACCCGCTCCGGCTCGGCCTCGGGCTGAAGAGATCGTAAGCCAGGCCGAGCGCCGGATGGAAGCTGGCGATGTGAGCGGTGCACGTGAGCTTCTCTTGGCCTCGGAAGGTGTCGCTCAAGGGCCGGTCGCCTTTGCCCTGGCGGAGACTTACGACCCGAATATGCTTGCTGCGTGGGGCACGCGCGGGGTCACGGCAGATGTTGCCAAGGCCCGTGCACTCTACAAGAAGGCCTTCGAGCTCGGCATCGCACGCGCGCAGGCCCGTCTTGACGCACTCAGATAGCCAGGCGGTTCTGCGCTGATAGCTCGCAGATTTGCCGGCCAAGGGCGTTTTGGGGGCGCTGACCGGCACTTGCCGGCTTGTCCTCTCCTCCCCCTTCGCGTAAGAGGCAATGGCGCCTCCCGTGGCCCGATGATGTAGGCCGAGGCAGCCGCAGTAGCTCAGGGGTAGAGCAACGCATTCGTAATGCGTGGGTCGGGGGTTCAAATCCCTCCTGCGGCACCATTTCCCTTTTTTCACTCGTGATCGCCCGTCATCGGGTTCAGCCGGACGGTGCCTATCAGGCTTCCCGCCCTCCCGCAGAAAGCATTTGCTTTAGGTCCAAGATCCTCTTTCCGCAAACTGGATTGCATATTCATGCAAGAATTTCTAATATTGCACAAATCGCGAATAATGTGCTGGTTGATGCTTGGTGGAAGGAGGCAGCCATGGAATTGGCCAACTTGCGCTTTTTGTTAGCCCTGGTCAGTGCCTGCGCCGGGACCCTCCCCGCAGCGGCGCAATCCGGCTCTGGCAAATTCATCATCGTCCAGTCCACCACATCCACCGAGAATTCCGGCCTGTTCGAATATCTGCTGCCCAAGTTCACCGCAAAAACAGGCATTGAAGTTCGGGTGGTGGCGGTCGGAACCGGCCAGGCCATCAAGAATGCTGCCAACGGCGATGGCGATGTTCTGTTTGTTCATGACAAGGCGTCGGAGGAGAAGTTTGTCGCCGCGGGCGGCGGCGTGAAGCGTTTTGACGTGATGTACAACGATTTCGTTGTCATAGGACCGGCCAAGGATCCGGCCGGCATCGCAGGCTCCAAGGACGTCGCGGCGGCTTTCAAGAAGATTGCCGCGGCTCAAGCTCCGTTCGTATCCCGCGGGGACGACAGCGGAACGAACAAAGCTGAGATGCGCCTGTGGAAGGCCGCCGGCGTCGATGCCAAAGCCGCCTCAGGGAAATGGTACCGGGAGGCGGGAAGCGGTATGGGCGCAACTATCAACACCGGCGTTGGTATGGGGGCCTACATCCTCACCGACAGGGCGACTTGGTCGAATTTCAAGAACCGCGGTGACTACAAAATCATGGTGGAGGGTGATCCGAAACTGTTCAATCAATACGGCGTGATGCTGGTCAATCCCGCCAAGCACCCGAATGTGAAAAAGGCCGAAGGGCAAGCGTTTATCGATTGGCTGCTGTCCGCCGAAGGGCAAAACGCAATTCGCGGTTTCCGGATCAACGGAGAGCAGCAGTTCTTTCCCAATGCAAAGCCGCACGAAATGAAAAAAGCCGGGTAGCGTCCCACGGCGGCCGACGGGTTACCGGCGGCCTGCGGTCGGCTTTGCCTGCCGCGTTCTCGTCACGAGGCAGGGAAAGGCTTGGCCGAGACCGTCCTTCGTCCGCAGACGGGTTCGCTAGTGCGCCAGTTGCCCGCCCGCCTTGCGCCAGGCGTCTATACCGCCATGGATATGGCAAGCCGACGCGATGCCCGCGTCCTGCGCCGCTTGCACGGCCATGGCTGAGCGCTCTCCGAACGCGCAATAGAACAAGATGCGTTTGCCTGTGGCGGTGGCCAGCTCATGCAGCATTCCGCCGGGGCGAATGTTCTCCTGCAGATCGGGGTAGGGCGCATGTAGCGACCCTGGAATCATGCCGTGCTTTTCGCGCTCGCCGCGCTCGCGCAAATCGATGAGCGCTACGCCAGGCTCGCGTATCAAACCGATGGCTTGCGCTGGCATTACCGCCCACCCCTTGCGCGCAATCTCGTCCTGGGCAAGTCCAACGCGCATGTTCGCCGGCACGGCGACGTCCATCATTTTGGGATTGGGCAGGTTAAGCTTGCTCATCAGGTCGATGTACTCATCGACGGATTTGACCTGAAGCCGTGGGTTGAACCGCTTTTCTTCGCCGATGGTGGAGACCATGTCGCCCTTGTAGTCGTGGGCTGGAAAGACGAACGTCTCCTCGGGGAGTTTGAGGAGCTTTCCAAACAGCGATTCGTACTGGGCACGCGCGCTGCCGTTTTGAAAGTCGGTGCGGCCGGTACCTCGGATCAGCAGCGTGTCACCAGTGAACACGCGATCCCGCAAGAGGTAACTGTAGGAATCGTCCGTATGGCCCGGGGTATAGAGAACATCGAGGCTGAGGCCCTCGATGGTCAGCTTGTCGCCCTCGGTCACGCGCATTGACACCACATCGACTTTCGCGTTTTCCCCCATGACCGTGATGCATTGGGTGCGATCGCGTAGAGCGCCCAGGCCCGTGATGTGGTCGGCGTGAATGTGGGTATCCACGGCCTTGACGAGCCTGAGGTCGAGTTCTCTGACGAGCTGGAGGTAGCGGTCGACCTTTTCCAGCACCGGATCGATGATCAGGGCCTCGCCCCCTCGCCGGCTCGCCAGGAGGTAGCTGTACGTGCTTGAAACGCTGTCGAAGAGTTGGCGGAAAATCATGCTTGCCTCTACCCCGGGACGCAACACGATATTTCTAGCGCAGGTGCCCGCGGCAGTCATCCCTATCTACAAATCAGTCGCGCATGGCATTTTCTCGTGCCCATAAGCCTCCGCGATGCAATGGCACAAGAATACTGGAGCCGAAAAACGAACGGAGGGACGCGGCGTATGTGCGCATCCCTCCAGAAGTGAAAAGCAATCCGCTAGCGCGGCTGCGGCACGATTCGAATATACGGCTTGGGTGCTTTCCAGCCGTTCGGGTACTGCTTCTTGGCTTCTTCGTCTGAGACCGAGCCCGAAATGATCACGTCCTCGCCGTACTTCCAATTGACCGGGGTCGACACCTTGTGCTTTGCGGTCAATTGCAGCGAGTCCACTACACGGAGCACCTCATCGAAGTTCCGCCCGGTGGACATTGGATAAGTCAGCACCAGCTTGATCTTCTTGTCGGGTCCAACGACGAACACGTTGCGCACCGTCTGATTGTCGTTGGCAGTGCGTCCTTCCGACGTGCCCGTTGTGTTCGCGGGCAGCATTCCATACGCCTTGGCAATCTTGAGTTCAGGATCGCCGATCATCGGGTAGTTGGGCGCATAGCCCTGGGTTTCCTTGATATCGTCGGCCCACTTTGAGTGCCGGTCGACAGGATCGACGCTTAGACCGATGATTTTCACGCCGCGCTTGTCGAACTCGGGCTTGATCCTGGCCATGTAGCCGAGTTCCGTCGTGCAGACAGGCGTGAAGTCTTTGGGGTGGGAAAACAGCACGGCCCAGCTGTTGCCGATCCAGTCATGGAAACGGATTCGTCCCGACGTGGTATCGGCTTCAAAATCCGGTGCCGTGTCACCAATTGTGAGCGTCATTTCCTTCGCCTCCTACATTGAACAAAGCCCGCCAGCCGCTCACCATCGCGCTTACGGTTTAACGGTCCCCGATCTGATTAGACACCGTGCGCCCAAAGCGATCAACCCTAACGAAAACTTGTCGCACACACGTCGAGGCCGGGGGATCGGCAGGCGGATTTCGGCGGCCACGCGCGCCTTGCTTCGCGAACATAGGTCGGGTTTCAAGGGTGCAACGGGGTTAGCAAAATCTGACGCGTCGGTCGGGTAAGCGCCCGGCGAGCGCCCGGCTTGGGCATTGCAACGGTTAAGCGAAGATTGGCGGCGCGCGCTGCGGTTGTTCTGCTGGATTAACCTCAAGTTATGGTCTGCCACCTAGTCTGCTCATCCGAGGGCGGAGAGTTGTCCAGCCATGTTTGGTGGTGGTGCGTCAGGGTCGGGAAGAAACAGCTCGCTTATGGGCGAGTACTCCGCGTTGCTGGCTGACGCCGTGCTGCGTCACAGGGCGCGTGTTGCCGAGCACGCCGCACGCATCGAATCGCAGTTGGCGAGCAAGGTGAAATCCGAATTCATCTCCAACATGAGCCATGAGTTGCGCACGCCGCTCAATACTGTGATCGGCTTCGCGAAGTTGCTCAGTGAACACGAAACGCGCCAGATCAAGAACGCGGAGGTGATCGAATACGCTGGGCTCATTCGCGACGCTGCCACGCATCTGCTGGCGGTGATCAATGACATCCTCGACATTTCCAAGATGCAGAGCGGAAAATATACGCTCGACGCGTGCGAGGTCGACCTTGGCGAGATCCTTCGTGCAGCCGTCGCCAATTTCAAACCGTCCGCGAGCGAACTTGGCGTTACGCTCGAAAGCAACATTCAAACGATGTTGCCTCATGTCAAAGGTGATCCGGCCAAACTGCGCCAGATTTTCGGCAACCTGATCAGCAATGCCATTCGCTTCACGCCACCGGGCGGTGTCATCTCCATCGAGGCCACAACGCACTCCGGTGGGGGTACGGCAGTCTTCGTGTGCGACACCGGCATCGGGATGACCAAGGACGAGATTGCCGTCGCACTGACTCCGTTCGGCCAGGTCGATGCCGGCCGCTCGCGCTGGCGCGAAGGCGCAGGCCTAGGGCTCCCCATCGCCAAAGCCTTGATCCAGCTGCATGGCGGCAGACTTGAAATTCGCAGCGCCAAATCGCTCGGGACGGAGGTTGGTGTCTTCCTTCCTCCTGCAGCCGAGGTGTCAGTCATGCACGGGCGTGACCTTCTGCTTGGGGCCGGTGCGGATTTTATACCTGAGGGTGAACACGAAGGGACGATAGGTCATGCAACTCCAAGCGCCGCTTAAGCCAGAGCGCTCGGCAGAGCAGTTTGATTCGTCGATTGGCCGCATCGTGTCGGTGACGGGATCGAAGGCGATCGTGATGCTCGATGTCATCGAGCCGAGCGATGGCGCTTCAGCGCGCCTGCCCCGGCAACGCCCGGAGATGGGTACGCTGTTTGCAATCGACACGACCAACACGGCTGTTTTGGCAATTGTCTCCGCTCTCAGCGTACCCGTGCCGGCGCAGCGCGAAGGCGACTCCGAGCTTTGGATCGCGGAGCTCGGCCTTGTTGGCGAGCTGCGAAAAGACGGCGATGGAGTCGCAGCTTCGTTCAATCGCGGCGTGAGCGTCTATCCGGCGCTTGGCGATCGCGTCCGCGTCGCCTCGCGCCAGGAACTCGAACTGGCCTTTTGCGGAGACAAGAAAAACTCGGTGCGGATCGGCGCGATCCGGCAGGACCCGTCGATTTCCGCGATGATCCGGGTCGACGATCTGCTCGGGAAACACTTTGCGGTGCTCGGCACCACAGGCACGGGTAAATCCTGCACCACGGCCTTGATCCTGCGCTCGATCCTTCAGCGCAATCCCGCGGCCCACATCGTGCTTCTCGACCCTCACAACGAGTACGCTCCCGCCTTTGGCGATTGGGGCGAGGTTATCAGTCAGCGCAACATGCAGTTGCCCTACTGGCTGCTGACATTCGAGGAGCTTGTTGAAGTTCTTATCGGCAGTCCGAACGACCGCAAAGCCGAGATCGAAATCCTTCAGGAGCTGATTCCGCTGGCGAAAAGCCGCTACGGCGCGGGTCGCGGCAACTCGCGCGACGGGTTGAGACGTCCGGGCGGTGAATCCAAGTTCACGGTCGACACGCCCGTTCCCTATCGCATGTCCGATCTGTTGGCGATGATCGACGATCGTATGGGCAAGCTCGAGAACAAGCGCGACCTCTCGCCCTACCGCAACTTGAAGACGCGGCTCGAGACGATCAGCCAGGACCCGCGCTATGCCTTCATGTTCGGCTCGCTTACGGTATACGACGGCATGGCCCAGATCCTGGGACGTATCTTCCGCGTGCCGGTTAGTGACAAGCCGATCACCATTCTTGAGCTGACAGGGTTGCCGACGGAAATCATCAACGTCGTGGTTTCGGTGCTGTGCCGCATGACGTTCGACTTTGCGCTTTGGAGCGAAGGCAAGGTTCCGGTCACGCTTGTTTGCGAAGAGGCACATCGGTATGTGCCGGCGACACCGGGCGTCGGTTTCGAGCCGTGTCGGCGGGCCATTGCCAAGATCGCCAAAGAAGGTCGCAAATACGGCGCGTCACTGTGCATTGTTACGCAGCGGCCCGCAGAAATCGATCCGACGATTTTGTCTCAGTGCAATACGGTGTTCGCATTGCGCATGTCGAACGACCGCGACCAGGAGATTGTCACTTCTGCCATTGCCGATACGGGGTCCGGTCTGTTGGAGTTCCTGCCAGCTCTTGGCCAGCGCGAGGCGATCGCATTCGGTGACGGGGTGACGCTGCCGGTCCGGTTGACCTTCGACGAGTTGCCGCGGCACTGCATGCCGCGAAGTTCCACTGCGCGGTTTACCGAAGCCTGGCAGAAGTCGGTCGGTGACGAAGGCTTCCTTGAGGCGATCGTCGACCGCTGGCGCAATTCAAGCCTGGCGGCAGAGGGCCAAAGCTTGGCCATGCTGGCTGAGACTATGAACCTGGCTCCGGACCAGGGCCCACCGCCCGTCGTTGAAGACCCGCGCAGCCAACGGCCCCGCGAGGTTCCGAGCATTCGGCGCGAACAGCCTCCAGCCGCCGCTCCAAATGGGACGAGCCTGCGCTCGATCCGCGAAAGACTGCAGCAGCAACGCTAGGTCACAGCCCCTGCTTCGGTAGCAACCCCCTCAGCCGGGCGCGATTTTTCCCGGACGTTGGCCCAGCCCTTGCTTGAGCAAGCGTCAAGGCGCTGCTAACTGATGCCAGGGCGTGAGGCGAAGGCGATGCAACCCATTTACCCGGTCGTCCTTTCCGGAGGGGCAGGAACCCGCCTGTGGCCGCTATCGCGGGCAATGTACCCCAAGCAGTTCATTCGTTTTTCACCTGAGCAGAAGTCGAGCTTTCTGGCCGCCACCCTGCAGCGGCTTCCGACTGCCGAGGGTTTTTCACCGCCTCTCGTCATCTGCAACAATGATCATCGCTTCCTGGTGAAGGCGGAGGCCGAAAGTGTCGGGGTACAGCCCGGCGCTATCGTTCTCGAACCCGTCGGTCGCAATACCGCGCCCGCGATTGCTGCTGCCGCGCTGCTGATCGCGCGACGGGACCCGGACGGCATCATGGTGGTCATGCCGTCGGATCACATGATCAGGGACGAGGCCAGTTTCCGCAAGGCGGTGTTGCAGGCAGCTCGTGTCGCGGCGACGGGCAAGCTCGTGTTGTTCGGCATACGACCGACCGTTCCGCACACCGGCTATGGCTACATTCGCGTGGGCGCGGCGCTCACTGGCTTTGACGGTGCATTCGTCGCCGAAGCGTTCACCGAAAAGCCTGACAGGACAGTGGCGGAGGACTATCTGTCATCCGGGAACTATGTCTGGAACAGCGGTATCTTTGTCTTCACGGCCCGAGCCTTCCTGGCGGAGCTTGACCGTTTGGAGCCGTCGCTCCTTTCTGCAGTGAAGAAAGCGGTTGAAGGTGCGCGAGAGGATCTCGGATTCTTGAGACTTGACCGCGAGGCATTTGCGGGGGCGAACAATATCTCGATCGACTATGCCGTGATGGAGCGCACGGCGGGCGCGGTCGTAATACCGGTCGACGTCGGTTGGAGCGATGTGGGTTCCTGGTCGTCGCTTTGGGAGGTGAGCCCACGCGACGAGCATGGTAACGCCGTGACCGGAGACGGCGTGCTCGAAAGCACCACAAACAGCTACGTACATTCGGAAAGGGCGTTGGTGGCGACGCTCGGGGTGAACAACCTGGTCATCATCGATACACCGGACGCATTGCTGGTGGCCGACCGTGAAGAGGCTGAGAACGTTTCCGGGATCGTGGCCACGCTCAAAGCGGCCGGGCGCAAGGAGCGCGAGCAGCACATCCGCAACTACCGGCCGTGGGGATACTTCGAAACGCTGAATTCTGGCCCGCGCTTCCAGGTCAAGCTGTTGCACGTCAAGCCGGGCGGCAAGCTCTCCATGCAAATGCACCATCACCGGTCGGAGCACTGGGTGGTGGTGCACGGCACCGCCAAAGTCACGGTCGGCGACGAGGAAAAGCTCGTCTACGAGAACCAGTCGGTCTACATCGTCGCAACGCAGTGGCATCGCCTGGAGAACCCGGGCAAGACGCCGCTGGAAATGATCGAAGTGCAGATCGGCAGCTATCTCGGTGAGGATGACATCGTGCGCGCCGACGATGTCTACAACCGCTCGCCCGATGAGACCAAGTAGCCCGCCAGGAGCCGGGAGAATTAGTGCTTGATGTCCGGCCTCGGCGTCTCAATAACGATGCTATCGCGTGACCGCGGTACCGTCTGAGCGGGTTCCTCGAGCTTGCGCTCAAACCGCCGGTAGCTGATCGGAATTGCCGCGAGATAGAGAAGTGTCGCAAGCGTCAGCGTTCCGTAGGGATAGGTGAGCAAAAGCGCTATCAGCGCCGCCACGGCAACCAGGCTCGGCAAGACATATTCGTTCGAGATCCGCTCACCCAGCAGCTTGCCGGAGAATGTCGGAATCGTCGAAACCAGCAGGCAGGCCATGGCCAACATGTAAAGCGCCACCAGAATTGGCCAAGCGCGCACATCGAACAGGCCGATGCCATCAAGGTATAAGGGCAGCAGCACGGTTATTGCCCCCGCTGGCGCCGGCATGCCGGTGAAATAGTTGGCCTGCCATTCCGGTTTTTCGACGTCGATCGTGGCATTGAAGCGCGCCAGCCGCAGGCCCATGGCGAGCGCGAAGAGAAGCGCAACGATCCAGCCAAAGCCGCGCAGGCTGGTCAGTCCCCATATGAACGTCACGACTGCTGGCGCGACGCCAAAGTTGACGAAATCGGCAAGGCTATCAAGCTCGGCACCGAACCTGGATTGGGCCTTGAGAGCGCGCGCGAGGCGGCCGTCCACTCCGTCGAGCAAGGCGGCAATGACGATCAGCGCAATAGACATCTCGAAACGCGCCTCGATCGCCATTCGGATCGCCGTCAGTCCCGCGCACAAGCTCAGAATGGTGAATACGTTCGGCACGAGCACGCGCACTGGAATCTTGCTGTGGCTAAAGATCAGCCGCCCCCGCCGCCGGCGCTCGGCATCTTCTAGTTTCGGCAAAAACGGGTCCATCGATCAAACCCCATGCTCTTGGCGTCTACTGAACGCGCGCCTCACGTTCGGCTTCGCTCGATTTGAGATCCGCAAGCACCGTCTCCCCGCCAACCGCACGCTGGCCAACCGCAACCAGACATCCTTGCCCGGGAGGGAGGTACACGTCCACTCGCGACCCAAATCGGATGAGACCGTAGCGCTGCCCTATGCCGACACTGTCGCCCTCTCCGACGAATGTCACAATTCGCCGGGCGATTAAACCCGCGATCTGCACCACCGCGATTTCCGGCCCTGTTGGCGTCGTGATGATCAACGCCGCACGCTCATTTTCCTCGCTGGCCTTGTCCAGGGCGGCGTTGAGAAAACTCCCGGGGACATAGATGGAGCGGGCAACTCTGCCCGCCACGGGCGCGCGGTTGATGTGGACATCGAAGATCGACAGGAAGATGGACAGCCTCAGCCGCTCGGCCTCACCCAGCCCCAATTCGATCGGCGGTCGCCCGCGCTCGATGGCGCAGATCAAGCCGTCGGCAGGAGCCACCACGAGGCCGTCCCGCAGGGGTGTCACCCGCGCGGGGTCACGGAAAAAGTAGGCGATCCAGGCCGTGATCAGGGCCGCTATCCAGGCCAACGGCGGCCACAGCAGGAACAGAAGCAGGGTGACCGCGGCACCGATTGCCAGGAATTTATAACCGTCCTGGTGGATCGGCGGGATGCCGTCGGTGATGGTCTCGAAAAGGCTCTGGCGCTGGGACACGGAACCTCCGCTCTTCAGCGGACCGGCCACGGGACGAGGTGAGAACCCCCGTTGACGTCCTGGACGCGCAGAAGCACAGCCCTGCTGCCGCGCTTGCGCGCCTTTTCAACGCCCCTGACCACATCATCCAGCGAGGTAACGCCCTCCTGCGCCACCTCGGCGATGACGTCTCCGACCTTGACGTTCTTGCCGGCGGCCGGGCTCGCGGGATCGACTTCGATCACCACGACGCCGTTGACATTCTTGTCTATGCCGTACTTGGCGCGCAGCTCGTCGGTCAGGGGCGCGAGAACGAGGCCAATCAGGGAGGAGCCGGGCGGCCGGGAACTGCCTTGCTTGTCCTTTTTACCCTTGTTCGCGCCGCCTTTGGCGGGAGGCTCCGGCGCCTTTGCGGCGTTGTCACTTTCCTCCAGGCGACCAATCGCGACCTTGAGAAACTTCCTCTGCCCTTTGCGCAGGACTTCGATGTCGACCTCTTTGCCAATGGGGGTTTGCGCAACGAGGCGTGGCAAGCCGCGCGTGGTGGTGACGTCCTTGCCGTCGAAGCGAAGGATGACGTCGCCGTCCTGAATACCGGCGCGAGCCGCGGGGCTTTCTGGGAAGACACTGGAAACCAGTGCGCCGGTGTTTTCCTTCACCCCGAAGGTATCCGCCATGTCCTCGCTGATGGATTGGATCTTTACGCCCAGCCAGCCACGGCGCGTTTCGCCATACCGGCGCAACTGATCGATGACGACGGTTGCAGTATCCGAGGGAACGGCAAAGCCGATGCCGATCGAACCACCCGTCGGCGAGATGATCGCCGTGTTCACGCCGATCACCTGGCCATCCATGTTGAAAAGAGGGCCGCCGGAGTTGCCCTTGTTGATCGCGGCATCGGTCTGCAGGAATTCATCGTAAGGACCGGAGTTGATGTCACGCTGCTTGGCCGAGATGATGCCGACGGTGACCGAGCCGCCGAGACCAAATGGGTTGCCGATCGCCATCACCCAGTCGCCGACCTTCAGGTCGGAGGAGGCACCGAACGTCACCGATGCCAGTGGCTTCTTCGGCGTCACCTTCAGCAGTGCGAGGTCGGTCTTGGTATCCTTGCCCAAGACCTTCTCGGCCTTGAGCTTGCTGCCGTCGTGAAAAATCACGGTGATCTCGTCGGCGTCGGAAATCACGTGATTGTTGGTGACGATCAGCCCTTCCTTGCCGTCGATCACGAATCCGGATCCAAGCGAGGTGACCCGCCGGTCGGGCTGGGCCCGTCCACCCTTCTTCTTGAAAAAGTCGTCGAAGAATTCCTCGAAGGGCGCGCCCTTCGGAACCTTAGGCACAGGTACGCCTTCAGCGCTTTTCAGGGTCTGGCTGGTCGAAATGTTGACGACGGCATCAATCAGCTTTTCTGCGACCGGCGCAACGCTCTGCGGCCCCGGGTGGGCTTGTGGAAACGCCGGCGACGTCGCGGCGAGCAGCGCGGCAATCGTCAGTGCCGAGCCGACGGCTACGGGCCAGCGCTTGAAACGCATGCCGTTGCCGAAGGACCGCGCCAATCCAACGAGTCTGCTCATCGCCACGCTCTCCTGCCGCTTAGGGCCTCAAAGGATGCAGCTCCGCTTGCTACCCCGACCCGTCAGCCTCTGACCAGCCAAACCACAAGCACGCCGGCCGCCGCGGCGGCAGCTCCCATCCTGCGCAGAAGGTGTTCAGGGGTGTGGGCCGCCGCGGTGAGCAGCGTCAGCGCCAACCGCGGCGCCGCAGCCCACAGCATTCCTTCGATTACCATCACGAGTCCGACCGCAACCAGGAAGTCACTCATCGCTTGGGCTGCACTAAGGGGTGATTTCCACTCCCATCGGGCGAATTGAAAAAGTTGAAGAACGTGCTGTCTGGTGAAAGCAGAAGGCGGGTATCCGTGGATTTCAGACCGTGCTCATAGGCCTGCATCGAACGGTAGAAGGCAAAAAAGTCCGGATCGCGTGAGTAGGCCTCCGCATAGATCCGGTTCCTCTCGGCATCGCCGTCGCCGCGCAGCCGTTCACCGTCGCGCATGGCGTCCGCTTTGATGATCGTGACCTGCCTGTCGGCGTCGGCCTTGATGCGGTTGGCCGCTCCGGTACCCTCGCCGCGGAATTCGGCAGCTTCCCGCTGACGTTCAGCGCGCATCCGGTCGAAGATGTTCTTGGAGTTCTGCTCGGGCAGGTCGACACGCTTGATACGCACGTCCACCACCTCGAGCCCGAACTGCTTGCCCTCCTCGTTGACCTGATGCGCGATGTTCTTCATCAGGTTCTCGCGCTTTTCCTTCACCACCTCCTGGAAGGTGGAGCTGCCGAGCACCCGTCGCAGCGCCGATTCCATGACCGGACCCAGGCGAGAGCGGACCATGCGTTCGTCGCGCACGGCCTGATAGAAGAGCAGAGGATCGGTGATCCGATAACGGGCGAACGCATCGACAATCAGGCGCTTCTGGTCGGATGCCGTGACTTCCTGGGCGGCGCTGTCGAGATCGAGGATGCGTTTGTCGAAATACTCGACCGTCTGCACCACGGGCACCTTCCAGAAAAGGCCCGGCTGGTTGATGATTTTAACGGGTTTTCCGAATTCCAGCACGATCGCCTGCTCGTTCACGTGGACGACGAACAGCGAGAAATAGACGGCTGCGGCGGCCAAGCCGATGATCACGACGATGCCGGCAAGAAGGCTTCTAAGCATCACTTGCCCTCCTTGCCTTTTTGCAGTTGGTCGAGCGGCAGGTAGGGCACCACACTCTGACCGCTCTTGCTGTCGAGGATGATCTTGTCGGTGCCGCCCAGAACACGCTCCATCGTTTCCAGATACATGCGTCTGCGCGTGATCTCCGGCGCTTTCTTGAATTCGTCGTAGACCTTCAGGAAGCGTGCCGTCTCACCATTGGCTTCCGCCACCGTTTGCTCCTTGTAAGCCATCGCCGCCTGCAGGATCCGCTCCGCCTCACCCTTGGCCTCGGGCACGACCCGATTGGCGTAGGCATAAGCTTCGTTCTGCAATCGCTCCTTGTCGGTACGCGCAGCCTGCACGTCCCGGAACGCATCGATCACCTGGGATGGCGGGTCGACCTTCTGCAATTGCACCTGATCGATACGAATGCCGGCGCCATAGTAATCGAGAACGCTCTGCATCAGCCTTTGCACAGCCTGCTCGGTCTTTTGACGTGCTTCGGTGAGAATCGGCTGAATGTTCGACTGGCCGACCACCTCGCGCATGGCACTCTCGGCCACTTCCTTCACGGTCACTTCAGGGTTCTGGATATTGAACAGGTATTGCTTGGCGTCCCTGATGCGCCAGAACACGACGAAATCGACGTCGACGATATTTTCGTCGCCGGTCAGCATGAGGCTCTCTTCTGGGACATCGCGCACACCGCCGGGGAAACCGCGCGTGGCGACCCCGGAACGCATGCCGATCTCAATGATGTTTTGCCGGGTTACCTTGGGCAGGCGAACCTCCTCGATCGGCGGCGGCAGACGGAAGTGCAGCCCCGGAGGCTCGGCGCGGGTCGGCACGCCGAAGCGCATGACGACGCCAAGCTCATCCGGGTTCACGCGAAACGTGAAAGCGTAGAAAGCAAAGATGGCCGCCACGACGACGGCCACGAGGAACATGAATGATCCTGGCAACCCCGAGCCGCCACCCGGCATCACCTGCTTCAGCTTGTCCTGACTGCGCTTGAGGAGTTCTTCCAGGTCCGGCTGCGGGCCGTTGTTTCCCGGCCCCTGTCCCCATGGTCCGCCGCCCTTGCGGCCTCCGCCCCCGCTTTGATTGCTCCAAGGCATTCCGATTCAACCTTCCTGTTCGGCGCTATAGGGAGGGTACGCTCGGCATGTTGCTTTGGCAGTATGCCAGGAGCAGCAAATGCCAACCCTGTCCTTCGTTTAGGAGATCCGCGCCGTTTCGCTTATAGGGCACCCCACGGGGGATGCGCAAACTTACTGCAGCGCTTGGTTATATGGGGATTGTGGAAGCCTCAAGCCAAGGCGGAGCGGGATTAATTCTTCCGCTCGAACACGATGAAATCGGCGGTGAAGTCGTCGTTTTCGCTTTTCGGCATCGCTTTCCGGTCGATTTGCACCCAGCGGCTGGGGTCGAGAGGCCCGAACGTGACGTCACCCTTCGGGGCGCCGTGGACGAGAGTGAAATAGATGCGATCTGCCATCGGCAGTGCGGCGCGAAATATGTCCGCTCCACCGATGATCGCAACTTCGTCCGCGCCGCTTGCCGCAGCCAGCTTTTGCCCGAGCGCGATTGCGTCAGCGCGCGTTGCGGTGCTGTGCACCCCGCGAGGAAGGTGGAACCCGGAGGCCCGCGTCAGCACGATATTCTCGCGACCGTCGAGCGGCTTGCCGATCGAGTCGTAGGTCTTGCGCCCCATGATCACCGGCTTTCCAAGTGTCAGGCGGCGAAACTGTCTGAGGTCGGTAGGCAATCGCCACGGCAACCGTCCGAGCCGGCCGATCACTCCGTTTTCAGCCGCAGCGACGACAATCACGAGGCGCGCCATGGTCTAGACCGCCACAGGTGCCTTGATGGCCGGCGCTGGGTCGTAACCGGTCAATTCGAAATCCTCGTAGCGAAAACGAAAAATGTTCGTCACCTCCGGATTGAGCCACATGCGCGGCAGCGGCCGGGGAGTGCGCGTCAGCTGCAGGTCGGCCTGATCAAGGTGGTTGAGGTACAGGTGGGCGTCGCCGAACGTGTGCACGAATTCTCCGAGCTTCAGTCCGGTGACCTGCGCCATCATCATTGTCAGAAGCGCGTAGCTCGCAATGTTGAAGGGGACACCGAGGAATACGTCACCTGATCGCTGATAGAGCTGACAGGAGAGGCGACCTTCCACGACGTAGAACTGGAAGAGGCAATGGCAGGGCGCCAGGGCCATCTTCGGGATATCGGCCGGGTTCCACGCTGTAACGATGATCCGGCGACTGTCGGGATTGGTTTTCAGCGTATCGACCGCCTCGGCAATCTGGTCGATGACTTGGCCGTCGGGTCCCGCCCAGGACCGCCATTGCTTGCCGTACACGGGTCCAAGACCAGGCACCGGGCCGAGCTTCGCACGGGGATCGTCCGCCGCGTAGAACTCCTCCTGCGCCCATTCATCCCAGATGGTGACGCCGTGGGCGCGCAGATAGGTGATGTCGGTGTCTCCAGAGAGGAACCAGATCAGCTCATGAATGATCGACTTCAGGTGCACCCTCTTGGTCGTGACAAGCGGAAAGCCCTCGCTGAGATCGAAGCGCATCTGGTGCCCGAATACGCTGAGCGTGCCTGTGCCCGTGCGGTCGGTTTTGCGCACGCCCTGCGTGCGTACGCGGCGCATCAGATCGAGGTATTGGTGCATTCGCCTAAGTTAGCGCGATTCCAGGGGCTTCGAAATTACACCACTAGCCTGAGGGCAGCGCTGCAAATCTAAGCGTCAGCAGGACCAGGGAATTGTAGAGGGCGTGGCAGAAGATCGTGACACGCAGGCTGCCGGTGCGCCAAAGGAGCCAGGAGAAAAAGAGGCCAATCAGGAAGACCTCGGCAAGGCCGACGGTCGAATAGCCCGCGTGCAAGCCGGCCCATATCGTGGTCGTCACCAAAGCTGCCCCGGCAAAGCCCAGGCGCGACCGCGCCAGCGCGGACAGCAGAAATCCACGGATAAGCAGCTCTTCCGAAAGAGGTGCGCCCAGTCCAATGATCGCGAGCGCGAGGGGCCATTGCGAGCCCTTAGCAAAGCCTACGAATGGCCGCAGGTCGACATAGATGTCCCGGTCCGTGAGATTATATTGAACGATGCCTACTACAACCTGCAGCGCCAGCATGAGCAAGGGTGCAATGACATACACGCGAGCGCCGCCGGCCGGTGGCCTGAGTGCCAGCGTGCTCGAGATCGTTCCGCCCCCCCTTGCGCTCGCCAGCAGCACCAGGATGATGACAGTCACCTGCCAGGTGCCCAGGATGAACAAGGTGCTGATGTCCCATTGGCCACTGGAGCTGGGTGGCGCCGGCGTGATCCCACCCCAAAAGATGAGCAGCAGACCGCTGATAATCCCCAGCGCCACAATGATGATGGCAGCCAGCAGGGCCGAGAACGGCCCCCAGGGGGTACGCGCGACATAGGCGGCAGGTCCGCGAAAAATGCCCAATACCGATGCTTCGCCAACCTGCTGTTCTACTGCCACTCCGCCTCGCTGCGATTTTGCTTTTCCAAGGGTTCTTGACCGGGACCCGGTGACGCCTGTTGGTGAAGCTTTTTTTTAACGATCCGGTTCCCTATATTAAGGGCGCCGGATTCGTCCGGCTATGGCGATAAACGGACATCGCAATAAGCTCATCGGACCCGGGGGCAGTACCCGGCGCCTCCACCCTAGCGGCCGGCATGCCGCCGACCGCTGCGGTGGGGGCGAACTAGGATCGACGAGAGTGTAAAGGGTGCTCTTTCGCTCGGCATGATACCGCCGTTATCGGGTCAACAGAATAGTTGCGAATGACAACTATGCTGAGGCCGCTCTCGCTGCGTAACGCGGCGCGAAAAGCCTAAACTTCAAGCCCTGGCGTCTAGCCACGCCAGGCGCGGTTTCGGAGGGCACCGGGCAACAGAAGCCCTCCACTTCCTTGCGCCACGGCGACACCCGTGGTGTTTTGTTGAGAATGACGGGCGAACACCACATCGACTACGCCAACATGGTGCAGAGCGCTCTGCGCGGCATGGTGCGCACCGTGCTGGCCGGAGTGGCCAAGACCGGACGTTTGCCGGGGCAGCACCATTTCTACATCGCCTTCAGCACCGAAGTGCCAGGCGTCGTCATCTCCAAACGTCTCAAAGAAAAGTATCCGGAGGAGATGACAGTGGTGCTGCAGCACCGCTTCTGGGACCTCGTGGTCAACGAGGATCGTTTCGAGGTGAATCTGAGTTTCGATGGCATCGCCGAGCGGGTGATCGTGCCGTTCGCTGCCATCAAGGTTTTCTTCGACCCGAGCGTGCCCTACGGTCTGCAGTTCGAGGAAGGCGGTGCGGAGGGCGAGACCACCCGCCAGCTTGGCAGTACGCGGCCGCAGGGAGCACCTGCCGAGCTAACGTCAGGCGAAAAGACCAAAGCCGGCGCGACTGCTGCGAAGGCACTGGCGGGCGGTGGGTCGGAGAAGAAGCCACCGCGCGTCCGCAGGCCCCGTGCAGAAAAGGATGAAAGCGGCGAGCCGTCTCGGCTACAGCCGAAGCCGCGGGTCGTCCGCTCCAAGAACGAGCAGCCGGATACTCCGGCCAACGACGCGAAGGTCGTTCAGCTCGATCGGTTCCGCAAGAAATGATGGCCCCACTAGGCGCGCAGGGCCTATTCGCAGGCGAGCATGCGCTGGTCACGGGATCTGCTTCCAACATAGGCCGGGCTATTGCCGAGGCGCTTGCGCGAGAAGGCGCCAACGTGCGCTGCGTTGACATCGACGCTGGAAGAAACGCGGAGACGGTGAACGGCATCCTGGCAGCCGGCGGTGCCGCCGAGCCCGTGACGGCTGACCTTGCGACCGGCGAGGGCTGGCGCGTGGCGCTCCCCGGCGACGGCGAACGCGCGGTCTCGATCTTTGTCCATTCCGCATGCCCGCCCCGGCGCGAGAGCGATACGGTCCTGGCCGTGTCAGAAACGACTTTCGACGCGATGCTCAACACCAATGTCCGCTCGGGCTTCTTCCTCGCGCAGGAACTGGCGCGCCGCATGGTCGCCAAAGGCCTCAAAGGACGCATGCTGTTCATTACGTCGCTGCATGCCGGCACGCCGCGCAACCTGCCGCACTATGCGGCATCTAAGGCCGCCCAGACCATGCTTGTGAAGGAACTGGCCCGCGCGCTAGGCTCGCACGGCATCCGCGTCAACGGGCTGGCGCCGGGAGCGGTGCCCGGCGGGGGGTTCAACGCCGCTGCCTATGATTTTTCGGGCCGGATCCCGCTCGGTCGCCTGGGCGCTGCCCAGGATATGGCGGACGCCGCGCTGGCCCTTCTGGACAATCGCTGTTGCGGGTACGTCACCGGCGCCGTGCTGCCCGTCGACGGCGGGCTGGCCCTCTACAACTGGATCGATCCGGCCAAAACGTGAGCGGTTCTGCCGCCATTGCGCAGGGCTGGTGACGCCGCTATAACGCGCCAGCCGTGTTCCGCTCGCCACAGAGCGGACCGGTTTTCCACGAGGAGTTTGCATCATGGCTCATGTGACCGAGATCAAGGCTTCCGTGCGGCCGCGCTCGGGCACGGGCGGCTCACGCGCGGTGCGCCGCGAAGGCCGGGTTCCGGGCGTCCTTTACGGCGACAGCGCCGATCCGCAGAACATTGCGGTTGATTTCAAGGAGCTGAGCCTGATCGTCGCCAAGGGCAAGTTCCTGTCGACGATTTTCGACCTCGACCTCGATGGCAAGAAAACCCGCGTGATCCCGCGCGACGTTCAGGTTGATCCGGTGAAGGATATGCCGGTGCATGTCGACTTCCAGCGCGTGGGACCCGGCGCGCGTATCCGGGTCAACGTCCCGGTGCGCTTTATCAATCAAGGTTCGTCGCCAGGCCTCAAGCGCGGGGGCGTTCTCAACATCGTGCGCCACGAGGTCGAAGTGATCGCGCCTGCGGATGCGATCCCCGAGTATTTCGAGTTCGACCTCGACGGTCTCGAGATCGGGCGGTCGGTGCACATTTCGGCGGTGAAGATGCCTGAAGGCGTGCGGCCCACCATTCAAAACCGCGATTTCACGGTTGCCACCATTGCCGGGCACAAGATCGAGGAAGAGACGACGCCGACGGCCGAGGCCGCGGTCGCCGCGGAAGGTGCAGTTCCTGCGGAAGGCGCCGAGGGCGCAGCGGCCGCGGCTGCTGCACCGGCAGATGGAAAGACCGCTGCGGGGTCCGGTGGCAAGGCTCCCGCTGCCGGCGGCAAGGAGGCACCTGCGGGCAAGGGCGCAGCCAAACCCGCCGCCGACAAGGGCAAGAAGTAAGGGGCGCGTCGCACGCCTGCTGAGGGCAGGCTCGATGGGCGTTTGGCAATGAAACTCTTCGTCGGGCTCGGCAACCCGGGCAGCAGCTACGCCCGGCACCGGCACAACGTCGGGTTCATGGCGCTCGATCGCATCGCGGAGCGGCACCGCCTCGGTGCCTGGCGCAAGCGCTTTCACGGGCTGATGTGCGAAGGCCTGATCAGCGGCCGGCGCGTCACGCTGCTCAAACCTCAGACCTATATGAACGACAGCGGACAATCCGTGGCCGAGGCCCAGCGCTACCTGAAGCTCTCCCCGGGCGACGTGTTCGTTTTCCACGACGAGATCGACCTGGCGCCGGGCAAACTCAAGGTGAAGGTCGGTGGCGGTAACGCCGGTCACAATGGCCTGCGGTCGATCAGCGCGCACATGGGAAACGAGTACGGTCGGGTGCGCATTGGCGTCGGCCACCCGGGCAGCAAGGAGCTTGTGCACGGCTACGTGCTGCATGACTTTGCCAGGGCCGACCTTGCCTGGCTCGGACCAATGCTCGATGCCATCGCGGATGCCTGCGGTCGGCTCGCGGCAGGAGACGACGCCCGTTTCCTCACGGACGTCGCGCGGGCCTTGCACGGCGACGCCCGCACGAAGCAGCAGGACGCAACGCCCGAGGACACGCCAAAAGCTCAGCCGCGCGCTACGAGAACGATCGCCAGTGCGCACCCCGCTGGGGAACGCAACGCCAAGCGGGCGAGCGCGCTCGCCGATAACCTCAAAAAATGGCTGAAGGGCCGCCGGGATCACTGACCCATGGGATTCAAATGCGGCATCGTGGGATTGCCGAACGTCGGCAAATCCACGCTCTTCAACGCTCTGACTCAGACGGCGGCCGCGGAAGCCGCGAACTATCCCTTTTGCACCATCGAACCCAACGTCGGTGATGTTGGCGTGCCGGATTCGCGTCTCGAGACGCTGGCAAGAATCGCCAAGTCCGCGGCTGTCGTGCCGACGCGACTGACCTTCGTCGACATCGCTGGCCTGGTGCGCGGCGCGTCGAAAGGCGAGGGCCTCGGCAATCAGTTCCTTTCTCATATTCGCGAGGTCGATGCGGTCGCCTACGTGCTGCGCTGCTTCGAGGACGCCGACGTCACGCACGTGGAAGGGCGGATCGATCCGATCGCCGATGCGGAGACGGTGGAGACCGAGCTGATGCTGGCGGATCTGGAAAGCCTCGAGCGCCGCCGCGAACCGCTCGCAAAAAAGGCCACCTCCGGCGACAAGGAGGCAAAAGCGCAGGTGGCGGTGATCGACAAAGCGCTGGACCTGCTGCGCGCGGGTAAACCGGCCCGGTTTGCGCAACTGACGGCGGAGGAGGAGCGGCCGTACCGCCTGCTGCAGCTCCTTACCGCGAAGCCGGTACTCTATGTTTGCAACGTCGACGAAGGGGGCATCGGCGGCAACGACCTGTCGCGCCAGGTCGAGAAGCGGGCGCAGGCCGAAGGCGCAGGTTGCGTGGTGATTTCGGCGAAGATCGAAGCCGAGCTCGCAGGTCTCGCGCCCGAGGAGCGTGCCGAATACCTGCAGCACCTGGGGCTGAAAGAGCCCGGCCTCAATTCGTTGATCCGCGAGGGCTATCGCATCCTCGATCTGATCACGTTCTTCACCGCCGGTCCGAAAGAGGCGCGCGCGTGGACGGTACCCGCTGGCTCGAAGGCGCCGAAGGCGGCGGGTGCCATACATACCGATTTCGAGAAGGGTTTCATCCGCGCGGAGACGATTGCCTTCGAGGACTATGTCGCCTGCGGTGGCGAGTTGGGTGCCAAGCAGGCTGGAAAGATGCGCCTGGAGGGCAAGGAGTATGTGGTGCGCGACGGCGATGTGATGCTGTTCCGATTTGCGAACTAGCTCACCCTAACCACCGCTAACCCACCGCTCCTGCCGCGGCGCGGCCTGCAACGCGGCCCGAAAACAGGCATCCGCCGAGGAAGGTACCTTCCAGCGCGCGGTAGCCGTGCATGCCGCCGCCACCGAAGCCCGCCACCTCTCCCGCCGCGTAGACGTTGCCGAGCGGCTGGCCGTCAGGCTGCAGCACGCGGCCGGCAAGGTCCGTTTGCAGTCCGCCCAGCGTTTTGCGTGTGAGGATGTTGAGCCGCACCGCGATCAACGGTCCGGCTGCAGGATCAAGGAGCTTGTGGGGACGCGCCGTGCGGATCAGCTTATCGCCGAGGTATTGGCGCGCGCCGCGAATGGCGACGATCTGCATGTCCTTGCAGTAAGCGTTGTCGAGTTCCCGATCGCGGGCGACAATCTCGGCCTCTAGCGCTGCGGCGTCGATCAGATTATCGCCGGTCAGCTCGTTCATCCGGCGGGTAAGGTCGGCCAGCCGCGCCTCGACAATGAAATCGACGCCCTTGTCCATGAAGGCCTTGACCGGCGGCGGGATGCCCGCGCGCACCCGCTGCAGCACGCCTCGCCAGCTGCCGCCGGTGAGGTCGGGATTCTGCTCTGAACCTGAGAGGGCGAATTCCTTCTCGATGATCTTGCGCGTCAGCACGAACCACGAGTAGTCGAAACCCGTCGCCATGATGTGCTTGAGCGTTCCGAGGGTGTCGAAGCCGGGAAACAGCGGCACCGGCAGACGGCGGCCACGCGCGTCGAGCCACAGCGAGGATGGGCCCGGCAGGATACGGATCGCGTGGTCCGTCCACATCGGGTCCCAGTTGTGGATGCCCTCCACGTAGTGCCACATGCGGTCCGGATTAATGATGCGGCCGCCGGCAGCCTCCATGATCGCCAGCATGCGGCCATCCACGTGATCGGGCACGCCGCAGATCATGCGCCGAGGCGGAGCGCCCAAGCTGTTCGGCCAGTTCTTGCGCACTAGGTCGCGGTTGGCGCCGATGCCGCCGGAGGTGATGATGATCGCCTGTGCCGTAAATGCGAAGCTGCCGGTGACCGTGCGCGTACTGGGCTGGCCGCGCGGTACGTGGCTAGCTTCGAGAACGTCACCGGCCACGCCATCGAGGGTACCGGCGGAGCGGGTGAGCTGATTGACCCGGTGGCGGAACTTCAAAGTCACGAGCCCGCGTTCGACCGCCTCACGCACGCGTCGCACAAACGGCGCGATCACACCGGGCCCGGTGCCCCAGGTCACATGGAAGCGGGGCACCGAATTGCCATGTCCGATGGCGCCGTAGCCGCCGCGCTCGGCCCACCCGACGATGGGAAACCAGCGCAGGCCCTGTGCATGCAGCCAGGCCCGCTTCTCGCCGGCGGCGAATGCGACATAGGCTTCCGCCCAGCGACGCGGCCAATGATCTTCCTCGCGGTCGAAGGCGGCCGTGCCCATCCAGTCCTGCAGGGCGAGGTCGTGCGAGTCGCGGATGCGCATGCGTCTCTGCTCGGGGGAGTCCACGAAAAACAACCCGCCGAACGACCAAAACGCCTGGCCGCCCAGGGATTGCTCGGGCTCCTGGTCGAGCAGAATGACTTTGCGGCCCGCGTCGGCGAGCTCTGCGGTGGCAACCAGACCGGCCAGTCCGGCCCCGACGACAATGACATCCGCATCCATGGCGCGCCCTTTACCCTCAGTCTACATCGGACCCTAGTTTGCCACCGTTTGCGCATCAATCGCAGCGGGCGCACCGGGCTTCTGCTGATGCGGCGCTCCGTGTGATCACCCGCGCGTCGCTCTCTATGCTTGGCGAGATGCCGGGCCCGCCCGAATCCCCTCATGTGCAAGCGAGTCAGGTCGATCGCCGCTGCACGCCGCCCATGCGATGTGGCTGGTCGCCGTCGCGCAGCGCTTCGTAGCGGATACCGGCGACGGGCGCCCTGGTCCGGGCTCGTCGCAACGCCTGCGGCGGCTGACCAAGTCGTCGCAGGAAGGCGCGACGCATGCGGCCGGGATCGCCGAAGCCGGTGGCCTCTGCGATGCGCTCGAGAGACTCGTGGCCGGTTTCAACGGCAGTTCGGGCCGTTTCGAGACGCAGGCGCTCCATGGCCTTGGCGGGCGTCGTCCCGGTCTCGGCCGTGAAGGCGCGGGCGAAGTTGCGCGGGCTCATTGCCGCGTGTTCGGAGAGGCGCTCAACAGTGAGCCGTTCGGCAAGGTGCGTGCGCATCCAGTCGATCAACTCGGCGAAGCGGCCGGTCCGCCCACCGAGCTCGACCAGTGCCGAGAACTGGGACTGTCCGCCTGGCCTGCGCTGGTGAACGACGAGCTGCTGCGCTACGCGCCGCCCGAGGTCGGGGCCGAGATCGTCCTCGATCAGGGCAAGCGCCAGGTCGATACCCGCAGAGATGCCCGCCGACGTCCAGATGTCACCGTCCCGAATGAAGATGCGCTCAGCGTCCAGCTTCACCGCCGGGTACCTGCGCGCGAGCTGCTCCGTGCTGTCCCAGTGGGTGGTGACCCGCTTGCCGTCGAGCAGGCCAGCCTGCGCGAGCAGGAAGGCTCCGGAGCAGACGCTGGCGATGCGCCGCGCCGTCACGCCCCTCAACCAGACGGTGATCTGCTGCGCTGCCGCCACGGAGCGGGTGATCTCGCCCCCAGAAACGAGAACGGTGTCGAATGTGCCATCGCGCAAAGGCTGGGCCTCGAGGCAGAGACCCGAGGAACTTTCCACGCGCGCCGACGAGCGGGAGATGCCGGGCGCCATGATCGTCAGCTGGTAGCTGCCCGGTCGGAAGCGCTCCGCCATCTCGAAGGCTGCGGTTGGCCCGGCGGCGTCGAGAAGCTGGAAGCCCGGATGCACGACGATGGCGAGGTTGCGCGACATGGCAGATTTTGCTCGATTTATGTCATTTTAGCCACCATCTGTTCCACGCTAGTTTCAGTCAACCTGTGGCTTATCAAGGAGAAAAAAGTGAGGAAGCGCACGGTCGCCGCATGGGGGCTCATCGGCGCTGTCATCATCGGGGCGGGCGCCTTCGCAATCTGGCTGGCGACGCTGCCGCCCGACCTTGCGGCCTCTCCGCCGCCTGTTTCCGAGGCCGAGAGGTCGGCCATGCTGAAGGCGCTACGGCCGCCCAAGCATCAGCGGCCAGTCATCGCCGTCATTGGTCTCAACGACGCGACCGAGACGACCGACTATGTCGTGCCAACCGGCATCCTGCGACGCGCGGATGTTGCCGATGTGCAGATGGTGGCGACGGGTCCGGGTCCGGTGCACCTATACCCTGCGCTCAACGCCGTTGAGCCGGATACCACCACTTCCGCCTTCGATGCCGCCCATCCGGACGGGGCGGACTATGTGATTGTGCCGGCGATGAGCCGGGACGACGACCCCGCGGTATTGGCGTGGCTGCGGCAGCAATCCGCCAAGGGCGCCGTCGTCATCGGGGTCTGCGCCGGGGCCAAGGTCGTCGGTGCATCGGGCCTGCTCGACGGCAGGCGTGCCACGACGCACTGGTATTATCTGAAGGAGCTGCTTGGGCGCAGCCCCGCGATCGAATACGTAGCGGACCGGCGCTTCGTGATCGACGGAAACGTCGCGACGACCACCGGCATCACGGCATCGATCCCCATGATGCTGACCCTGATCGAGGCCATCGCCGGCCGCGAAAAGGCCGAGGCCGTGGCCCACCGACTCGGCGTCGACCGCTGGGACGCGCGACATGCGAGCAAGGCATTCAGGTTCACCCGCGGTTTCGCCAGCACGGCTCTGGGCAACGTGCTCGCCTTCTGGAGCCGCGACGAGTTGGGCATTTCCCTCAAGCCGGGTATCGACGAGGTCTCGCTGGCACTGGTCGCCGATGCCTGGTCGCGGACCTACCGATCCAAGGCGGTCACCTTCGCTGCGTCGAAGTCGGCCATCGTTACGGCCAACGGCGTCCGCATCCTTCCCGGCCGCACTACGGAGAACTGGCCGAAAGACCAGATCGTTTCTATCTTCCCCGACCAGCCACCGACAGCCGCTCTGGACCGGAGCCTCCGGGCGATCGCCAAGCGATACGGCGAAGGCACGACCAAGATGGTGGCCATGCAGCTCGAATATCCGAGGGGATAGGTCGCGATGAGGTTCTCATGCCGAGATGGCCTCGTCTGTGACCCATCTGATATTCAGCCGCCGAGGTGTTTGAATCCGTTCGCGCCGGCGGCGCGCATTCGCATTTGCCGCGGAAGGTGAGGGGGCGTGATGGGTTGGCGCACCCGACAGGATTCGAACCTGTGACCTTCGCCTTCGGAGGGCGACACTCTATCCAGCTGAGCTACGGGTGCTTGCGTTCGGCCCGTGTGATACTCCATTTGGTCCGGGCCGGCAAACGGCGCGTCCGTTGTGGCCAGCGCCACCACCAGCGAGGCTTTTTCCATGACCGATGCCAGCGATGTGCGCCAGGGCGAGGTCAAAATCGAGCTACCGGCCACCTTCGACGCCGGGCTGTATTTCATCGGGCGCATCCGCACGCCGTTCAAGACCCGCGACGACTGTCCCAAAAACACGGCTCAAACGCGGGACGTCGGGCAGGTGGTGCTTGACTCGCGTTATGCGCCCGGCCTGAAGGATCTGGCGCTCTATTCACACGCGATTCTGCTGTACTGGATGCACCAGGCGCGGCGCGATCTGATCGAGCAGGTCCCCCGGCATCTGGGCCAAGCGCGCGGGACCTTCGCTTTGCGCTCGCCGGTGCGGCCAAATCCGATTGCCCTGGCCGTGGTTGAACTCGTCTCCGTGGAGGGTGCAATGGTGACAGTGCGAAACATCGATTGTGTCGACGGGACGCCACTTCTCGACATCAAGCCTTATTTTGCTTCAACGGACTGTTTTCCGAATGCCAGACGAGCGTGAATGAACGGCCGATCCGGGCTGACAATCGGCGCTGCCGCCCTATATTGCGACGCATGGCCATCTCCCCTCCAAAACAGACGCGGTCGCCGCGGCCGGTGGCGGCATGCTCTGTGCCCGACGGCGATCCCGTGCCGGTCGCCAAGGGCAGCCACGTCTATCTGATAGATGGCTCGGGCTACATTTTCCGGGCCTTTCACGCGCTGCCCCCGCTGACGCGTCCCTCCGACGGCTTGCCGGTCGGCGCAGTGCATGGGTTCTGCGCCATGCTGTGGAAGCTGCTGCAGGATTCGCGCAAGTCGAGTGGGCCAACGCATATCGCGGTGATCTTTGATGCCAGCGAGAAGACCTTCCGCAACGAGATCTACAAGGATTATAAGGCGCACCGGCCGCCCGCGCCCGAAGAGCTCGTGCCGCAGTTCCCGCTCATTCGCGATGCGGTGAAGGCCTTCAATATCGCCTGCGTCGAGCAGGACGGTTTCGAGGCCGACGATCTCATCGCCACCTATACAAAGGCGGCCCTCAGCGACGGCGGCGATGTGACCATTGTCTCCTCCGACAAAGACCTCATGCAACTGATCCGGCCTGGCGTGTCCATGCTGGATACCATGAAAAACCGCAGCATCGGGCCCGACCAGGTGCGTGAGAGGTTCGGGGTGATCCCGGAAAAGGTCGCAGATGTGCAGGCGCTTGCCGGTGATGCGACGGATAATGTTCCAGGTGTGCCGGGCATAGGTGTGAAGACGGCGGCTGAACTCATCAACGAATACGGTGATCTGGAATCGCTGCTCGAGCGCGCCGGCGAGATCAAGCAGCAGAAACGGCGCGAGCGACTGATCGAGTTTGCGATTCAGGCGCGGCTGTCGCTCGATTTGGTCAAGCTGAAGGATGACGTGCCGCTTGCGGTGCCCATCGACCGGCTGGGCGTGCAGGAGCCGGATTCGCAGAAGCTGCTCGGCTTCCTGCGTGAGATGGAATTCGCCACCCTGACCAAGCGTATTGCCGACGGACTCGGCAAGGAGGCGCCGCCGCCAGTTGAGCGCCCCGCAAGCCCGGGCCCGGTGCACAGCGCGAAACCGGCGCGAACAGAGAAAGCCGGCAAGTCCACGCCGGCAGCGGCGACACCGCAGGCAGCCGCAATCGCCGCAATCAACGCATTGAAGGGGCAGAAGATCGATCGATCGGGCTATGAAACAGTCGTCGAGCTGTCTCGCCTCGAGGCTTGGGTGGAAGAGGCGCGCGCGGCCGGGCGGGTCGCGTTCGACCTCGAGACCACCAGCCTGGACGCTATGCAGGCGGAGTTCGTCGGGTTCTCGCTGGCTGTAGCGCCGGGCAAGGCTTGCTACGTTCCACTCGCGCACC
>DASZQG010000222.1:0-2578 GCA_035550075.1 Hyphomicrobiaceae bacterium | reverse complement strand
CGCCATGCCCGCTTTCGCGGGCAAGGCCTGGGTCGAGATCTGCAGCGCCGCCGGCGTCAAGCGGATCGCGGTCGACGCCTCGCAGAGCCCGCTGGGGGGCACGCACACGCCCCAGAAGCATTGCCCCTACCTGCAGCAGCTCCAGCACCTGCACTCGATCGTCGATGCGGCGCTTCCCAACCCGCCGCGGCCGATCGACTTCACGCAGGCGTACGTCTTCCAGGCGGACGCGCCACCGGCGGCGCTCGTCTTCCGCGACGCCAACCCCTCGCACGCTCCCCCCTCGCCGTTCCTGACCCAAGCCTGAACGATCCCGGCCCCGAGGGGCCGGCTCCGCTCGCACACGCGCGAGCCCGTCGCGAATCCGGTCACGCCGCCCAGGCATGGGGCGCGGCGCATGGCCGCGGCGCGCGTCCACCCTGGAACAAGGAACATCGAGATGAAGAACATGAAGATTCGCCGGATCCCGCTGGAAATCGGGCAGGCCTTCGGCGGCCCGCGCGCCATGTCGGCGCGCTGCACGATCGCGCTGGTGGCCGCCTTCGGCTGCGGCGCTGCGCTGGCGCAAGACCCGGAGCCGCTGCAGGCGCCCGAGGTGGTGGTCAGCGCTTCGAGCCCGGCCGCCCAAGCCGCGCAGGAGTTGAAGGCGGAGCAGGCCCGGGTCCCGGGCGGCGTGACGCTGGTCGAGACGGAGGAGCTGCAGGAGCGCAACGTGTCGAACGTGGCCGACATGCTGCGCTACGTGCCCGGCGTATGGTCCACGAGCGCATCGGGCTCCGACGCCACGTTCATCTCCATCCGCGGCTCCAACCTCGATTCGGCGGACTACGACGGCAACGGCGTCATGCTGCTCCAGGACGGCCTGCCGGTGACGGCCGCGGACGGCAACAACCACAACCGCTTCGTCGATCCGCTGACCGCGCGGCACGTGATCGTGGCGCGCGGCGCCAACGCGCTCACCTATGGCGCCACCACGCTGGGCGGGGCCATCGACTTCGTGTCGCGCACCGCGCTCGATTCCCCGGCGGTGGAACTGATGCTCAATGCGGGCAGCTTCGGCCAGGCGCAGGGGCGGTTGACGGGCGGCATGGTCTCTGGCAGTTTCGACGGGCTCGTCACCGTCGAGGCCAGGCAACGCGAAGGCTACCGCGACCACAACGAGCAGGAGCGCGAGAGCGTCTACGCCAACGGCGGCTGGCAGATCAATGAATCGGTGAAGACCCGCTTCTACTTCACCTACGTCCAGAACAACGAGGAACTCCCGGGCACGCTGACCCGCGGCCAGTGGGAGGCGGACCCGGAACAGGCCTCCGCCGATGCCGTGCTGGGCAACTACCAGTGGAACGTGGAGACCTGGCGCTTCGCCAACAAGACCACCTTCGAGATCGACGCGGACAGCCGCATCTCCGTGGGGCTGTCCTACGAGACCCAGCAGCTCTACCACCCGATCGTGCAGAGCCCGTTCTTCAGCCTGCTGATCGACACCGAGCAGCGCAACCTCGGCGCCGCGGTGCGCTACGACCTGCGCGTGGGCGACCACGACCTGCTGGCCGGGATCACCTATGGGCAGACCGAGGTGGAGGGGGGCAATTACGGCAACAACGGCGGCTACCAGGCCGGCCTGATGGCCCTCGTCGACAACAGCGCGGACAGCGCCGCGCTCTATGTCATGGACCGCTGGCATTTCGCGCCGCGCTGGACCGCCGTGTACGGCGCCCAGGCCTTCTCCGGCAGCCGCGAGGTGCGCAACGTCGATCCGGCCACGGGGGTGGCCACGCGCAACCCGTCGGGGGACTACGACAGCATCAACCCCCGCGCCGGGCTGATTTATCACCTGACGCCCACCGCGGACCTGTACGCCAACATCAGCCGGCTGTACGAAGCGCCCACGACCTACCAGATCGACGACGAGGCGAGCGGCAGCAACCAGGTGCTCGACGCCATGCGCGGCACGGTCCTCGAGCTGGGAACCCGCGGCACGCGGGAGTCGGGGGGCACCCTGTGGCGCTGGGAGGTCTCGGGTTACTACGGCAAGCTGCGCGACGAGATCCTGTCGATCGACAATCCCGCGGCCCCCGGCACGGGCGATAGCCTGACGGCGAACGTGGATTCGACCATCCACGCCGGCATCGAGGCCCTGCTCGGGGCGAGCTTCCCGCTGGGTGGCGGCCATCGCATCGAACCGCTGGTCAGCCTGACGCTCAACCACTTCCGCTTCGACGGCGACCCGTACTACGGCGACAACAAGCTGCCTGCCGCGCCGGACTACGCGGTGAGGGGCGAAGTGCTGTACCGGAACGCGAACGGCTTCTTCGCCGGCCCGACGTTCGACTTCGTCGGCGAGCGCTACGCGGATTTCAGCAACACCTACAAGGTCGATTCCTATGCCTTGCTGGGCCTGCGCGCCGGCGTCGCCCGCAAACAGTGGGAGGTGTACGCCGAGCTGCGCAACCTCACGAACGAGAACTACATCGCCCGCACCAGCGTGATGGACATCGCGCCGGCCAACGCCGCGATCCTGTCCCCCGGCGAGCCGTTGTCGATGTATGCGGGCATGACCTACCGGTTCTGACCCCCG
>DASZQG010000221.1:0-15067 GCA_035550075.1 Hyphomicrobiaceae bacterium | reverse complement strand
CGCGTTGATCAGTTCGTTGGTGAAGAAATCGGAGCGCCGGCAGTCGTAGGCCAGCGTCGCCAGCGAGCGGATGATCGACATGTTCTGGCCCCGGTCGGCGCCGTAGTTGGTCTCCAGCCCCCAGATCGACACCAGCACCGGTGCCGGGACGCCGAAGCGCTGCTCGATGCGGTTGAACAGCCCGCGATGCCGCTGGATCATGGACTGGCCCCGGCGGATCAGCGCGTTGGAGACGCGCCTCGCATAGAATGCCTCGAAGCTCAGCTTGAAGGAGTGCTGCGAGCGGTCGAGCCGGATGACGCGCGGATCATACGACACGTCGGCGAGACCCGCAGAGAGCGTTGCCGGCTTGATGCCCTTCGCCGCCGCTTCCTGGCGGAAGGCGGACAGCCAGCGATCGAAGCCGCCAGAGCCGTGGCCGCACGGCGCAGCCCAGGCCGGAGATGCCACCACCAGAAGCGCGAACAGGGCAGCGCCGAAGCGGCCGCCCGCCGCCGCGCCGCACCAGACCGTCTGCCTCGCCATGCCGTCCCTCCCTTACGAGATCATGTGATGCGCCGGCGGATATATACGCGCGGTCTGCGCTCACATCTTTTCTTTCACGCCGGATTTTAGCAGCCACCAATTCACGGGATAGCTGGTCAGGAAGCCGGCGATCATGGCCATCTGCATCATGAACCAGAATTCCGGGGTGCTCACTTCGAGGGGGATGCCGAGCAGTGTTCGAAACAAATAGAACTGCGCCGCCGCCATGAAGCCGTACATGCCGATCTGCCACGCCGTGAGCGATAGAGCATCCGCCTTGACCGCTGCCCGGACGCCCTGGCCGACCGACAGGTTCCGCATAGGCGCGATCGTAAAATATTGAAAAACGATGCCGAGTGAGAAAGCAAAAATATAGTCGAGGATCCAGATCGCAAACACCTTCTCGGCAAAGATCGAGCCGTGCCCGAACCACACAGCGACGACCGGAAACGTGAACGCCAGCCATTCCGCGGCCAGATCGCCGAGCGTGCAGCCGCTGCCGCAGTGCGCCGCGGCCTTGCCCACCATGGCTGGAAAGGGGGTGTGCTCCGTTCCAAGCCGCTTAGCCTCGCGCTGCCTGGCGACGTCCATTCCATTCCGCGCGCTGAGCAGGCCGTATCGCCAATACGCCCACACCGCGATCGGCCCGGCGTAAAGCCCCGAAATCGGCCACACGAGATTCATGATCCACATGCGCTGCGGCCGGCGGATCTCGTGCAGCGCCATCCCTCCGGCAGAGGCGAGCCCCAGGCCCAGGGCGGCGAGCGACAGCAGGTGAAGCCAGGGGGGCACCATGTGTCGCCAACTGGCGACATGTCCCTGGGTTCCCCGCGGCCGTCGCGCAGGGCGTCGGAAAGCCTTGCCAATGCAATCCGAGGAACCGCGCCCCGGCATTAACCAGATCTGAGCGAATGGGGTGCACTATGCGTTCCGCCAAGAGGGGAGCGTTCCAGCGTTCGCAGTTTGCTGCCGGGCGTTGGCGTGCGCCGGTCGCGCAGGCGGACGGCGTGGACGCGCGTGCCCGATTTGGCCCGAATTTTACGGCGTACCAGGTAAAGGCGGGGACTGCGCGTGGCCTTCGACTTCTGCAATCTCGGACCGTCGCCGGCCGAACTGCTGCTCACCGGCATCACCGGCGTCAGCCTCCTCGGTGGTGGTCTGCTGGCGTGGCGCAGCCTCGGGCACAGCGCCGCCGTCTCGCACGCCGCCGCCAAGCCGGTCGAGTTCGAGGCCACCGCCCTGAAGCTCGATGCCGAAGCCGCCGCCATCCTCAAGCTGGTGCAGTCCTACATCCAGGCGGGCGACGCCTACTCTGTCTCGCTGGCCCAGGCCAGCAACAGCCTGCCGACCATCGCCAGCCGCGAAGAGGTCGGCATCATCGTCAAGTTCCTGATCTCAGCCAACGCGCGCATGCAGCAGGAGGCGGCCGAGCTCAAGTCCAGCCTCGAGCAGTCGCGCGCGCAGATCGAGAAGCTGCATTCCACGCTCGCCGAGGCGCAGGAGATGGGCATGCGCGATGCCCTGACCGCGCTCAGCAACCGCCGCGGCTTCGACGAGAGCCTGGCGCGCGAGATCACCGACGCCCGCAACAGCGGCACCTCGCTGTGCCTAGTCCTGGGCGACCTCGACAACTTCAAGCAGGTGAATGACGCATTCGGTCACCTGGTCGGCGACGAGATCTTGAAGATGTTCGCCGGCGTGCTCACCGAGTGCGTGCAGAGCTTCGACACCGTCGCCCGCTTCGGCGGCGAGGAGTTTGCCGTCATCCTGCCGAAAACCCGTCTCGACGCCGCCCTCGACCTGACGGAGCGCATGCGCCGCCAGCTCGAAGCCAAGGAGCTGGTGCTGAACGAGAGCGGCGAGAAGATCGGCAAGGTCACGGCCTCGTTCGGCATCGCCCAGCTTGGCGAGCAGGACGACGCCGAGCGCCTGATCCAGCGCGCGGACGAGAATCTGTACGAAGCCAAGTGCGCCGGCCGCAACCGCGTCATCGCCGACGCCACCATCGCCGCCTGAGCCGCGCCGCCGCTACGCGTTTCCCTTACGCTTCGGCTTTGATGCCGGTCCCGATCGGACAGCTCAAGCCCGTGCCGCCGAGCCCACAATAGCCATGCGGCACTTTGATCAGATACTGCTGGTGGTAGTCCTCGGCGAAATAGAACTCCGGGGCCTCGGCGATCTCGGTCGTGATCGGCCCATAGCCGTTGGCGGACAGCACCTTCTGATAGGCCGCCTTTGAGGCTTCCGCCGCGCGCGCCTGCGCCGGCGTGGTCGTGTAGATTGCCGAGCGGTACTGCGTGCCTACGTCATTGCCCTGCCGCATACCCTGCGTCGGGTCGTGGCTTTCCCAGAACGTCGCCAGAAGCTGCTCATAGCTCACCTTCTTGGGGTCATAGACCACCAGCACCACCTCGGTGTGGCCAGTGCGGCCCGAGCACACCTCCTCGTAGGTGGGATTGGGCGTGTAGCCGCCGGCATAGCCGGCCGCGGTCACCCATATGCCATCGCCCATCTGCCAGAACTTGCGCTCTGCGCCCCAGAAGCAGCCAAGCCCGAAGATCGCGCGCTCATAGCCCTCCGGATAGGGCCCCTTCAGCGGATGCTGGGTGACGGCGTGGGTCTTGGCGGTCGGGATCGGCTCGGCGCGGCCCTTGAGGGCCGTCTCCGGCGCGGGCATCTCGGCTTTCCTGCGTGCAAAGAGCATGACGGCACCTTCCCGTGGGTGAGGCTTTGACGAAGCATAATGTGGGGTTTGGCCGCTCGCACCGCAAATTCACGATGCCGTGGGCAGCAGCGGAAATAGGCCCGTCCTGCAGGCCGGCGCCCTAGCTAGTTGGCAAACACATTGACCCGCCGCCGCCGGCGCCCCGCATAGCCCAGCAGCAGGCCGGCCCCGCCGAACAGCGCCCACGCCGGCAGTTCCAGCACCTTGACGATGCCGGCGTCCCAGGCCGCCGGCGCCACATTGCGGCGCACGAGCGTGCGGACCTTGGCGAGGTTGTCGGGCGCGATGTGGGACCAGTGGTCCAGGCAGGAGGTGGCAAGATAGCGGTCGGCCGCCATCGAGCGCGTGGCGTCGTAGACACCGGCCAACACGGCGACCAGCAGCATCACCCCGGCCAGGAAACGAAGGAAACCAAGCATGGCATCAGTCCTGGCAGCCGGCGCGCCGCCGCGCGCGTGGCGCCTCGCCGGCGTTCGTTCCGGGCCTCGACCCCGATCATCGTGCCGATTGTGCCTGACGAATGCGGCTGCGCAAAGCCATAGGCAGGCGCTTGCCGCAGTTGCGCCAATCCCGCGCCGGGACCGGCCGGCCGCTACCGCCGCGCCGCCATTGCCCTTGCGCTCGAGGCGACGCCGCCTATAGTCGCCCGCGTCCTGCGGAGGGATGGCCGAGTGGCTGAAGGCGCACGCTTGGAAAGCGTGTATACGGGAAACCGTATCGTGGGTTCGAATCCCACTCCCTCCGCCAATCCACGATTTTCTTTGTGTTCTCGGACGTGCCTAATTCATCAGGGCAGTCATTAGTTTGATCTTCATTTGTTGCGCCCGGAAACATCCTGCGCCATACCGGCATCAATTACCAATAGCGGCTCGGCGTGGCGCGGAGCACTATGTAGCGGCATATCCCGGCGGCCCGCTCGGTCGTTACGAGACGCAAGCCGGCGGAATAACCTTTCAAGGGCGCCACGATTTATGCTGCAAGGCTGTTAGGAAAAGTCCTGCCGGAGATGCGTCATGTGGTCGAAATCAGCAATTGCAGCGGCATTTTGGGGGTGGTGTTCTGCACAACATCCGGCGTCGCCCAGCCATATCCAGGTGAGCCACCAGCGGGTCGCTCAAGCGGGTCAGTGTAAGGAATGACAATCAGCAGCTGAAGCCGCGTGGAAAAAATTGCACCGCCGTAGGCCAATACGTTTCCAGGGAATATGGTTTGAATATTCCTGGCGGCCAGAGGCGCGCCTTCCCGGGATACGTTCGGTTCGATAACTTGCCGCCGCTCAAGCCCAACGAGTGGAGCTGCAGTATTCAATTGTCGAGATCGTCGCCAGGCGACAGTGACGGCGATCTTCGACGAGATCGATTGTTCCCGCTAGACGGCTACTTTCCCGAGATCTATATCGTCAGCTTGCCTAGGCTAGCGGTCCCCCAATCCACCGACGTTGTTGCGGGGCGTCCTAGGGCAGGCACGAAAGTAATAAGGCCGGTATTTCCGGCAATAAACGCTTCTCGGACAAGGCAGGACAGGGGGCCTTAGAACCGAGCCGCGCCTAAAGGCGGCTGAAACGTTGGAGCTTCCTCATGAAACTCTACACATTTCCGGGTTCGCCGGGTTGCCGACCGATCACAATGTTCATCGCCGACCACGATATGGAGGTCGAACAGCAAATCGTCGATATCATGAGCGGCGAGCAGTACGGGTCCGCTTTCGGCGCCATCAATCCGAACAATGCAGTCCCTGTTCTGGAAGACGGCGAGTTTCGCCTGACCGAAAGCTCGGCGATTCTCAAATATCTTGCGGATCTCGTGGACTCGCCCACCTACCCGAAGCCGCTACAGGCGCGAGCGCGAGTGAATTCGGTAATGGACTGGGCCAACACCGGCTTCTATCGGAGTTTTGGATATAGCGTCTGCTATCCGCAGGTACTACCTCATATGAAATGGCCCGATCCGACGGCCCAATCGTTGGCGTTGGCGGCTGGGCAGACTGCTTCCCGGAAACTGCTCGGCGTAATGAATGATCATATGCTCGGCACCGGGAACGATTGGCTGTGCGGGGCCGATATTACCATCGCGGACTATTTCACGTCAGGCATCCTCTCTCTTGGCGAACTGATTGGCTGCGATTTCGCCGATTGGCCAAATGTTCGCCGTTGGTATGATCGCATGCAGAGCTTGCCGCACTGGCAGCACGCAAATGCGCCGCTCTATGCCTGGGCCGGTGCCGTTCAGGGCCCAGATTACGTACGTGTGTGAGGTCCAGGTAGCTCCCGCCGCTAGGCCGAACGCTTGTTCAAGCGGGCGTTGAGTTGGTCCGCAAAGCAAACCAGCGAAGGGCAGCGCGGACGATTTAACTCGCGGAACGTGCCGCTCCGAGGGCTACGTTGCCGAAAAGGGACCGTGCGAGTTAACGCCTCGCGCGGAGAATCTATGGACAATCTCAGCCTGCAAGATCCCTTATTCGCGACCTATGTCGTGGCCGCCTGTCTAATGATCCTCAAGGCAGTCGGCATGTCGTGGCTGACGGTCGTCCGGATGTTGCGCGTCAAAGGGGGCTTTCGTTCGCCCGAGGATCTGCGAAAGACGCTTCTCAACCCGAACCCAGACCCGAGACAGATAGAACCCGATGAAAGGGTTGAGCGTATCCGGCGTATTCAGATGAACGATGTAGAGAACCTGCCGTTTTTTCTCGTCGCAGGATTCTTGTTTGTTCTGACAGCGCCTCCGTTATTGCTCGCTCAAGTTCTCCTATACGGATACGTCGTATCGCGGCTCTTGCATTTCGCTGCTTATCTCACGTCCCAAGTCCATGACGTACGCGCCACGCTCTGGACTGTCGGATCGATGATCCTTGTCTTCATCACTTGTTGGACTCTGATCATCGCAGCACGTGGAGCGATATAGACTCTTTCTAGCTAGGCCCGGTTGTCCTGGCCTACAGTACGCTGTCGAGCGTGGTGGCCCAGGTGCTGAATACCCACGCCACAGCGCAAACGCTCAAGTTGATCTTGCGTCTCGCTGCTGCTGATGGCGTGGCCGAAGTCCGATTTTCTTCCGCGTGGCCGGCAGCAAATTGGTAAGGGCCGGCGCTGCACCTGTCAGGCGACGCACTTCTCCATCTTTGCGAACCGGCTCGCGCCCAACCACTTTTGGAAGCTGGCTTCCAGGTTCCGCTTGCCTGTGAGGAGAAGGCGTTCGTCCTTCATGGCGCGCGCCGCGGTGGAGTAACCCATCCACACCTCGGTCATGGTCCGCAGGTCGCTCGTCACATAGAGGTCGACTTCATGTCCCGGATCAACCGAACAGAGGTCGGGCTCGACTCCGGGCTCCACGATCAACCACCAATTGCGTTTCGATGGAGCAAGGTCCGTATAAATGAACTGGATGACGCTGCGCTCCCGCGGCATCGGCTTAGGGTCGATGTTGCGGCGCATGTTCCACATCAGCAGACTGACATCGAGATGAGCGAGCGTCGCCTCGGTCGTCACCCAGCGGTGACCCCAGTCGCCCAATGCATCGATAACCGGTTTGAGCGCGCGGCCCGCATCCGTCAGCCGGTATTCGTAGAGGTCCGGCCCTTTCGCCGCCTTGCTACGCTTCACGATGCCGGCCGCCTCGAGGTCCTTGAGACGCTTGGAAAGCAGGGCCGGCGACATGCGTGGCACGCCGCGGCGCAGATCGTTAAATCGCGACGTGCCGAGCAGAAGCTCACGCACAAGCATCATGGTCCATCGGGTGCAAAGCACTTCCGACGCCATGGCGACGGGACAAAACTGCTTGTAGCTGCCCTCCGTCATCTCCGAGCCTCGATCCGCTGACCAACACGACGAAAGCGCTTGTAGGCGCTCTTGCCTCGGCAGGCCAGTTCAGAATCTGTATTGCGATCGGTTCACTTCATGAACTGGCGGCCGCTGGACCTGGGCACATATGAGCATCCAGACGCACCGGTTGATCGGAGCGCAGTAACACCAGGAGAAAAGCAATGCCACTCGTCGACATTCAGGTCATCGAAGGAGTCTTCGACAAGGCTCAAAAGCAGGAAATGATCCGCAGCGTCACCGACGCGATGGTGAAGATTGAGGGTGAAGCCATGCGTGGCGTCACTTGGGTCCGCGTACACGAGGTCGCCAGCGGAGCATGGGGCATCGGCGGTAAGGGCCTCACCACCGCCGACGCCAAGGCCATGGCTGCGCGATAGGTACCGAATGAGGCGGGAGCCGGCCTTCAAAGCGGCCGGCTCCTTCGCTGATCAGACTGACGTCTTGGAGCGCGGCTAGCTCTTGACTTCGATCAATGTGCCCAGTGCGGGGATGCTCCTTTTTGAGCCGGGCATCGCTATTTTGTGAAGCGGCCCGACAACAGGGCCGTTCGCATGCTTGCAAGCAACCATATCCGCCTTCTTGCGCTCGGGTTGGTACCGGTTGGCGTGGCGGTACTAGCCTACGCCTATCTTTCTCTGCGACCGCTAGAAGTCACAGTTGCCCCGCTGGTCGAAAATATCCCCGTACGAGTCTTTGGTCTCGGCACTGTTGAAGCACGCGTCCTCACGAAGATCGGGTTCGAAGTTGGCGCGGCCATCACCGAGCTCAACGCTGACCACGGCGATCAGGTGAAGCAGGGGCAGGTTTTGGCCAGGCTGCATGCGACACAGCAGGAGGCGAAGGTGGCGAGGGCCAAGGCTGCGGTCCTCAGCGCGGAAGTCGCTGTGAAGAAGGCGGATGCCAACGTCGTGAAGGCCCGGGCCATCCTCGCGCAGCGCCTGGAAGTGAACAAGCGCAAGCAGCAATTGGTCAGTCGCCAGGTCACGTCGACCCAGGCCGGCGAGGAGGCGCAACGCGACGAGGATGTCGCCAAGGCAGAGCTGCTCGTGGCGGAGAATGACATCGAGGTTGCCAAAGCGCAGCTCGCCGATGCGCGGGCGCAGCTAGATTACGAGAAAGCCATTCTGGAGCAACATACGCTGCTCTCGCCCTATGATGCACTGGTCGTTGATCGCCAAAAGGAGCTTGGGACGGTGATCAAGGCGGGCGATCCGATATTCACTCTGGTGGAGACCGGGTCCGTTTGGGCCCTTGCCTACATCGACGAATCGCGCTCGGGCGCAATCAAGGAGGATCAGCCTGCAGAGGTGCGCCTCCGCTCCCTTCCCCACGAAGTGTTTCCCGCTCGCGTGCTGCGTGTCGGCATCGAGAGTGACCGCGTCACCGAGGAGCGCCGCGTGTATGTCAAGTGCGAGCGATGCCCCGTGCGCTTCCATCTTGGGGAGCAGGCGGAGGTGCTGATCACCGTTGCCACGCTGTCCAAGGCAAGGCTGGTGCCCGAAGCCGCGGTGACCGGGTACGACGGCACCAAGGGCACGGTGTGGACCGTCGAAAATGGTCGCTTGAAACGCCGCGTCGTTCACTTCGGCTATCGAACGGAAGACTCTCGCCTCGAGATCAGGGACGATCTCAAGGCCGGCGTCGACGTTGTCGCTCAGGTCAGCGAAGGCATGCGCGAAGGTCGGGCGGCGCGGGTGATACTGGAGGACAAGCGGTGAACCTTGCCTACCGTGATGTCCGGCACAATCTCTTCAGGTTCCTGCTAACCTGCTTCGGCCTCAGCCTGCTGCTGGGTGTCGTGCTGGCGATGATTGGCATCTATCGCGGCATTGTCGTCGACGCCTTGACCGTCGCCCGCAACCATGGCGTCGACCTTTGGGTAGTCGAGAGCGGATCGCGCGGGCCTTTTGCCGAGGCGTCACGGGTTCCCGGCGACACCCGGGAGGGGATTGCCCGCCTGGCTGGGGTGACGGCAGCCGGCTCGGTCACCTATCAGACCGTTGAGGCCGAACGGCAGAACAAGAAGGTCAGGCTCTATGTCATCGGCTTCGAGCCGGGTCGTCCGGGTGGCCCGCTTCACGTTGTTGCCGGCCGCACCATCGCAAAGAGCCATTTCGAGATGGTCGCTGATCGCCGCTCCGGCTTGGAACTAGGTGACCGGGTGAAACTTGGTCGAACCACCTTCACAATTGTTGGCTTGACAGAGAATCTGGTTGCGTCCGGTGGTGATCCCGTGGCGTTCATCCACCTGCTGGATGCTCAGAAACTGCAGTTCGACCTGGCCCCGCCTGCAGCCCGTGTGCAACTGGCCAGGGGTACCGAGGGCGCGAGCAAAGACACCGTCAACGCTGTGGTGGCGCGTGTCGCGCCGGCGGCCAATCTGGATGCCGTCGCCGAGTCGGCCCGGCGTTGGCGGCACCTTGCCGTCCTCACGCAAGCCGAACAGGAACGCGTTCTCTCAGAATCGCTGGTTGATCGTGCGCGCCGGCAGATCGGCATGTTTACCAGCATACTGCTGCTGGTTTCGGCGGTAATCATCGCCCTCATCATCTACACAATGACGATGGAGAAACTGCGCCAGATTGCCATGCTGAAGCTGATCGGGGCGCCTGACCGTACCATCGTCGGCATGATCCTGCAGCAAGCCCTGGCGCTTGGTTTGACAGGCTTTGCCTTCGGTGCCCTGCTGATTGCGAACATCAAGGACTACTTCCCGCGCCGCGTGGTGCTCGATCTGGACAACGTGCTGGCTCTGGGAGGCGTGGTCGTCCTTGTCTGTCTTCTGTCCAGCGGGCTCGGCGTGCGGGCAGCGCTCAAAGCCGATCCTGCCACGGCGCTTGGAAGCTGACGATGCGTCCACCAACGTCAGAGAACAAGCTCGTAACGCTGCAGGGAATCTCCAAGCACTTTGGCGAGGGGGAAACGCGGATCGACGCGTTGCGCGACATCTCACTTGACGTCGCGCCGGGAGAGGTTGTGGCCCTGCGCGGTCCCTCGGGCTCTGGCAAGACCACGCTGCTCAATGTGATCGCCTGTATTCTCGATCCATCGGGTGGCCGAATGCTCCTCGATGGGGAAGTCGTTTATGACGGTAGGTGGTTGCGCGGAGACCTGCGCAGGCTGAGGCTGGAGAAGGTGGGCTTCATCTTTCAATTCCACAATCTTCTGCCGTTTCTTAATGCGACCGACAACGTGGCCATCGTGCTGCAGCTGGCGGGAAAGGCGCCTGCCGAGGCGCTAAGGCGGGCAAACGATCTCCTAGATTATCTCGAGGTTGGGCAGCGCAAGGCTGCTTTTCCGGCGAATTTGTCCGGGGGCGAGGCGCAACGTGTCGCGATTGCGCGCGCGCTTGCCAATCATCCACGCATCATCCTTGCGGACGAACCGACGGCCGCGCTCGATTCCAAGCGCGCGCAGATTGTGATGGACCTGTTACGCAAGTTGGCCCGCGATCAGAGTGCGGCAGTCATCGCAGTCACGCATGACGAAAAAATATTCGATCGGTTCGATCGGATGTTCATGCTCCGTGATGGCCGTCTCGAGGACATTGTTCGCCTACCGCATGCCGCGTGAGCGGTTGAGAAGACCCTGCCGGCATTGAGTTGAATCAACGCCAACGGATCGGAAACGAAAAGAGTGGGGCGGACAGTTGCAGGCCCGCTGTCGCTTGGTCCGATGGACGCCGGGAGAGCTGCCGCATGCTCCGGGCGGCTCACCGCGGCGCGTGAGGACGACTTTCCTATTGCGCCGAGCACGAAGCCGAGCACGCCCGCCACCGCGAGCGTGGCCCTCTCGAATTGGTCAAGCGCCTTGTCCTCTATGTCGGGCGTTTGCCTAGAGCGGCATAGCCGCTCTTGGGCCATGACGGCTCCTCGGTTCGTGTTGGTTCTCAAATGCCGGAGATATGCTTTGGTTCGCTAGGCGCGCGCCGGCCCGACCTCATCGGCCATTCTCGCGCGCCCCGCGTCCCCAGTGGCTTGCCTCCTCCCTCGGTGGTATCGCGGGCTGTCTGGTGTTCCATCTCGGCGTTGATCTCCGCGCCAGCTACAACGATGACTGTGGAGAGCCAAATCCAAATCATGAAGCCGACCACGGCGCCCAGCGATCCATAGGTGGCGTTGTAGGTCCCGAAGTGGGCGACGTACCAGGACAGCAGCAGCGAACCGACAATCCATACGCCACCGGCAATCGTGCTGCCCCAGGTCACCCATTGCCACTGGGGATGGGTGCGGCTCGGTCCATAGCGGTAGAGGCACGCGAGCGCGAACAGAATAGCCAGGTAAAGGAACGGCCAGCGCAACATCGTCAGCCAAGCGGTCAGGGACTGCGACGGGATCCCCAACAGCGCAAGCGCCACCGGCGCCACAACGATGCCAGCCATGGCGATGACGACGAGAATAATGGCACTAAGCGTGAATACGAAAGAGGTGATCGTGAGCCCGATGAACCCGCGTTTCTCCTGTTCCTTGTAAGCGATGTTGAGGGCATCGAAGATTGCCTTCGTACCGGCGTTGGCTCCCCACAAGGAGAGGGCCAAGGAACCGAAGAAAGCGGCGCCGAGAGCGCCCTGTGGCTGAGACGTGATGCGCCTCACCTGGTCGCCGATGACCTCCAGCGCGCCCTCCGGTAGGAACCCAGATATCAATCGCAGGTGCTTGTTGATCGCGCTCGCGTCGGCGAAGAGACCATAGAGCGATAGGGTAGCGGCGGTAGCCGGAAACAAGGCGAGCAGCGCATAGAACGTAACGCCCGCAGAAACCAAAAGCACTCGATCATTCTGGAGGCCGAGATAGACACGCCAGGCGATGTCCTTCCAGCCTTTGACCGGGATGTCGGCGGGCCGTTCGGCAGAACGTCCACGCCCACCGTCGGTGAATGCCGATTTTGTGCGCGCAAAAGACCGTTGGTTGCGAGAACCGAACATGGCGCGGCTGATGCCTATCAGTATCGCAAGAGCGATCAAGTCGCCGGTTATCAGGCGTGAGGACTTGAGGCGGTTGCTGGGAATCGGCTTTCGCCGCTCGCGCGTGCTCACCGCGCCGGGCACTGCCATGCTCCGGACTCCGTTTGGACCGTGTCGATCTCGCTCGCAGTGTGATCGGAGGCGATACGACAAACGCATCTTCGGAAGATGCCGCTGGACCCGTTCGGAGGAGGGCTACGCCGGACGGACCGATCAGCTGGGCACTCTCGTTGCCCTGAGAACTGGCGTTTGCGGTCAGCCGCCGTGAACGGTTGGACGGATATCGTGCGGGGATCGCAAACCGTCGCGTACCCCGCACGACAAGAATATTATCGCCTTACTTTTTCGTAGGCTCGCTGCCGGTCATCCCGCGACTGCCGGCTCCGCTGGCCGTGGAGGCGGTAACCAGGCCTTTGTTGCAGGCCGACATGAATTCGGTCTGCGAAAGCTTGCCGTCCTTGTTGGTATCTGCAGTCTTGAAGTCGGTTACTACGCCCGTCGCCTGCGTCTGCGTTACATTGCCGGACTTCGAGGCGTCAAGCTTAGTCCACGCTGACGTGCACTCGGCCTGGCTCATTTTGGCGCCAGCTTTAGGAGCCGTGGTTGTCTGCGCGAACGCGGGCGCAGCAACAGCAAGCGCAACCGCCGCCGCAAAGAGACCTGTAAGTTTCATGGGTCACTCCGTTTGATTGCTGAGGATCGAAACCCTCACTGCATACCAAGCGAGCGACTCCCAATTTCGTTCCGCTAACTCGCCGTGACGTCCGTGGTGGCGGTGCGAGTTGCGACGAGGGTGTGCCGACAGCGCTCGACGGAACACGATCTGATTGTGGACGTTGTAATTGCAGGGTGTAAGGCTTGCTCACCAGTTCACAGTCCGTCACATGTTCCGGTTATTCCGCATCAACTATGTACCTCCTGACCGTGTATCGTCGTATCAGCGAAGATTTCCCGGGACAACGCCGTCCACAGTGGGGCAGTTCTCCGGCTCCTACCTGTTAGGTGTCCTCGTGGCTGGCTATCTTGCGATTCTTTTTGTCGCGATTGGATTGCTCGGCGCGATGAGTATGACAGTGCCGACAGCCAACGGCGAGTTCGCGGTACAAACAGTAACGAAGTGATTTTGTGCGCGCGATGGTGCCGGTGGACGGCGGGCGCTGCTCATCGTTCGCCCGCCAATACGCGGAGGTGCCGCTGATAAGCGACCGTGCCGGAACGCGCCGCATCCGCTCCATTCGATCCAGGGTGCCCGTCGCGGTCACAGATTTCCTCCAGCAGGATCGATCACTTCAATGGCAAAGAGGACGCTGGCTGCCCGGCTTCCCGGCCGTTCCACGACGCAGAGATCGCGGCGCGCGCATGCTGCCGGCAAAGAGTCCCTCGGGACCCTGGGCGTGCCCCTCACTCTCGCGCCCATGGAGGCCGCGTCGGCCGCAGCGCTCCCGACCGGCAGCGGTTGGCAATTCGAGCCGAAATGGGATGGCTTTCGCTGTCTGGCTTATCGCGCCGGAGATGAGGTCGAGATCAAAGCCAAGTCCGGCAAGTCCCTGTCGCGTTTCTTCCCGGAGGTCCTGGAGAACCTGCGCGCTCTGCCACACCGGCATTTCGTCCTGGACGGCGAGCTCGTAATTCCTCTCGACGGTGAGCTTTCATTCGACGCGCTGCAAATGCGTCTGCATCCGGCGGAGAGCCGCATCCGCCGCCTCGCCGCGGAAACTCCCGCGAAGATCGTGGTATTCGATTGCCTTCTGCGCGCCCTGCATCGGCCGCTTCTGCGCAAGCCGTTCGAGGAGCGTAGGCGGATCCTCGAGACGGTCGTGGCAGGAAATCCCGTGGGCGTTTCGCTTACGGCGTACACGCGCTCCCTGAACGAGGCCAGGCGCTGGCTCGCAAAACGCCAGGTCGCGCACGATGGGGTCATTGCCAAGCGGCTTGATCTTCCATATCGGCCCGGCGAACGCGCGATGGTCAAGGTCAAGCAACTGAGAACGGCCGATTGCGTGGTCGGGGGGTTTCGCTACGCGAGTAACAGCCGCCTGGTCGGCTCATTGCTGCTGGGCCTCTATGATAATCGGGGCCTCCTGCACCATGTGGGGTTCACCTCTGCCCTGTCGAAGATCGAAAAGCCTGCCCTCACAGCGCGTTTGGAAAAGTTGATCCAGCCTCCGGGGTTCACGGGCGGCGCGCCGGGGGGACCGAGCCGCTGGAGCAATGAGCGATCGGCGCAATGGCAGCCGCTGCGACCGGTGCTGGTCGCCGAGGTTCGCTACGATCATGTGAGCGGAGGCCGCTTCCGGCATGGAACGAATTTCGTTCGCTGGCGGCCGGACAAGTCGCCGCGGCAGTGCACATTTGAACAGATCGGCTCACCTGGCCCGGGGTAAATCTGCGGGCTCGATCAGAGCTGTTTCGAAATAGAGCCGGCTCGCTCAGATCCCGAAGAGGGAGAACGCCAAGGCGAACGTCCACATAACTACAGCGATCGCTGCGGTCCACACCGAGAACGTGAGATAGGTTTCGCGCATGATGCTGGATGTGATCTGTTGTGCCGAGGCCGCCGGCGGCCGCTGGTCGTCGGAAAGATAAAGCCACATCTCAGTGCGGCGGTAGGGCTTGTGGGGGGCCTCGAGCACTTTCAGATACAGCACCAGCGTCATGAACATCGTCAGCACGCCGCCGCTCTGGAACGCGAGACGGGGTTCGAATGAAAGGCCGACCATAAAGCAGAAGATCGCAAGGCACCCGAAGCCACAGGCACGAAGCACGATCTCGTATGCGATCCGACGCAACTCTTCCATTGAGACGCTCCACCCGCCTTGTAACGCGAAGCTAGCAGACCCCGTTCCGGTTTCAACGAACGGCGGGCTCACAACCACGTGTAGCTTGCCAATTGACTCGCGGCGCAGCCGTCTTCGGTTTTTGGGAGGCTCAGAGACCAGTGCTGAAGAAATTGCCGATCGCCGGGATTGTGAGGATGGCGGTGGCGGCGAGCCAGATCCACAGCGAGGTGTCGGTCGAATCCTCCTTGGCGCCGACG
>DASZQG010000220.1:0-10902 GCA_035550075.1 Hyphomicrobiaceae bacterium | reverse complement strand
GCCGTCATTTCTGCACCTGGCGCTTGGCGGCATCACCGGTGTGCTGCCACAGCCCCTTGTCCTTCAGCGCCTTGGCAACCTCGGGCGGCATATAGTTCTCGTCGTGCTTGGCGAGCACGGTGTCGGCGACGAAATGATGGTTCGCATCGAGGGTGCCTTCCGCCACCACACCCTGCCCTTCGCGAAAGAGGTCCGGCAGGATGCCGGTGTAGCTGACGGGAATGGTCGTGGTGAGATCGGTGATGGCAAACTGTACGGACGTGCCGGCGCCGCGCTGCACGCTGCCCTTGGCGACCAGGCCGCCGAGCCGGATGCGGCGCCCGGGCGCGATGTGCTTCTCGGTGACCTCGGTAGGGGTGTGAAAGAAGACGATGGTGTCGCGCAACGCAAACAGCACGAGGAACACCGCCACGGCCAGGATGCCGACGCCGGCCACGATCAGCGCCGCGCGACGCTGCTTGCGGCTCATGGCTGCGTCCCCAATCCCAGAGTGCCCGCAAGTGCGGCCAGCTTGGACAAGGCGTCCGGGTCGGCGCTGAAATGCGCGCGTGCCTTGGCAAGGGCCGAGCGCGCATCATCCTTGCGGTCGAGCACCACATAGGCATGCACCAGCCGCTGCCAGCCGGCGAGGTCGCTGCCGTCGCGCTCCAGGCGCTGCGCCAAGCCATCGACCATTTGCGCAATCATCGCCCCGCGCTGCTCCGGCGGCAGGGCGGCGGCTGCCGCCACCTGGGACGGCGTCGGCCCCGGTGCCGCGGAGGCACCGGAGGCGCCGGCACGCGCGAGCCGCTTTTCCACCTCGCCCATGCGCTGGGTGAGCGCCGGCCGCCACGGCACGTCCGCCTTGATGTCCGCCAGCAGCACCTTGTAGGCGGCAAGCGCGCCGGCGAGATCGCCATCCTGCTCCTTGGCCAGCGCCAGCCAGAAGCGCGGCTCGAGCCGGTCGGGCGCCCGCTCGACAATCTTGGCGTAGGCCTTGCGCGCATCGTCCGTGACGATGCCGTCATTGGCCAGCACCGTGGCCTCAGCGAAGCCTGCGAGCCGCGGCACGCTCTCGCCGAGGATGCGGGAGGCGTTGGCAAAGGCTGTCGCGGCGTCGGCGTAGCGCTGCATCTTGAGGTACACCGGGGCGATGACGTCCCAGCCGCCGCCGTCCTCGGGATGGGCGCGCAGGCGCGCCTCCACGCGCGCCACCAGATCGCCGAGCGAGGCCTGGTCGAGCGGCACCTGCGCGTGCGCGGTAAAGGGAAAGGCGCGCATGCCGGGAGACCCGTGCGCGAGATAGATGCCGATCGTCAGCAGTGGAACGACGGCGGCCGTTGCCAGGGCCAGCGGCGCCAGCCGCGCCGGAGCGGGCGCCGTCGTCGCAGCCTGGACTGGCTGCGCGCCGGGCGCGTTCGCCAGCAGCCGGCGGGAGATTTCGAGCCGCGCCCCCTCCGCCTCGTGGTCGTCGATGAGGCCGCGCGCCCGCTCCGCCTGCACCTCAGCGAGCTGGTGGCGATAGACCGCGAGCGCACTCTCGTCTGCGCGCGCATCACCGGCCGGCACGCGCATAAGCGGCGTCAGCACGGCGGCCAGCACCGCGGCCGTCATCAGCGCAAAGAGGACCCATAAAAGCACAGCAAAGCCTGCCAGGCGCTACGGTCGCGGGATGCCCACGATGATACGGCAAATCCGCAAGGTCGAGGCAAGATGGCCTTCGGGTTGCATAGGGCCGGGCCGCGGCCATGGCAAGGCGGCCGCTGCCGGCGCGGATGAAGTGTCGCGGATGCGGGCCGATGGAAGCGGCCGCCAGGTTCGCCTAACCTGCCCTCAGCGCCGCCAGGAGATCGGCTGCAAAGCGGTCAACCGTTTCGGGCGCCGTATCCCACGCGCACATCAGCCGGCAGGTGCGCTCGCCCAGAAACGTATAGAAGCGCCAGCCCTTGCTTCGCAGCCGCTCCTGCACCTCGGGCGCCAGATCCACGAACACGGCGTTGGCCTCGACCGGGAACAGGATGCGCGCGCCGGGCGCCTCGCCGATGCGCTGCTCAAGGCGCCGCGCCATGGCATTGGCGTGGCGTGCGTTGGCAAGCCATACGCCGTCGCCAAGCAGGCCGACCCAGGGCGCGGTGACGAGGCGCATCTTGGAATTGAGGTGCCCGGCCTGCTTGACGCGCCAGGGGAACTCCTCCGCCCGCGCCTTGTCGAAGAACAGCACCGCCTCGCCGGCGCCGAGGCCGTTCTTGACGCCGCCGAAGCAGAGGATGTCGACACCGGCACGCCAGGAGAGATCGGCGGGACTGGCGCCGAGCGCCGCCACCGCGTTGGCAAAGCGCGCGCCGTCCATGTGCACCACCAGCCCGTGCCGGTGGGCGCCACCCGCAATCGCGGCGGTTTCCTCGCGCGTGTAGACGGTGCCGAGCTCGGTCGCCTGCGTCAGCGACACCGCCCGCGGCCTGGCCTGGTGCACTGACAGCTCCTTGCCTGCGAACTCCTCGATTGCGGCCGGCGTAAGCTTGGCGAGCGGCGCATCGACGGCGAGCGTCCTGGCGCCGCCGCTGAAGAAGCCCGGCGCGTTGGCCTCGTCCTCTTCCACGTGGCTCAGCTTGTGGGCGATCACCGCGTGATAAGGGCGGCAGACCTGGGCCAGGGAGAGGGCATTGGCGGCGGTGCCGTTGAAGACGAAGAACACCGCGCAATCGGTTTCGAACAGGGCGCAGATCCTTTCCCGCGCCTCCGCCGTCCAGCGGTCTTCGCCGTAGCCCGGAACATGCCCTTCGCCGTTGGCGCGAATCAGCGCTTCCAGCGCCTGCGGGCACATGCCGGCGTTGTTGTCGGAGGCGAACTGGGAAGCCATGCCCGGTGGTCCTGCGCTGACGATGCGCATCGAGCATAGTTGTGTGGCCGCGCGCGGTCATCCACCGCGCGCCGGGCAGGCTTGCAGGCCGTGGATTTCCATTGCGGGGGAGCGGCGATTGCGCCTACATGCGCCCGCTTCACCGGGCGGGAGGGACGGGTTGGCCAATGCGCCGCTGAGACTGGGGGCGACCGAGTGGGGCCTGATCGGCCTGCAGTCGATGCTGTGGGGCAGCTCCTACTTCTTCGTCGCCATCGCCCGCACCGAGTTGCCGCCGTTCACCCTCACCGCGCTCAGAACCCTGCCGGCGGCCGCCGCGCTGCTGGCGATCGTGCTGTCGCTCGGCTACCGCTTGCCGGCAACGCGCGCGGAATGGCGGCTGTTCATCCTGTTCGCCTCTTTCAACACGGTGCTGCCGTTCATCCTGATCGTGTGGGGGCAAGCCCGCGCCACCGGCGGCATGGCGGCGATCCTCAATGCCACAGCGCCGCTGTTCGGCGTGTTCCTGGCGCACATGCTCACCCACGACGAGAAGCTGTCGTGGAACAAGCTCGCCGGCATCGTGGTCGGCCTTGCCGGGGTCACGATCCTGATCGGCTATGACGTGGTGTTCGGCTCCGGCTCGGACCTGCTGGCGCGGCTCGCGCTGCTGGCGGCGCCGCTGTGCTACGTGTGCGCCAACCTGTTCGCCCGCATCCAGCTCGGCGAATATCCCCCGTTCGTGATCGCGGCCATGCAGATGATCGGCTCGATTCCGATCGCCTTTGCCCTGGCGCTGGCGTTCGACCAGCCCTGGGCGCTGGCCGCGCCGTCATGGAAGGTGCTGGGCGCGATTGCCGCCATGGGAGTTTTCGGGTCTGCGCTCGCCGCACTGTGCCACTTCACGGTGCTGCGCCGGGCCGGCGCCATCAACGCCTCGCTCGTCACGCTGATCATGCCGCTGACCCCGATCGTACTCGGCGGGGTATTCCTGGGCGACCGGCTGAGCCACACCGATGCCCTCGGCGCCCTGGTGATCGCGACGGCGCTGATCATCATCGACGGGCGCGTGTTTGCGTGGTGGCGGCGGCCGTCGGCGAGGGTCTAGGGCATTTCCATTGTGGTCGAAGCCCTGTCTGGGACCCGGGGAGTGCGCGCACCACCTAGTCCTGGGCCCCGGATATTTCGCTTCGCAAAATTCCGGCCTGGCAGAGCTTCGATGAAATCAAGAGGCCGCTAGGCGCCCGCTCGTTTCGAATGCGGCCACACCTTGCGCGCCAGCATGATGAGGCCGGGCAGGAACACGAGGTCCGCCACCAGCGAGGCCAGCAGCGTCGTGCCGCACACGAACCCGAACAGGCGCAGCGAGGGCAGATCCGAGAACACGGTGACGCCGAGGCCGAAGGTCAGCACCAGCGTGGTGAGGATGATGGCCGGCCCCACCAGCACGCGCGCGCGGCGGATGGCATGTTCGGGCACCGGATCGTGCCGCTCCTCAAGGCTCAGGCGGTTGAAGAAGTGGATCAAGGAGTCGATCGCCAGGCCGAAGATCACGAGCAGCGCCACCACCGAGGCGAATTCGAGCCCGCCGCTGCGCAGCCACAGGATCGCGCCCGAGGTCACCACCGGATAGAGGCCAGGCAGCAGGCTCACCAGCGCGACGAACACCGACCGGAAGGCGATGCCGAGCAGCAGGGCGGCGAAGGCCACGCAGATCGGCAGGCTCTCGTTGAGCTGGGAGATCATGCGCGCGCTGTTGCGGGCGGCGATGGCCGGCAGGCCGGTGACGGAGATGCGGTAGTCGGGGTGCTGCTTGCGCACCGCGTTGAGCGCGTTGTCGATCTTCTCCACCACCGGCAGGATGCGGCTGGAATCGATGTCCGGCAGCCGGCCCGTCACGAGCACGGCGTTGCCCTCCTTGGCGATGAACCGCCGCACCAGGTGCTCGGGCAGGTAGCCGACGTAGCGCTTGATGGTTTCGGGGCTGTCATCGTAGCCGCCAGCCTTGAGCCAGCGCCGCAGGCTCTCCAGCGACCACACGTTGCCGAGGCCGGCGGTCTTCTCCAGGATGTCGTGCGCCTCGGCAATCACCTGCATCGGGCCCGGCGAATAGAGCGACTCGCCGGTGTTCCACTCGATCATGATGTGCACCGGGTTGGCGCCGGTCAGCTTGGCGTCGATGCGGTCGGTTGCTCCGAGCGCCTCCTCGCGGTCGGGCACCTGGTCGGCGAGGCGATAGCGCGGCTGAAGCTGGAGATAGCCCGCGCCGAGAATGCCGAATGATATCAGCGCCACCATCGTGGTCAGCACGGGCCGGCGCACGACACGGTCCACGATCCAGCCCACCAGTTCGCCCAGCCCGTCCATCAGGTGGTCCGCCGGCGAGCGATCGCGGGCGAGCTTGGCCTCGTTGCGGATCAGGAACAGGCCGAGGATCGGCAGCACGAGGATGACGGCGACGAAGGAGATGCATACCGCCAGTGCGCCCGCCATGCCGAAGGTGCGGATCAGGCCGGAGGGCGAGAACATCAGCGCGCAGAACGACAGGAGCGCGGTACCGTGCGCCAGCACGCAGGCTGGCCCCACCACGCGCACGGCGAAGCGCACGGCTTCCCCTTTGGTGTCGCCCTCGCGCAGGCGGATGCGGATGGCCGACACCATCTGCATGCTGTCGGCGAAGCCCATCACCATCACCAGCGGGGTCATCACGTTGAGGAACAGGTTGAGCTTCACCCCGATCCAGCCGAGCAGACCGAGCGACCACATCACCGCCAACACCGGCGGCAGGGCCGCCAGCAGCATCAGGGAGAGGCGCTTGAAAAAGATGACGGCGATGGCCGCGCCGAACAGCAGGCCCAGACCGTTGTAGACGATCTGGTCGCGCTCGACGGCGTTGCGGATCTCGAGCTGCATCACCGGCGCGCCCGTCAGATGCGACCTGAGCCCCGCCGGCCCGACATCGTTCGCCACCGTATCGCGGATGGCGCCGATGATGGTCTTGGCTCCCTCCTTCTGCACGGCCTGGCGGTCAAGCGCGACCACCGCCAGCGCCAGGGTGCCGTCGTCGGAGAGGAACTTGCCGGCCACGATCTCGTTCGTGCGCAGGCTCTGGATGATGGCATCGTAGGCAGCGCCGTCCGGCAGGTCGTCCGGCACGATCGGCGCGGCATAGCCGGTGGCGTCCGGCTTGCCGCGCGCGGAGAGCATCGAGATCAGCCCGTCGATGCCGTCGAGGAGCTGCAGGTCGATCATCGCCTGCCGGAAAGCCTCAAGCTGCGGCTTCTTCAGCAGATCCTTGCCTTCGACCACCACCAGCACGTCGTACTCGCTGGAAGGAAAGCGCCGGTCGATCTCCTCGTAGCGATGGAATTCGGGGGTGTCGGTGCGGAACAGCTCGGAGAGCGAATCGTCCACCTTGAGGCGGAACAGACCCAGCAGCGCCAGCCCGGAAAGGCCCAGGGCCAACAGCAGCGTCAGGGCCGGGGCCCGCAGGCCGGTGAAGCCCAACTTTTCCAGGCCGAACGCAAACGATCGTCGCGGCGCTTCCGCAGTGGCGTCCATCTGGCCGTCCCCTCGCCCGCGGAACGCTCATCACCCCGAACCGGGCGTCCGCACATCGTGTGATGGCCCGACGCCGCACGAGGGGCCTAGAATCTTTGCGGCGGCATGGTGGCTTGCCCGGCGCTCGCGCGCAAGCCGCTGCATGTTCGTTGCCACACGTTCGGGATCGTTGCTATACGGCTGGAAAAGCCTGAAAAACACCACCTCTCCACGCAACCCAGCCGCAAGGGGCGCCCGATGGCCGACAAGACGCTCGATATGAAGGGCCTCGCGTGCCCGTTGCCCATCCTAAAGACCAAGAAGGCGCTGTCCGAGCTGCCGAAGGGCGCGACCCTGGAGGTGTTCGCGACCGACCCCGGCTCGGTCCCCGATTTCCAGGCCTTCTGCGAGACGACCGGCAACAAGCTGGTCGAGCATAGCGAGGCCGGCGGCGTCTACCGGTTCGTCATCGAGCATACCGTCTGACAGGAGGGCTCACCGTGGCCGCCATGCGCTATCGCCTGCTGGGCACCAGCGGGCTCAAGGTTTCGGAGATCTCGCTCGGCACCATGATGTTCGGCGGCCCCACGCCGGATGCCGAGGCGCAGCGCATCATCGCGCACGCGCTGGAGTCCGGCGTCAATTTCATCGACACGGCGGATCAGTACGCCGAGGGCCGCTCCGAGACCGCGCTCGGCACGATTTTGAAGGGCAGCCGCAACAACTGGGTGCTGGCGACCAAGGTAGGCACCAAGGTTGGCCAGGGGATCAACGATGCAGGCCTGTCGCGTTGGCATGTCACGCATGCACTAGAAGCAAGCCTCCGCCGCCTGCAGACCGATCACGTCGATCTCTACTACGTGCACAAGCTGGACGGCGCGACCCCGTGGGAGCCGGTGATCGCTACGTTCGGCAACCTGATCCGCCAGGGCAAAGTGCGGGAATGGGGCATTTCCAACGTGCGCGCGTGGCACATTCCGCATGTCTGCCATCTCTGCCGACAGATGGGCGTGCCGCAGCCTGTTGCGCTGCAACCCTACTACAATTTGATGAATCGCCAGCCGGAGGTGGAAGTGATTCCGGCTGCTAAATATTTCTGGCTCGGCGTGGTGCCCTACAGCCCCATCGCCCGCGGCGTGCTGAGCGGCAAGTACCGGGTTAACCAGAAGGCGGAGGAAGGAAGCCGCGCGGCGCGCCAGGACAAGCGCATGCTGGAGTCGGAGTGGCGGCCCGAAAGCCTGATGATCGCCGAAAAACTCAAGGCACACGCGGAATCGCGCGGCATCACGCTGGTGCAGTGGGCGGTGGCGTGGGTGCTCAACAACGCCGCGGTGTCCTCGGCGATCGCCGGCCCGCGCACGTTCGAGCAGTGGACGAGCTACTTCGGTGCACTGCAGTATGCGTGGACGAAGGAGGACGAGGCACTCGCCAACAGCCTCGTGACGCCGGGCCATCCCTCGACGCCGGGATACAACGACCCTCAGTACGAGATCGTGGGACGGTTCCCTACGGTGCGGTGAGGCGGCCGCCGTCGCGCGAGCGACCACATTGCGAACCACATTGAGGCTATCATGGCCACTCCCTGAATCACGGGAGGAAACTCACATGACAAAGCATATTGCATTGGCCGTTCTGCTCAGCGCAACGGCGCTGGCAACGCCTGCGCTTGCGCAGACGGTGCCGGACAATCTCGAGAAGCTCTCACAATTCCAGTCGACCGGCGCGTCGCTCGACATACCGACCATTCAGCAGGATCCGGCCAAAGCCGCGGCCATCAACAAGATTCTGAGCCAGATCAAGCTGCCCTCGGGCTTCCGCATCCAGCTCTACGCCATCGTTCCCGATGCGCGCCACATGGCGGTCGGCCCGCAGGGCATCGTCACCTTCGTGGGCACGCGCAAGAACAAGGTGTACGCCGTCACGGATCGCGACAAGAATCGGGTTGCGGACGAGGTGAAGGTGTTCGCGCCGTCGATCAACATGAAGATCCCGAACGGAGTGTGCTTCTCCAAGGACGGCTTCCTGTACGTGGCGGAGCAGAACCGCGTGCTGCTGTTTCCGGCTGCCGAGTTCTTCTACGAGAGCCCGGACGTGGCCGCCTTCAGCGTGGTCAAGCAGGGTGAGCTGATCCCGCCGACGGAGGAGAGCTTCAATCACACTGCTCGCGTGTGCCGCGTGGGGCCGGACGACAAGCTCTACATCACGCTCGGTCAGCCCTTCAACGTGCCGGCCAAGGACAAGCTCGATCTTTATGCCAAGGTCGGGATGAGCGGCATCATCCGCATGGATCGCGACGGCAAGAACCGGGAGGTCTACGCCACCGGCGTGCGCAACTCGGTGGGCATGGACTTCAACCCGAAGGACAAGACCCTCTGGTTCACCGACAACCAGGTCGACGGCATGGGTGACGACCAGCCTCCGGGCGAGCTCAATCGCGCAACGCAGGCGGGCTTGAACTTCGGCTTCCCGTACTACGGCGGCGGCAAGACCCGCACGGACGAGTACAAGACGGATACGCCGCCGGCCGACGTCGTGTTCCCGCAGGTCGAGATGGCTGCACACGCCGCCGATCTCGGCATGATGTTCTACACGGGCACGCAGTTCCCGGCGAAGTACCGCGGCGGCATCTTCTCCGCCCAGCACGGATCGTGGAACCGCACCAAGCCGGTGGGCGCGCGCGTGATGTTCACCAGCCTCAAGGAAGACGGAACGGCCGACAAGACCGAGCCGTTCGCCGAGGGCTGGCTGAGCAACAACGGCGAATACTTCGGCCGGCCCGTGGACGTGGCTCAGCTTCCGGACGGCTCGCTGCTGGTCTCGGATGATCTGGTGGGCGCGCTCTATCGCATCTCCTACGGCAACTAGCCCCATCGACAGCGGCGAAGGCACCTCGCAACATGCGTGGTGCCTTCGCGGCATCAGCCGCCAGCGCTCGTTGGAGGTGAAATGCGCATCTTTGTTTTGTTTTTCGCTGTCATCTCGGCGACCGCTGCGGCTGGGCCTTGCGCCGCCCAGGACGCGGCCGCGGGGCGGCAAAAGGCCATCCTGTGCCAGGCCTGCCACGGCCTCGACGGGCTGGCGAAGATACCCGGCGCGCCGAACCTTGCCGGGCAGGTGAAGGACTACCTCGTCAAGGCGATGACCGACTACAAGACCGGGGCCCGCAAGAACGAGATGATGTCGGTCCTCATGCAGCAGGTCAGCGATGCCGATATCGAGCTGCTGGCAAGCTATTACGCCTCCCTGACCGTCCCCGCGAAACCCGCGCAATAAGCGCCGCATTGTTTGTCTGCTCGGATCGCGTTTTCCGGGCGGGCCGACGGCTGCGCGTTGCGTTCCCGTCGAAACGGTGAATCGAGGTGACCAGCCATGGATTTCCTTCGCGCTTACACCGCGCAGCTTCTGAGCATTCTGCGGATCATGTCCGGTCTGCTCGTGCTCGAACACGGCACGGCCAAGTATCTGAGCTATCCCATGGGGCGAATGAATAGCGCCTCGCCGCTGACCATGAGCGGAGCTGCCGGCCTGATCGAGCTGGTGTGCGGCGTGCTCGTCGTCATCGGGCTGTTCACGCGGCCGGCCGCCTTCCTGCTCTCCGGCATGATGGCAGTCGCATATTTTTATGCGCATGCGGTGCGCGGCTTCTTCCCGATGCTCAACGGAGGCGAGCTGGCGGTGCTGTATTGTTTCGTGTTCCTGTATCTGTCGGCGGCCGGCGGCGGGCAGTGGAGCATCGACCAGGCCCGCAAGCCCCGGTCGCCCACGGCGCAATCATAGGCGCCACGCTAACGCGCCGGAACCGAACGGGCGCGGCAGGAAGGATCGCGCCGCACCAGCGGGTTTTCCCGGCGCTTGCTTGACAGGGCGGAGGCGGTGCTCGCATAACACCCCCGCACTTGGGGCGCTTAGCTCAGCGGTAGAGCACACCCTTCACACGGGTGGGGTCGTAGGTTCGATCCCTACAGCGCCCACCAGACCTGCCTCGTGCGCCGTTCGTTGCCTTTCGCCCTCGTTCAGGGTCGCGGCGGGTTGCCTGGAGCGAGGAGGGAGAAGGGTGGCGGCCGACTGGCACTTGTGGCTGCCTCCGGCCCTGTCGAAGCCGCGCTTCCGCCTCTATGTGCTTGGCCATACCATCTCCGTGATCGGAAGCTGGATCCAGCGCGTGGCGCTGTCGTGGCTGGTGTTCCGCCTGACGGGATCGATCTTCCTGCTGGGCCTGACCGGCTTCCTGCTCAACATCTTCTATCTCGTGCTGGGTCCCCTGACGGGGCTGGCTGCCGACCGACTGCCGCGCCTGCGCCTGCTGATCGCGGTGGACCTGATCCTGGCGGCGCTCGCCGTGCTGCTGGCGGCGCTGGCGCTCTCGGGCGTGACCGACATTCCGGCCTATCTCGTCACCGCCACGCTGATCGGCATCGCCAATGCGTTCGAGATGCCGGTGCGGCAGACGCTGTTCAAGGACATCGTGGAGGACCGCGCGCTGGTGACCAGCGCCATCGGGGTGAGCGCCATGGTGTTCAATGTCGGCCGGATCGTCGGGCCGG
>DASZQG010000219.1:0-27230 GCA_035550075.1 Hyphomicrobiaceae bacterium | reverse complement strand
ATTGACCCAGGTTCGAGGGAGTTTTGCGACGGGCGAAGTCCCTCGGCCTCTGATGCGGGTTCCGGGTCTGCCGCCGGTGGTCGGCCTAATTTGCTACGAAGCCATTTTTCCGCGCGAGATTGTGCAGGGGAATGCGAGGCCGGGAGTGTTGCTCAATGTCACCAATGACGGGTGGTTCGGCAACACTACGGGTCCACGCCAGCACCTGCATCAGGCACGCGTTCGTGCTGTGGAGGAAGGGCTGCCGCTTATCAGGGTGGCCAACAACGGCATTTCGGCTTCTGTAGACCCCCTGGGGCGATTCCTGGGGCGCCTCGAGCTTGATGTGAGTGGTACCCTCGATACCCCGCTGCCAAAGGCCCTTCCACCCCCGCTCTACGCCCGCTTTGGGGATGTGCCGTTCTTCATCTTCTGGTTGCTTGGTTCGTGTATGCTCGCTGTGGCTGCGGTCCGGAGGGTTTAAGCCCAGTTAACGCTTCGCGCGAGCCCGCCGGGACCGGAGGTTGACGCGCTTGAGAACTGCACCTAGGAATTGCGCGTCAAAGCGCTAAAAGCCAAGTACGGGTGGGCTGTTATGTCGAGATCGTCAGGGTTTGCCGAGGATGATGGCGACGGCGATAAGGGGTCGCGGCGACCAAATCCCATCGACGTCCACGTCGGCGGCCGGGTGCGCTTTCGCCGGATGCTGCTGGGCATGAGCCAGGAAAAGCTGGGCGAGAAACTCGGCCTCACCTTCCAGCAAATCCAAAAATACGAGAAGGGCATCAACCGTATTGGGGCCAGCCGGCTTTTCGATTTGGCCCAGGTTCTCGGTGTTTCCGTTCAATTCTTCTATGAGGAAGCGCCCGCTGCGGAAAATGCCGCGCTTCCCCACCCGGGATTCGCGGAACGTCCCGACGAGAGTTCCATCGTTGAGTTCCTCCGCAGCCGCGACGGGCTTGAGCTCAACAAGGCGTTTGTGCGCATTTCCGACACGCGCGCACGCCGCGCCATCGTCGATCTGGTGCGCAGTCTTGCCAATGACGATACGCCCGGCGGCAACCTTGCCTGATACCGGCCGCGCTCATTCGCGCCTTCCGTTCACGAGGAAGCATCCCACATCCCGGATACGGGTTGGGACGCAGGCGTCGTCTTGACCCCCGATTGAAACACTGCAACAAGTCCGGCGCTTTTGCCGGTTTTTTTCGCTAGCTCGTGGGGAATCCGCGTGACCCGTAAGTCCTACTTGTTCACAAGCGAATCGGTCTCTGAGGGACACCCTGACAAGGTCTGCGACCGCATCTCGGATGAAATCGTCGACCTCTTTTTTCGCGAGGCGCCTCGCGCCGGACTTGATGTGTCGCAGGTCCGCGTTGCCTGCGAAACCATGGCCACGACCAACCAGGTGGTGATTGCCGGCGAAACCCGCGGACCAAGCTCGATCACAAGGGATTGGGTGGCTCATGTTGCTCGCATGGCAATTAGGGACATCGGCTACGAGCAGAAGGGGTTCCACTGGAACACCGCTGACATCCGCGTTCTTCTCCATCCGCAGTCCGCCGACATTGCCCAGGGCGTCGACAGCGGCGGCAACAAGGACGAGGGCGCGGGCGACCAGGGGATCATGTTCGGCTACGCGTGCCGCGAGACGCCGGAGCTGATGCCGGCGCCCATCCACTACAGCCACAAGATACTTCGGCTCATTGCAGAGGCTCGCCATTCCGGCAAGGAGGCGGTGCTGGGCCCCGACTCCAAGAGCCAGGTCACCGTGCGCTACGAAGGCGGGAAACCGGTCGGCGTCACGCAGATTGTCGTCTCCCACCAGCACCTTGTGGAGACAATGACGTCAAGCCAAGTGCGTGAGCTGGTGGAACCCTATGTCAAGAAGGCGTTGCCAAGCGGCTGGATCGCCAAGGACACGGAATGGCACATCAACCCGACCGGCAAATTCTATATTGGGGGTCCGGATGGTGATTGCGGTCTAACCGGCCGCAAGATCATTGTCGACACCTATGGCGGCGCCGCGCCGCATGGCGGCGGCGCATTCTCCGGAAAGGACCCCACCAAGGTGGATCGCTCGGCGGCGTATGCGGCCCGCTACCTCGCCAAGAATGTTGTCGCGGCCAGCCTCTCCGACCGCTGCACCATACAGCTCGCCTACGCCATCGGCGTCTCCAAGCCTCTGTCGGTCTACGTTGACCTTGGCGAGAACCGCAACGCGATCGACGTTGCCAAGCTTGAGCGGGTTCTGGGCGAGCTGGTCGATCTCTCCCCCCGCGGCATTCGCAAGCACCTCAACCTCAACAAACCGATCTACGCGCGCACTGCCGCCTACGGTCACTTCGGCAGGGAGCCGGACTCCGAAGGCGGCTTTTCCTGGGAACGGGTCGATTTGGTGGATAGGCTCAAGTCCGCGATGGGCTAGACTGCCTGGTCGCGGCCGTGTGCCGGCTGAGTGCGGGAGGAGGAACGGGAGGCGACCGTGGCTTCCAAACGGCGACCCGCCACAGAGACGCGCCGCAAGCTGATCGAATTCGACGCGGAGACGTGGCACGCGCTGCGCCTGCTGTCGCAGGACAGCTTGAAGTCCCTCCAGGAGCTGGCCGACGAAGCCTTTGCCGACTTGCTCAAAAAGCATCATCGACCGGCAACGCTCAAGGAGGCTCTACGCGATAGCGCGCGCCGGCTGCCGGCGAACGAACAGCGCCAGCCCCGGAAGCGGTGATCATCCCGCCGGCGCCCTGAACCCCCAGCTCCCCCTAGGGCGTCCCTTGTTGGCGCGGACAGACGATGACACACGGCGAACATGAGCTGCGCAGCTTTGGCCGCCGCAGGACGCGCAAGCTGAGCGCGGCGCAGGCCGCGCTCTGGCAGGATGTGCTGCCCCGCGTCGCAGTACCCCTCGACGCAAATGCTTTAGCGGATTTGAGAGCGCTGTTTTCGCCGCCTGTTCGCTGGGTCGGGCTGGAAATCGGGTTCGGCTCCGGCGAGCATCTGCTGTGTCAGGCTGAACAGCACCCCGAGATGGGCTTCCTCGGGTGCGAACCGTACGTAAATGGCGTCATCAAGGTCCTTTCGCGTCTGCGAACTGCCCCGGACCGCCACGTTCGCATTCATGCCGACGACGGTCGAGCTCTGCTCAGGCTCCTGCCCGCGGGCGGCATCGAACGCGTCTACATTCTCTTCCCCGACCCCTGGCCGAAAAAGCGCCATCGCAAGCGACGGCTCGTCTCCAGGGCGAATCTGGCTGAGATTGCGCGCATCATGTCTCCTGGAGGTGAGCTGCGCATTGCGACGGATGTTGGCGACTATGCCTCTGAGATGCTCCAGGCGGTTCTGACCGATGGAAGCTTCCACTGGCAGGCGGACGGCCCGAGGGACTGGAGGGACCGTACGCCTGACTGGCCGCCGACCCGATACGAGCAGAAAGCAAGAGCGGCGGGACGCCGATGTTACTATTTCCGGTTTTGTCGAATTTGATGAGCCTGCGGCAACAGGCGCACTTCCCGCTTGCAAAACCTGGAATTCCCGCTTAATCTTCTGACGCTCATGATCATCTCAACTCTGAGAGTGGGCCCTGTGGGTCCGCTCTTTTTGTTTTGGTAACATGGGTTCTTCGGCAACGCTTGGATTTGTCAGCCGGCGGATGAGGACGGTGAGCGGCGAAGCGTTCGATACGCGCTTCATAAGCGAAACCGGGATGGCGGCGGATATTGCCGCGCTTGTGGAGCCGATGCTCGAGCAGCTCGGTTTTCGCTTGGTGCGGGTCGCCATCTCGGGTCGTGACGGAACCACCGTTCAGATCATGGCCGAGCGCCCCGACGGTAGCATCTCTGTCGAGGACTGCGCCGAGATCTCGCGCAATCTTTCGCCGCTGATGGACGCGCACGATCCGATCTCGGGGCAATATACCCTCGAGGTGTCGTCGCCGGGGATCGATCGGCCGCTGACCCGCCCTTCTGATTTCGTGACCTGGGCAGGCCACACGGCAAAGATTGAACTCAAGGAAGCGGTGTCGGGCAGGAAGCGGTTTCGCGGCGTGCTCGACGGGCTGGAGAACGGCGAGGTTCGGCTGGAGACGGATTTAGGCGAGGGCGGCGTGCAGACCATCGGACTGCCACTTGGCCTGATTTCGGAGGCGCGCCTTGTCCTGACGGATGAGCTTATTCGCGACACGCTCAGGCGTGCCAAGAAGGGCAATGCAGTTTCGGACGCCGCAAGGCTGTCTGGTGAGTAGGATGCACGTGGAGGGTGCTTAGGTATGGCGCAAGCAGGGATCAGCGCAAATCGTCTGGAGCTCTTGCAGATTGCCGACGCGGTGGCGCGCGAGAAGGCGATCGATCGCAAGATCGTCATTCAGGCGATGGAGGACGCAATCCAGAAGGCGGCCAAATCCCGCTACGGTGCCGAGAATGACATTCGTTGCGACATCGATGCCAGGACCGGCGAGACGAAGCTGACGCGCGTGCTCACGGTGGTCGAAACGGTCGAGAATGACTCTACCGAGATTTCGGTCGCCGATGCGCAACGCCGCAATCCGCAGGCCAAGGTTGGCGATATCCTCTCGGAGGCGCTGCCCCCGCTCGATTTCGGCCGCGTGGCGGCGCAGAACGCCAAGCAGGTTATCGTGCAGAAGGTGCGCGAGGCCGAGCGCGAGCGCCAGTTCGGCGAATACAAGGATCGCATCGGCGAAATTGCCAATGGAACGGTCAAGCGTGTCGAATACGGGAACGTCATCGTCGATCTGGGCCGAGCCGAGGGCATCATTCGCCGTGACGAGATGATCCCGCGAGAGAACGTCCGGCTCGGCGATCGCATCCGCGCGTACATCTACGACGTTCGCCGGGAGCAGCGTGGACCGCAGATTTTCCTGTCGCGCGCGCGGCCCGAGTTCATGTCCAAGCTGTTCCAGCAGGAAGTTCCCGAGATCTACGATGGCATCGTCAAGATCGTGCGCGTGGCGCGCGATCCGGGTTCCCGCGCCAAGATCGCGGTGACATCGACCGATTCCTCGATTGACCCTGTCGGGGCCTGCGTCGGCATGCGCGGACAGCGGGTCCAGGCCGTGGTTGGCGAGCTTCAGGGCGAGAAGGTCGATATCATTCCCTATCCGAAGGATAACGACGCGGCCACCTTCATCGTCAACGCGCTGGCGCCTGCCGAGGTTGCCAAGGTCGTGCTGGACGAAGACTCCAACCGCATCGAGGTGGTGGTGCCCGAAAGCCAGCTTTCGCTCGCTATTGGCCGGCGCGGCCAGAACGTCCGGTTGGCTTCGGCCCTCACGGGTTGGGACATCGACATTCTGACCGAGCAGGAAGAATCCGAGCGGCGTCAGAAGGAATTCCAGGAGCGCACCCAGTTGTTCATGGAAGCGCTCGACGTCGACGAGGTCATCGCGCAGCTTCTGGCGACGGAAGGCTTTGAGACCGTGGCTGAGGTGGCGTTCGTCGATCCGGCCGAGGTCGCCCACATCGAGGGCTTCGATGAGGATACCGCCAAGGAAATCCAGACACGCGCCCGGGAGTATCTCGAGCGCCAGGAGGCCGAACGCGATGCGCGGCGCAAGGAACTCGGGGTGTCCGATGACCTCGCCAAGATCCCCGGCGTGACAACGGCCATGCTGGTGGCCTTCGGCGAGAACGACATCAAAACTGTCGAGGATCTTGCGGGATCCGTGACGGATGACCTGTGCGGCTGGACCGAGCGCAAAAAGGAGAAGGATTCCGAGCCTGTGCGCCACAAGGGCGCCCTCGACGGCCTGGACGTCAGCCGCAAGGACGCCGAGGACATGATCATGGCCGCGCGTATTGCGGCAGGATGGGTCACTGAGGAAGATCTGGAGAGAATGCGCGCCGAGCAGGCCGCCGCCACTGCGGCTGCCGCGGCTCAGGCCGAGGCCGCCGCAGCCGTCCCGGCTGAGGCCAAGGCCTAGCGCTGATGGCCCGGAGCACCCATATTGGTCTCAGGTGCAAAGAGAGTGCCGCATCTACAGAAGGGCGACGCCACAGCTCGCCTTTGCGCGGTGTCCAAGGAGCACCTGTCGCCTGACGATCTTGTTCGCTTCGTCGCCGGCCCGGACGGGGTGATTGTTCCGGATCTCGCAAGGCGATTGCCCGGCCGCGGGCTGTGGATCGGTGCCCGGCACGGACTGGTCGCGGCAGGCGTCCGCCAGAAGGTTTTCGCGAGGCTCCTGAAGCGGGACGTGACCGTGCCCGCAGACCTGGCGGATCTGGTCGCGCGCTTGATGAAAAAGCGGCTGATGGAGGCCATCAGCCTCGCCAACAAGGCGGGTCTGATAGTCGCCGGGTTCGCCAAGGTCAGCGAGTTGATCGAGCAGAAGCGCGCTTTTCTCCTTGTTCACGCTGCAGATGCATCCGTAGACGGTGCCGGAAAGCTTGATCGGAAATTCAAGGCGTTAATGGCGGAGAAGACGAATTCTCCGTATATCGTCACTAATCTTTCCGGGGCCGAATTGGATTTGGCCATGGGACGGTCAAATGTGGTACATGCTGCAGCGTCTGCGGGCGGCGCCAGCCATCGGATCGTCCAGGAAGTTACGCGCCTTGAGCGCTACCTGAGCGAAGACGACGCCATCGCTCCCGCAAACACAATCGAAGCCGATACAGGACGTGCATGACCGAGACGAACGAAACTGCCGACAAAACTCTAAAGGGAGGCGCGCGTAAACCGTTGAGCCTGAAGCGCACGGTTGATGCCGGACACGTTCGGCAAAGTTTCAGTCATGGACGGTCCAAATCCGTCATTGTCGAAAAGAAGAAGAAGCGGACCATTGGCGGGCCGAGCGAAGCCGACGCCGGCAAGGCTCCTGAAGTCATCGAGGCTGACCGGCTTCTCAACGATTTGGTGCAACAGCGCCCCGGGGGCCTCTCGACCCGCGAGATCGACGCGCGCCAGCGTGCGCTGGACGCTGCCAAGGAGCGTGCGGAAACAGAAGCACGTGAGCGGGCTGAGCACGAAGCTCAACTTGCGCGCGAAGAGGCCGAGCGGGCCAAGAATCCAGTCCCTGTCCAGGAAGTTCAGCAGGTAGCTGAGCCACCGCTTGCGGCGGAGCCGGCTACTCCCGCGGTGGCACGCACACCCGAAAAGCCCAAGGTGTTGAAGCCCGAGGTCGTCAAGCGGCCCGGCCGGGTTCAGGAGGTTGAGGGCGAGGCCGAGGAAGAGCCGCGCAGCAAAAAGAAGGGCGCCAAGGCCGTCAGGAGCCCGGCGAAGGTCGGGGAAGAGCGCCGCGAGCGCGTCAAGCTGACGATCAACAACGCGTTTGATGAGGCGCAACGCGAGCGCTCGCTTGCTTCGCTACGGCGTCGGCGCGAACGCGAGAAGCTGCGGCAAGCCGGCGTGCCCCAGCCACGCGATAAGATCATGCGCGAGGTGATCATCCCCGAGGTGATCACCATTCAGGAGCTGGCGAACCGCATGACGGAGCGCTCGGTCGACGTCATCAAGCTGCTGATGTCGCAAGGCGCCATGCATAAGATCAACGACGTGATCGACGCCGACACGGCCGAGCTCATTGTGCAGGAGTTCGGCCACACGCCCAAGCGCGTGTCCGAAGCCGACGTTGAGGAAGGCTTCATCGGTGCCACCGATGCCGACGAGCATCAGGAGTCCCGTGCGCCAGTCGTGACCATCATGGGTCACGTCGATCACGGCAAGACCTCGCTGCTGGATGCGATCCGCCAGACCAACGTGGTCGCGGGTGAGGCAGGAGGTATCACTCAGCACATCGGCGCCTACCAGGTTTCAACCGCCGAAGGACAGAAGATCACCTTCATTGACACGCCCGGCCACGAGGCTTTCACGGCCATGCGGGCCCGCGGCGCCAAGGTGACCGACATCGTGGTACTGGTGGTGGCCGCCGATGATGGCGTCATGCCGCAAACGGTCGAGGCCATCAATCATGCCAAGGCCGCCAACGTTCCAATCATCGTGGCGATCAATAAAATCGACAAGCCGAATGCCGATCCCACCCGCGTGCGCACCGACCTGCTGCAGCATGGCGTTGTTGTGGAGAGCATGTCAGGTGAGACGCTTGAGGTAGAGGTTTCGGCGCTGAAGAAGACCGGGGTCGACAAGCTGTTGGAGGCGATTCAGCTCCAGGCGGAGCTGCTCGCCCTGAAGGCCAACCCCAACCGTTCGGCAGAGGGCATCGTCATCGAAGCCAAGCTGGAGCGTGGGCGTGGGCCCGTGGGCACCATGCTGGTGCAGCGTGGTACCCTGCATGTGGGCGACATCATCGTGGCCGGCACCGCGTGGGGACGCGTACGTGCGCTTATCAGCGACCAGGGCACGGCGGTTGCCGAGGCGGGGCCGTCAGTGCCGGTCGAAGTCCTTGGCTTCGACTCCGCACCGGAAGCCGGCGATCCGTTCGCAGTGGTGGAGAGCGAGGCGCGCGCGCGCGAAATCACCGATTATCGTGCCAGGAAGCGGCGCCAGACCCTGGGGTCCGCGGGAACGGCGCGCACTCTCGAACAGATGATGCAGCAGCTCAAGGAGGCCGGGCGGAAGGAGTTTCCGCTGGTCGTCAAGGGCGACGTGCAGGGTTCGGTCGAAGCCATTGCGGGTGCGCTGCGCAAGCTAGGCACCGACGAGGTCGAGGCGCGCGTGGTTCATTCGGGCGTGGGCGGCATCACCGAGTCGGACGTGACCCTGGCCGGCACTTCCAAGGCGGTGGTGGTCGGCTTCAACGTTCGTGCCAATGCGCAGGCCAAGGCGGTGGCGGACCAGATGGGTGTCGAAATCCGCTATTACAACATCATCTATGATCTGGTGGATGATGTGAAAGCGGCCATGTCGGGCCTGCTGGCGCCGACCGTCCGCGAAATCTTCCTGGGCAACGCGCAGATCCTGGAGGTGTTCAACATCTCCAAGGTCGGCAAGGTTGCGGGCTGTCGCGTCACGGAAGGCAAGGTGGAACGCGGTGCCAAGGTGCGCCTCATTCGGGATAACGTCGTGATCCACGAAGGCACCCTGTCCACCCTCAAGCGCTTCAAGGACGAAGTCAAAGAGGTGCCGGCCGGACAGGAGTGCGGCATGGCCTTCGCCAACTACCAGGATATTCGGGTTGGCGACGTGATCGAGTGCTTCAACATCGAGACGATCGCCCGGTCGCTCTAAGGCCCGGGCTCCCGGAACAACCGAGCGCCCGGCCCCACTTGCAGGCCGGGCGCGAAACAAGATGACCACACGTCGTTCCGCAAAGCCGTCCGGTCCAACCCAGCGCCAGCTTCGCGTGGGTGAGGTAATGCGTCATGCCATGGCCGAGATGCTGGCGCGGGGCGCGGTGCATGACGACGCGCTGAGTGCCATGGCCATCACGATTCCGGAGGTGCGAATGTCGCCGGATTTGCGTCACGCCACGATTTTTGTGATGCCTCTCGGCGGTGGCAACGTTGCAGCCACCCTTGCAGCGCTCGAGCGCAACGCGAAATTCATCAGGCGCCAATTGGCAAGGACGGTGAACCTGAAGTTCGCGCCGGAAATCCGTTTTGCCGCCGACACGACGTTCGCAGCTGCCGAGCACGTCGATCGCCTTCTGGCGAGCGAAAAAGTTCGCCGCGACCTTGGCAGCTAGAAAAATCGGAACCGAAATTCGCATGGCGCGCCGCAGAAAAGGGATTGCAGTCCACGGCTGGGTCGTGCTCGACAAGCCGCCGGGTATGACCTCGACCCAGGCGGTCGGTGCAGTGCGCCGCATTTTCGATGCGCGCAAGGCGGGGCATGCCGGCACGCTCGATCCGCTGGCGACAGGGGTCCTGCCGATCGCGCTCGGCGAGGCGACAAAGACCGTGCCCTATGCCGTGGAAGGCCGGAAGCACTATCGCTTCACGGTGCGCTGGGGCGCCGCAACCGACACGGACGATGCCGAGGGCACAGTCATCGCGACAAGCGACAGCCGGCCAAACCGAACCGCGATCGAGGCGCAGCTCGGCAAATTCACCGGAACGATTGCACAGATTCCTCCTGTGTTCTCGGCCATCAAGATTGGCGGAGATCGCGCCTATGATCTCGCGCGCGCTGGCGAGGCGGTTTCCCTGCAGCCAAGACCGGTCATCGTCTTCTCCCTGAAGCTGGCCGAGATCATCGGGACCGACACTGCCACGTTCGAGGCGGAGTGCGGGAAGGGCACTTACGTACGGGCGCTCGCGCGCGACATGGGCGCGGCACTTGGCTGCCTCGGGCATCTGACTGCTTTGCGCCGTACCCATGTTGCCGGATTTTCGGAGGCTGATGCGGTTTCACTCGATGCCCTGAAAGAGGCAGCCGCCCGGGCGGGGGGCCCGCCATTCTCGTGCCTGTTGCCCGTAGAAGCCGCGCTGTGTGAATTGCCGGCGCTGAATGTCGGCCAGAGCGACGCGGCGCGCTTGCTGCGCGGGCAGCCCGTGTTGCTTCGCGGCCGAGATTCGCCGGCGACCGCGGGAGGCCATACCTACGCAACCTGCAAGGGCAATTTGATTGCCGTCGGCCGTATCGAAAGGGGAGAAATGCACCCTGTGAGGGTCTTTCGGCTTGAGGATTGAGGCTGATCGGCGCGCCGATGGTTTTCCCTCGCATTTGCTCAAGTCTGGTGTATAAACCGCTCGCGCGGCTGCCCCCGGGCGAGCGGCCTCATGCGAAACAGCGGTCGGCTGGACGACATCCCGGCTTAACCCGCTTTCACCCTGCAATTTGTAGAAAGGTCACACGATGTCGCTGAGCGCTGAGCGTAAGCAGGCCCTTGTTAAGGATTACGCAACCAAGAAAGGCGATACAGGATCGCCCGAAGTGCAGATCGCGCTCCTGACCGAGCGCATCAACGGTCTGACCGAGCACTTCAAGATTCACAAGAAAGACAATCACTCGCGGCGTGGCCTGCTCAAAATGGTCAGCCTGCGCCGTCGCCTCCTCGATCATGTGAAATCGAAGGACGAGGGGCGCTACCAGAAGATCATCGAGCGCTTGGGAATCCGCCGCTAGCCGGACTCGGCTCGCTGGCGGGAGCAACCACACTTGCATCGACGATGCAGATGCGGGTCGGCCGCCCCAATGGAGAGACGGCGCCTTGACCTGTTCAACAAGAAACGAGACCAAATATGATGGATATTCAACGCACAGAAATAGACTGGGCTGGCCGCAAGCTGACGCTTGAGACGGGCCGCATGGCACGGCAGGCGACCGCCGCGGTGCTTGCTAAATACGGCGAGACAAGCGTGCTCGCGACGGTGGTTGCGGAAAAAGGCGTCCGCCCCGGCATCGATTTTTTCCCGCTCACGGTGAACTACCAGGAAAAGACCTACGCTGCTGGCAAGATTCCCGGCGGCTATTTCAAGCGCGAAGGGCGGCCGACTGAAAAGGAAACGCTGACTTCGCGTCTGATCGACCGCCCGATCCGGCCGCTGTTTGTCGAGGGGTTCAAGAACGAGACTCAGGTCGTCGCGACCGTGCTGTCGCACGACATGGAAAACGATCCGGATATCGTGGCGATGGTGGCGGCGTCAGCAGCCCTGACGCTCTCCGGCATCCCGTTTCTGGGTCCGATCGGCGCCGCCCGCGTCGGGGTCATCAATGGACAGTTTGTGCTCAACCCCATGCTTGACGAGATGGCGAACAGCGATCTCGACCTGGTCGTGGCCGGCACGGCCGATGCGGTCATGATGGTTGAATCGGAAGCCAAGGAACTGCCCGAGAAACAGATGCTGGAGGCGGTGATGTTCGGTCACCGCGGCTTCCAGCCTGTGATCCAGGCCATCATCAAGCTCGCCGAACGCGCCGCCAAGGAGCCGTGGGATTTCCAGCCCCCCGACAAGTCGAAGTACATCGAAAAGGCCAAGGCCATTGCGGAGGCAGAGCTGAGGGAAGCCTTCTCGGTCGCTGAAAAGCACAAGCGCCGCGACCAGGTCGAGGCGGTCAGCGAAAAGGTGATGAAGGAGCTGCTTTCGGCCGAGGCCGACGCCAATGAGCGCGTGCTCGTCGGCGACGTCTTCAAGGGACTGGAACAGGATGTCGTACGCGGCAATATCCTGAAGACGAAACACCGCATCGACGGCCGGGATCTCAAGACCGTCCGGCCCATTCGCTCTGAGGTGCACGTGCTGCCACGCACGCACGGGTCAGCCTTGTTCACCCGTGGCGAGACCCAGGCGCTGGTGGTCGCAACACTGGGAACGGGCGAGGACGAGCAATTCGTCGATGCCCTGGAAGGAACGCGCAAGGAGCGCTTCCTGCTTCACTACAATTTTCCGCCCTATTCCGTGGGCGAGACAGGGCGCATGGGTTCGCCCGGACGGCGCGAGATCGGCCACGGGAAGCTCGCCTGGCGTGCGGTGCATCCGCTCCTCCCGAGTCAGGAGGAGTTTCCGTATACCATCCGCGTGGTCTCCGAGATCACGGAATCTAACGGGTCGTCCTCGATGGCCACGGTGTGCGGCACGTCGCTCGCCCTGATGGACGCGGGCGTACCCCTGAAGCGCCCGGTTGCCGGGATCGCCATGGGCCTCATCAAGGAGGGCGACGATTTCGCGGTCCTCTCCGACATCCTCGGTGACGAGGATCATCTCGGCGACATGGACTTCAAGGTCGCTGGCACCGAGATGGGTGTCACCTCGCTGCAAATGGACATCAAGATCACCGGCATAACCGAGGAGATCATGCGCGTTGCGCTCGATCAGGCCTATGCCGGGCGCATGCACATCCTGAGCGAGATGTCCAAGGCGCTCGATAGCGCGCGCACCGAGCTTGGCGAGTACGCGCCGCGGATCGAGACGATCAAGATCCCCGTCGACAAGATTCGCGAAGTCATCGGCTCCGGCGGCTCGGTCATTCGCGACATCGTCGCCCAATCGGGCGCCAAGGTGGATATCGAGGATGACGGCACCGTCAAGATTGCCGCAGCGAAACGTGAATCGATCGAGGCGGCTCTGTCGCGCATTCGCGCCATCACCAGCGAGCCCGAGGTCGGCCAGATCTACAAGGGCAAGGTCGTCAAGGTCATGGAGTTCGGTGCGTTCGTGAATTTCTTCGGCGCCAAGGATGGCCTTGTCCATATTTCGCAACTGACCCAAGGCCGCCCCGAAACCGTCGGCGAGGTGGTGAAGGAAGGCCAGGAGGTCTTCGTCAAGCTCCTGGGCTTCGATGACCGTGGCAAGGTGCGCCTGTCGATGAAGGTGGTGGACCAGCAGACGGGCAAAGAGATTCCTCGTGCCGAGGGCGAGGCCGAGGAACGTTTCGAGGGGCGGCCGCCGCGGCGTGACCGTGGCGATAACCGCGAGAGGCGCCGCGAACGCGGCTGAGCCGCGCAACACTGAAGGGGCCCCGCCCGCCCCCATTTCCGGTTTCGCGAGACGTAACCGCGTGGGGGCGGATGCGGCCAATCGACCGCAAAGTCTCGCGCACCGGACACTGGGTCTGCTATCTTGCCGGCATCCAGGAGATCCAGATCGATGCGTCGCCAATCCCTTGTCGAATATGAGAAGCCGCTGCAGACCACCGAGGCGCCGGATCCGGTGCCGAAGGGTACGGAAGTCGTACTGCGCGTCTCCCATTGCGGGGTGTGCCATTCCGACATCCACTTGCAGGACGGCTATTTCGATCTCGGCGGCGGGGAAAAACTGGATGTACGCACGAACCGACCGCTTCCGTTCACGCTCGGTCACGAGATCGCTGGTGTGGTCGAGGCAACGGGGCCGGAAGTGTCGGGCATTGCCAAGGGCCAGCGATACGCCGCCTATCCCTGGATCGGCTGTGGCACGTGCGAGCTCTGCGCTCGGGGCGACGAGCATTTGTGCAACGCCCCGCGCGCGCTCGGCATAACCGTCGATGGCGGTTACGCCACCCATGTCATAGTACCCCATCCACGCTACCTGCTTGACGTTGAGGGTATCGCGCCGCAGATCGCGGGGCCGCTGATGTGCTCCGGTCTCACCGGCTACGGCGCGGTCAAGAAGGCGCTCAACTTCCTGCGCGCGGGACCTTTGCTGATCGTGGGTCTCGGCGGCGTGGGCATGATGGGTCTTCAATTCGCGCGCGCCCTTACCGACAAGCCGGTATTCGTGGCGGATATCGACCCCGGAAAGCGCGAAGCAGCGTTGAAGCTTGGGGCGGCCCAGGCGTTCGACGCATCCCCTGACCGCGCGCTGCGCAGGGAGATGACGAAAGCTTCGGGTGGCGGATTTGGCGCAGCCGTCGATTTCGTTGGCTCCGAGAAATCGCTGGCATTTGCGCAAGCTCTTGTCGCGAAGGGTGGTGCTGCCATCGTCGTCGGGCTCTTCGGAGGACGCTTCACCCTACCGGTGCCCATGTTCCCGCTGCGGGCTTTGACTGTTATGGGGAGCTACGTCGGGTCGCTGGCGGAAGCCGGCGAAATGCTTTCGCTTGTGAAGGCTGGAAAGGTGTCCGCCATTCCGGTCGAGACAAGGCCGCTGGAGCAGGCGGGCAAGTCGCTGGATGATTTGCGCGCTGGGCGTGTTGTCGGTCGCGTGGTCATCACGCCATGAGTGCGCAGCCCTTGAAAATTACCATTATGGGCTCCGGCGGTGTCGGCGGCTACTTCGGCGCTCGTCTGGCCGCGGCCGGCAATGATGTGACGTTTGTGGCACGGGGGGCGCATCTCGACGCGATCCGCACCTCAGGCCTCCGCCTGGACAGTGAGATCGGCAAGCTGCATCTGAGCCCGGTCAAGGTCACCGCCGATCCTGGCGAGATCGCATCAGCGAACGCCATCATTTTTGCCGTCAAGATGCGCGATACCGAGGGTGCGGCGGAGCGCTTGCGGCCGCTCGTTGACAAGGGCGCAGCGGTTTTCACGTTCCAGAACGGGGTCGAGAGCGTTGACCGGATCGGAGGCATCGTCGGTGCAGCCAACGTCGTGCCCGGTGTCGCGCGGATCGCCGCGAACATCTCCGCGCCCGGCGTGATCGCCCAAATCGGCACCTTCGCGCGCCTGGAGTATGGCGAGCTGGATGGGCGCGTGAGCGATCGCGTGACGGCATTCCATAATGCCTGCCGGGCGGCAGGCATTGACGGAAATATATCACCCAACATTCGGCGCGAGCTTTGGATGAAATTCGCGATGCTGGCGCCTGTGGCGGGGATGACCGCCCTGACGCGCGGACCGATCGGTATCGTGCGAGAGACGGCTGCCACGAAGGCGCTGTTGGAGGCTGCGGTCAATGAAACCGTGGCCGTCGGTGTGGCGATGAAAACGGGTCTCGTGCCCGCCGACAGCGGCAAGATCATGTCACTCATAGGGGCGCTACCCAAACAGATGATGGCCTCGATGGCACACGATCTGCTCGGTGGAAAGCCAATTGAGGTCAACGGGCTTTCCAACGCCGTGGTGCGGCTTGGTGCCAAAGTCGGGGTGGCAACGCCGACGCACGCGTTCATCTCCGCAGCGCTCGCACCGTTCGCTGACGGCAAACCCAGCATCTGAACTACAGCAGGCCGCTACCGCCGCAATGGCTCGAACCCCGGCGCATCGGGCCAGAAAATGTGGGCGATGGCGTCGATACGACCAGGATCGCCCGTTGTAAGCAGCAAAGGCGCCGCGCCCGTGCGGCCGACATATTCCGGATGGCGGATTAGATAGTCTTCCAGGCTGTTGGCGACGACCATCGGTTGCGACAGCAGCCGGGCCGACGGCGGCAAATGCCGCCGAAACAGGTGTTCCACCAGCGGGTAGTGCGTACACCCGAGAATGGCGCAGTTGGGTGAACCGCCCTGTATCTGCGCCTGCAGGGCCGCAACGCCGCGCTCAACGAGCTCATTCAACCGTACCTCAGGTGCCGCTTTCTCTATGGCGCCGGCGAGCTCGGCGCACGCCTGTTGGACAACGGTCACCTGCGGACAGCGTTTGCGGATCTCCTCGGGGTAGGCGTTGGAAGCGATAGTGCGCGTCGTTCCAAATACCGCGATCAAATCGGTATTGTACTTCTGCGGGTATTGGGGGCTGGTAACGGCCCACGGCGTCTGTGTGGCGGCCTCCACCGTCGGGGCAACGATGCCAAGAATATTGCGACCGTTCCAGTCGCTCGCCGGCAGCCAATCGCGCTGTAGCGTGCGTGCGGCGACGCAGGTGGCCGTATTGCATCCCAGCAGCACCAGGCGGCATCCCTTGCGAAACAATGCATCGACGCCGGCACGCGTCATCTCGACGATCTCCTGCGAGGGCCGATCGCCGTAGGGGGCGTTTGCGTGATCGCCCAGATAGGTGAAAGACAAATGCGGGAAGCGCTGCACCAAGGCGCGCAGCACCGTGAGGCCGCCGTGGCCTGAATCGAAAACGCCGATCATGACCCCCAATGCCATGGCCCGCGCCGCAAAACAATCGGGGCTGCGGAGGGCTCGTATCTATTCTGCGGCGCGCTGGGGACTGTGACCGGCGGCAACGGCGGCATGCTCCTGGGCCTTCAGGGCATCGAGGGAGGGCATGGACACGCAATTGTAGCCGCAATCAACGTAGTGCACCTCGCCGGTTACCGCGCCGGACAGATCCGACAGGAGGTAGAGCGCGGCGCCGCCAACCTCGTCCAGGGTCGGCGTCCGCCGCAGGGGAGAATGGTCGCCCTGGTAATTGAAGATGATCCGCGCGTCGGAGATGCCGGCGCCGGCCAGGGTCCGCATCGGTCCGGCAGAAAGCGCGTTGACGCGGATGCCCTGTGCTCCGAAATCGGCGGCAAGGTAGCGCACGGAGGCTTCGAGAGCGGCCTTGGCCACGCCCATCACGTTGTAGGAGGGGACCACGCGTTGGGAACCGCCATACGTCAGGGTCAGCATCGCACCGCCCTTTGACATCAAAGGCGCGGCACGCTTGGCCAATTCGGTGAACGAGAAGCACGAGATGATCATCGTGTTCGTGAAGTTCTCGCGGGTCGTGTCGGAATAGCGACCCTGCAGTTCGCGGCGATCCGAGAATGCGAGGGCATGGACCAGGAAATCCAGGCCGCCCCATACCTTCTTGATTTCGTTGAACACGTTGTCGACACTGGCAAGGTCGGCCACGTCGCAACTGACAATGATGTCGGAGCCGACCGATTGCGCGAGCGGGATTGCTCGGCGTCCGAAGGCCTCTCCCTGGTATGTGAAGGCAAGCTTGGCGCCGTGCCCGGCAAGGATGCGTGCGATCCCCCAGGCGATCGAGCGCTCGTTCGCAACACCCATCACCAGACCGCGCTTGCCCTCCATCAGGGGCCGGGGCTGAGCGGCATCCTTGGTTTTCATTGTAATCACCCGTTCGCGCCTTAGTGCCTGCAGCAATCCGATAGGTTGGCGGACCGATTAGAGTGCCCCACCGATCGAACAGGCAGGCGGCCCAGCCTATTGCGGAACCGGGCCCCAAGCCAGCTACGCATCAAAGCGTCTGAATACGAGAGTCGCATTTGTGCCACCGAAACCGAAGCTGTTCGACATCACACAATTAATATCCAGCCTGTCCTGGCGCTGCCGGACGATCGGCACGTCCGCAAAGGCGGGGTCCAACTCTTCGATATTGGCGCTCTCACAGACGAAACCGTTCTTCATCATCAGCAGGGAGTAGATGGCTTCCTGGGCCCCGGCGGCGCCAAGCGAGTGGCCGGTAAGTGACTTGGTTGACGAGATGCGGGGGATATCGGTGCCAAACGCTTGCCGGATGGCCTCGATTTCCCGCTCGTCACCAACCGGGGTCGCGGTTCCATGGGGGTTGATATAATCGACCTTGCCGACGCCTTTCGCATCGAAGCCTTTCATCGCCATCTGCATGCAGCGAACCGCCCCCTCCCCGGAGGGGGCCACCATGTCGAAACCGTCGGAGGTTGCGCCATAGCCGACCACTTCGCCGTAGATTTTGGCGCCGCGGCTCTTCGCATGCTCCAGTTCCTCAATCACAACAACACCTGCGCCGCCGGCAATGACAAAACCATCACGATGGCGGTCGTAGGCGCGGCTCGCCTTGGCGGGCGTTGCGTTGTACTTGGTGGACATGGCGCCCATGGCGTCGAACAGCAGCGAAAGCGTCCAGTCCAGCTCTTCGCAGCCGCCGGCGAATATCACATCCTGCTTGCCCCATTGGATCAGTTCGGTGGCGTTGCCGATGCAGTGCGCCGAGGTCGCGCATGCGGAGGAAATCGAATAGTTGATGCCCTTGATTTGAAAAGCAGTGGCAAGGGCGGCGGAGGGCCCGGAGCACATCCCCTTCGGAACCTCGAAGGGGCCGATTTTGCGCGGATCCTTTGCCCGTGCGACGTCGGCGGCGCGTACTATGGCGTGGGTTGATGGGCCACCCGACCCCATGATGATGCCGGTGCGCTCGTTGCTGACTTCTCCGGGCTCGAGCATGGCGTCGCGGATGGCCTGGTCCATGGCGATGTAGTTCCATCCCACGCCGGCTTCCATGAAGCGCTTAGCCTTGCGGGGAACCATCGCTTCCCACTCCAGGTTCACCTGTCCGTGCACCTGGCAGCGAAAGCCCATCTCGGCATACTTTTCCGCGCGCACGATGCCCGGCGTAGCTTCCCTGAGCGAGGCGAGCACTTCCTGGGTATTGTTTCCGATCGAGGAAACAATTCCCATGCCCGTCACGACAGCGCGTCTCATCGACCGACCCTTCTCAGCATCGCCGCGGATTGCGTATTCTAACCGGCGTCCGGCGACTATCTAAGCCCGAAGCCTCCTCAGGCGGCCGCAGGCTCCTCGCCACCTTCAAACAAACCAACGCGCAAATCTGTTGCCGAGTAGATGATCTCGCCGTCAGCCTTCATCACGCCGTCGGCAATCGCAAGCTTCAGCTTGCGCAGGATTACGCGCTTCAGGTCGATGACGTATTCGACCGCTTTGGTCTTTGGCGTCACCATGCCGGTGAACTTCACCTCTCCCACGCCCAGTGCGCGCCCTTTGCCGGGTGCGCCAAGCCAGCCCAAGAAAAAGCCGGTGAGCTGCCATAGCGAGTCGAGGCCAAGGCAGCCCGGCATTACGGGATCACCTTTGAAATGGCAGGCGAAAAACCACTCGAGGGCCGGATTGTCGGCAACCTTGAGCTCAGCCACTATTTGACCCTTGCCGTGCGCACCTCCCGTGTCGGAGATGGCCGTGATCCGATCAAACATGAGCATGGGGGGCAGCGGGAGCTGGGCGTTGCCTCGCCCAAACAACTCGCCGCGCGCGCACGTCAACAGGTCTTCGTACTCGTAGCTACTCCGGCGTTCCGCCATTGCCCTCTCGCCTGCCCTCAATCTGGCCAATCGATGTGAGAGGCACCGGTTCTGTCACCCATCCACCACACCTGATGGTGTCCTATCATACTGGCATGATCAGTCAAAAGCCCGCGTTACAGAAGAATGCGGTCGCCGACCCCGGCAGCCCTGCCATTGCAGGACGACTTTCGCGAGCATATACTTGTCGCACTTGGGATATTATGGCCGCTGGACGCCAAAATTCCTCAGGGCCAGGACGACAGGGCACGCTGATCTTAGACGTTTCTGATGACAAGCCAAATGCACCCTAGCAATGCTCGGTCTGATATTTCCCGGCGTCTTCGCCGGGCGGGTCTGCGGCCTACCCGTCAACGCGTAACGCTCGCCACGTTGCTCTTTGGAAACGGCGACCGGCACGTGACCGCAGAGCTTCTGCATGAGGAAGCCGTTCGGGCCGGAGAGCAGGTGTCGTTGGCCACGGTCTACAACACGTTGCACCAATTCAAGCGAGCTGGCCTGCTGCGCGAAATCGCCATCGGCGGCCAGCGGACGTACTTCGATACCAATACGTCCAATCACAGCCATTTCTTCGTTGAGAACGGCGAGCTCCTCTGGGATATCCCCGGAGAGTCGATCCGGGTGGACGGGCTTCCGGAGCCACCTGAGAACATGAAGATCTCGCACGTCGACGTTGTCGTGCGGCTGGTCGCTAAATAGAAGTTTTTTCCAAATTCCACCGCGTGCCTCTTGCCGGGGGGGCATCAACCCCTGGCTCGCAGCGCTGCTGTGGCTGGCGCATCAGCTCCGCGTGCAATATTCAGCGCACGGCTCACCCCAAAATCCCAGCCTCTAGTCGCCGATATTCTCGTTGGGGTAGGTGCCCCACAATTTGATTTGTTCGATGTAGCCGCGGTAATTCCCCACCGAGATCCGGCACCACTTTTTTTCGCAACTGGAAATGTTGGCCAGCACACCGGCCTCGAGCCGGGCAACGGGACGCGCATCCTCACTGTCGTCGTCGCGGAGCGTGGCCGCAGCACGCTTGGTCTGGCCTTCCTTGATCTCCCAGGGCAACACCAAAGCGGTGCGTCGTCCGCTAAGCATGCTGCCCAGCACCCAGCCGGATGTTCCTTGCGCATCCCGGATCTGGCGCCAGTTCTCGAATTCCTGAATGACCTCGACTGGAAGCCCGGCCCGGCGAAAAACCCAGGATGTCGGGTATTCGGTGCCGGGTCCCTGGCGCAGGTTCACCCGGTCCGATTTGAGGCTGACGAAGCGCGGAATCTTGAGGCCGCTGGGTCCCACGGTGGCGGCAGCTGCCTGCGCCGGTTCGGCCCGCACGGCAGTCTGCCAACTCGGAGCGGGCAGCGCCACCAAGAGCGCCAGGCTGGTGTGCCGGACCCGGCGATGCCAGCGTGATCTGAAAGGGCGCCAAGCTTCCATGTCTTTTGGCAAAACCATGATTTGACGGAACGATCAAGCCCGGCATTTGCGGTCTTGCCGGCGCCATCTACAACGGGACCATCATTAAGGCCTGTTTCGCTGTAGGCATGCTATCTGTAGGGGAGAAGGCCCCCAACAAGGTTCGTTTTCGAAGCCAGACTCGAGCATCCATGCCCACATCCGCCAAGAAACCCCTGGTCATCGTAACGCGCAAGTTGCCGGAAGCCGTCGAGACCCGCATGCGGGAGCTGTTCGACGCGCGTATCAATCTCGATGATAGGCCCATGAGCCGGGCCGAGCTTCTGGAGGCGGTCAAGGTCGCCCAGGTGCTGGTGCCCACCGTGACTGATCAGATCGATCGGTCGCTGATCTCCCAGGCAGGCCCCCAGCTTAAGCTGATTGCCAATTTCGGCACCGGCGTCGACAACATCGACCTCGATACTGCGCGCAATCGCGGCATCATCGTCACAAACACGCCGGGCGTGCTGACGGAAGATACTGCGGACATGACCATGGCGCTGATCCTGGCCGTGCCGCGGCGGCTTGCCGAAGGAACCGCTCTTCTGAAAGACTCCAGCAAGCGCTGGGCAGGCTGGTCGCCGACGTGGATGCTGGGTCATCGCATTTACGGCAAGCGTCTCGGCATCATTGGCATGGGCCGTATCGGCCAGGCCGTGGCCCATCGTGCTAGGGCGTTCGGTCTGCAAATCCACTATCACAACCGCCGGCGCCTGCCGGAGGAGATCGAACAGCAGCTTGAGGCGACGTACTGGGACAGCCTGGATCAGATGCTGGCGCGCATGGATATCGTCTCGATCAACTGCCCCCACACGCCGGCCACGTACCATCTATTGTCGGCACGGAGGTTGAAGCTGTTGAAGCCGACCGCCTACATCGTCAACACGGCGCGCGGCGAGGTGATCGACGAAAATGAGTTGGGCCGCTTGATCGAGACGGGGCAAATCGCCGGGGCAGGGCTTGACGTGTTCGAGCATGCACCGGCCGTGAACCCCAAGTTGCTGGCTAGCGACCGCGTCGTTGCGCTGCCGCACATGGGCTCGGCCACCCTCGAAGGACGCATCGACATGGGCGAGAAGGTGATCATCAACATCAAGACGTTTCTCGACGGCCATAATCCGCCCGATCGCGTCCATCCAGCGATGTTCTAGCCAGGTGGCGGCGGCGCAGCGCGCCTTTATCCTGCGAGCAAATCGGGAAGCGTGAGCAAGCCGTCGATGTTTTCCAGGACGATGTCGGCGTAGGGGACAAGATCATCGCGCGCGCTGGTCCCGCACGTGACACCAACGACCAAGCCTGCGCCCGCGGCCTTCCCCATTGCCAGGTCGTGAAGAGCATCTCCGACCACGGCCGTCTCATGGGCCGCAACGCCCACGGCATCGCAGAAGGCGAAGACCATGCGCGGGTCCGGTTTCGCTCCGAAGCCTGCATCGCATCCCACGACGAAATCGAAAAGATCGAGGATGCCGCATCGGCACAACGACGCAACCAGTCCGCTCATGGAATCGTTGGTGGCGACCCCCATTCGAAGGCCCCTCCGTTTCAATTCGTGGAGCGTCTCAGCAACGCCGCCGATGAGAACGGCGAGCTCCATGCCGCCTGCGCTGTAGATGCGATCTATCTCGGTTTCGAGGTTGGTCGGGGCTCGTGATCCGAGGCGGGTCCGGAAAGCCGCGGCAATCTGCGGGATGCTGCCGGCCGCCAGCATCGAGCCTGCGACGATCTCGCCGGTGTGAGGATCTTGGCCGTTCAACCGGAGCAACTCGCTCGTCAGGGCGACGTCGCCGCCTGCGGCAAATGCCGCTGCCTGTCGGTTGATCGGCACCCAGGTCCGGGCATAATCGATGAGAGTGCCATCCTTGTCGAATAGGACGCCTCGGATTGCCACTTCCCGCCCCCCGCGATCGTATCAAGCGACTGGCGCGGCGCGCTCTTCGGTAGCGTGGATGGACAGGTCGCGGATGGTGCGCCGTTCGCCCGTCAGGGGGTTGGCTGGGTCCCAGCCGACTTTCATTTCGCTGAACCGGGCTGCCTGCGCATCGTAGATCAAGAGTCGACCAGCAAGGCTCTCGCCGAGGCCCAGGATTTCCTTGATGACTTCGGTTGCCTGCAGCGTGCCGATAACGCCAACCGCAGCGCCAAGCACACCGACCTCCGCGCAATTGGCGACCGTGCCGGGGGGAGGCGCTTCCGGAAAGATGCAGCGATAGCTGGGATAGGGCTTGCCGTCGGGGCCGTTGCGGTGCGGCTTCAGCGTCGTGAGATAGCCGTCGAACGGACCCACTGCCGCAAACACCAGCGTCTTCTTTGCCAGGTAGCAGGCATCGCTGACGAGATACCGGGTGGCGAAGTTATCGGTGCCGTCGGCAACGATGTCGTAGCGGGAGACGACGTCGAGGGCGTTACCGGCGCTGATGCGATCGTTGTACGTCTCCACCACGACGTGGGGATTGAGATCGGCGAGCAGGCGCTGCGCACTTTCGACCTTGGGCATGCCGACGGTGGCCGTCGTATGCACGATCTGGCGTTGCAGGTTATCGAGCGAGACGCGGTCGTCATCGATGAGACCGATAACGCCGACACCGGCAGCCGCAAGATACATTAACATCGGCGAACCGAGGCCGCCCGCGCCCACAACAAGCACGCGCGCTGCTTTGAGCTTCTGCTGGCCCTGTCCGCCTACCTCGCGCAACACGAGATGACGCTTGTAGCGCTCGATTTCTTTCGGGCTGAGAGACATCGCATGGGACCGGGGCTGCCAGGACTGCAGCCACGAATATAGCAGGTTCCGCGGCCTGATGCGCCCGGCGGACCGTGAGGCTCCGGCCGAGCCGGAGCCTCCCAAGCCTTGATTACTTCGCAAGATAGCTGCGGTGGAACCAGCGGCCGCTGGCCGTGCGCGCCTCGCTGTAGAGCGAATGAGGACTATCCCGCACTTCCTGGCGCACCGTCGTGTTGATTGCGCGTTCCTGTGCGTTGCCCTTTTCCGCGTCGGCGAGAAACTTGCTCGCTGCCGGGGCTGCGGGCGGCGGCGCCCCCGTTTGCGTCTTCTCTCCAATGGCTTCCGTGATCCCCGCAGCAAGCTGCTTTGACCACATCTTGCGGAACAAGGCGTTCGATGAATACACGTTACCGGCAACGAAGTTGCCGTTGATGGCGATGACGTAGCCGATCACGTCGCGGTCTTTCTCACCGGCCGGCTCCAGGGCGCGGACAAAGTCGGCGCGTGCCGCCGCCAGTTTCTCGTTCTCGAGAGACAGTTGCAGGCTGGTGGCGGACTGTTCCGCCGCCACGCCGGTGTTGAGGCCGAGCGAGAGCTTGCGCTGGGTCGCAGCAACAGAGTCCCACACCTTTCTTTGCTTTTCGGCGACGCTGTCGGTGCGACGCACCACGTGCGGCGACGCGGAACTTGAAGTGTCCGTCGGCGGCTGGCCATCGGATGGCGGCGCGATCATGGCTGCCAGCGCCGCAACCGAGGGCATGGCTTCCTTGGCGCTGGAGAACTTGAACTGGTCCTCTTTGCCCCGCGCCGACCAGCGGCCATGCTCGACGCAAAACGAGGCGATGGGCATCCGCCCCGATTTCGCGGGCAGCAGGAAGCTGACCGTCAGCACGCGATCCTGCCGGCCGCCTTTGACGATGTCGCCTGCCTGCACGAAGACCTCCTCCGCGCCGGTGTTCTCGATCTGCAGCTCGTTGACGCGGCCTGTCTCGATCACCTGGACCTGGCCCTTCGCCATCGCTTCCTGCAGCGTCAGCGGAACGGGTCCCGACGCATCCACGCCGTGCACGAAATAGACAGCGAGGTTTTCGTGCGTGAACGGACCTGAAATACGCGCCGCCTCGTCCGCGAGAGCCGGACCTCCGGCAGCGCCGGCAGCGGCAAACACGGCCGCACCAAGGAACACAAAAGACAAGGATCGCATGGCTTTCCCCTTTCTCGAGATTGAGAATGCACCGCGCGTTCTGGCTAGCCCTGCTTCTTGGCCGCGCGGGGATGCTTCGGCGGCGAAAGCACGTTCGAGGTGCGGCCGGATGATGATCTATCGCGCGCGTGGCAGGCGCGTTACGCTCAGTACGATGATTAAGAAAACGTCATGAGGCGGATGATCGGCCGCTCTCAGCGGGTGCGCGAACGCTTGCGAGGCGCAGACGGGCGCGGCCTGGAAGCTTTGCGCCTCCGCGTGCTGCGGGAGCCGGTCGAGCCGAAGCCGCCGGCGCCACGTCTGCTGGCGGTCGCGCTGATAACCTCGGTCAGGCGCGCGCGCTGGACATCCTGAACGACAAGCTGCGCGATCCGAGATCCGCGTTCGACGACGAACGGCGCCTCTCCAAGATTGACCAGGAGAACCATCACCTCGCCGCGATAGTCGCTGTCGATTGTACCGGGACTGTTCAGCACCGTAATGCCATGGCGCAAGGCCAGTCCGGAACGTGGGCGCACCTGTGCCTCAAACCCGCTTGGCAATTCGAGGATAAGGCCGGTCGGCACCAGCGCCCGCGCGCGAGGCGGAATGGTGAACTTGCGCTCGACCGCCGCGAACAGGTCCATGCCGGCAGCGCCCTCCGACTGATACGTCGGGAGGCCGAGGGCCTTTGCATGCGGCAGGCGCACGACCTTGACGGTGACATTCCGACGGGCGGGCTTCATGTGACCGCAGTATTTTCGGTGAGCCATTGCGCGGCGCGGGCCATAAGGCGCCTGGCTACCTCGGTCTTGTCCATCTCCGGCCAATCCTCCACGCCGGCCGCCGTAACCAGATGCACGGTGTTGCGGTCGCCGCCCATGATGCCCGTCTCCGGCGAGACGTCATTGGCGACGATCCAGTCGGCGCCCTTGGACTTTCGCTTGCGGGTCGCGTTCTCAAGGACATTCTCGGTTTCGGCAGCAAAGCCGATGACCAGGGCAGGCCGGCGGCCCGGTGGCTCGTGGCCGACGGTCTTGAGGATGTCGGGGTTCTCTACCAGCGTGAGATGAGGCGCCCCCTTGCTCCCCTTCTTGATCTTTTCCGATGACGGTTGTTCCACGCGCCAGTCGGCCACGGCCGCGGCGAAAATTGCAATGTCTGCAGGGAGCGCCGCGCGGACGGCGGCCAGCATATCGCGCGCCGTTTCAACCCTTACCGCGTCAACGCCGGCCGGGGCGGGTGCGGTGCCTGGGCCGGAGACCAGCGTTACGCGCGCCCCGAGGCTCGCCGCGTGCCCTGCGATGGCGGCGCCCTGCTTGCCGGATGAACGGTTGGCAATGTAACGCACCGGGTCAATGGGCTCGTGCGTCGGGCCGCTGGTGATGAGCACATGGCGCCCGGCGAGGGATTGTGCGCTTGCTTCCCGCGTCGATGCTGCGGACGTGGCTTGGCCTAGGATCCGCTCGATAGCGGCAACTAGCTCCGGCACCTCGGCCAGCCGTCCCGTCCCGGCCTCGCCACGCTCCGCCATCTCCCCCGCATTGGGTCCGACGAAGTGCACGCCTTCGGTCTGCAACATGCTCACGTTGCGGCGGGTTGCCGGGTGCTGCCACATCCGCGGATTCATCGCCGGCGCCACCAGCACCGGCTTATCGGTCGCCATCAAAACGCAGCTTGCCAGGTCGTCGGCATGGCCACCGGCCAACTTCGCCAGTAGGTCGGCAGTCGCCGGTGCGACAACAATGAGGTCCGCTTCACGCGACAGGCGGATATGGCCGATCTCGCGTTCGTCATTGAGGTCGAACAGCTCTGTGAATACGCGGTCGTTGGACAATGCGCCAACTGACAGCGGCGTGATGAATTCCTGCGCCGCCTTGGTCATGACCGCGCGCACGCCGATCCCGCGCTCGCGCAACCTGCGGATCAGTTCGAGACACTTGTATGCGGCAATGCCGCCGCCGATCACGAGGAGGATGCGCCGTGTCGTTTCCACTTCGTGTGCAACGGCGGTGCCAGCCGATGCCCCCGGTCGACCGGAGTTCTGCGCGATGTAGCTGCGGACCCTATCTGCAGTGCGCAGCGTCACGCTGCTACCCCGACGCAGTTTTGCAACGAGGTGTCCGTCATTGACCGCCGCGATCCCGAACTTTGTTGCCGTCATGCCGGATGCAGCGAGGTAGGCCTCGATCTCGGTCAGCAGGGCTTGGGCAATACTGGACATGTGCGGACATTGATGGGAAATTACCCATTCGTCAATGGGGGCCTAAGGCGGTTCCGTGGGACTGGAATTCACCCCGAAAAGCCGAGGGGGGGACGAAGCCGCCCAGGAGGCCCTCAGACGGCTATTTCGAATGGCGCAGTCCCTTGGCGAGGCAGGCCGCCACGAGGCGCCCAGGGCCGATTTCGGGGCCGCCAGGACCATCACCTCTGTTCTGTCGAACCCCGCCTGGGCAACAGGTGGGTACCCAGCTTCCAACAACTCAAAATTGCATGTGCCGAGATACACACGCGACTTTGTTCGTAGCTTTTGGGCCGCAGCATTGAAGCAGACAGCCAACAGGCGGTGGCGGCGACCGCCGGGAGGCTGCATAAGGCTATCGCCCACGGACCCAGACCGGCGTGAGATGGACAATATCTTTTCCGACACGCCTTTGCATGGCGCGATCGCCTGGGCAACGCTGGCCTACATTCTCATCGTTGCCGCGGTACCGTGGACGGC
>DASZQG010000218.1:0-2375 GCA_035550075.1 Hyphomicrobiaceae bacterium | reverse complement strand
GGACTCATGGTGTTGCAACTGGATGAGTCGGAACTTGAACGCCCGCTTTGCGCGGGCGTTCCTCTTTATTGAGCAGCTATGCCGGTCTGGCCAGTGCCGCCTCGATCGCTACCTTGTCGTGGTGCGACAGCGCTTCGGCCTGGGCCTGCGCATCAAGGTAGGCCTAGCGCAGCCGCTCGATCGTAAGCGTCCGCCGAAGCCACCTACCCTGCGCCTCAACAAACCGCTGCCCTAGGCCTCTTTGCAGCAGAGGCGAGGCGATGGATATCGAGGTGGTGTGCGGCTCGACGGGATCGAAGATCGAGATGTACTGGGTGGTGGGTGCGCCGGTGGATTTTCGCTGCGGCGCGGAGCGGTTGCGGGTCCAGGCGCGCGAGACGCTGGGCCGCAGTCCCCTGGATGGCAGTGCGTTCGTGTTCCGCAATCGGCGCTCGAACCGGATCAAGGTGCTGAAAGTGGATGCCCAGGGCGTGTGGCTGGCGACGCGTCGGTTGCACGAAGGGCGGTTCTGCTGGGTGTCGGCACTCGAGCCGATGGCATCGTTGACGCGCCAACAGTTCCGCTGGCTGTGCGCGGGCGTGGACTGGCAACGCCTGAGTGCATCACTGCCTCTTGAAAAGCACGTGTGAACCGTTACGCTGCGTGACCATGGATCGCGCAGCGCTCAACGCCATATCGGACGTCCAAACGCTGCGGGCGATGGTGCTGGAGCAGCAGGCGAGGATGGCATCCCATGAGCAGACCATCGCCCATCACGAGCAGGCCATCGCCGAGCGCGATCACGCCATCGCGTTCAAGGACGCGAAGATCAGCAAGCTCACCCACGAGATCGCGCGGCTGCGCCGCGTGCAGTTCGCGGCCAAATCCGAGCGCATGGATCCGGCGCAACGCGAACTGTTCGACGAAACGATGGCGGCGGATATCGCTGCGCTGGAAAGGGAACTGGACGCCCTGCGTGAACCGGCCAGGCCGGCGCACCGCCCCGCGTCCAAGCCGGTCCGCCGCCCGTTGCCGCCGGAGCTACCGCGCATCGAGACGATCCACGAACCGGCCTCGTGCGATTGCGCCACCTGCGGCGCAGCGCTGGTGAAGATCGGCGAGCACGTCAGCGAGAAGCTGGACGTCGAGCCGATGCGCTTCTTCGTGCACCGCGACGTGCACCCCCAGTACGCCTGCCGCCACTGCGAGACGATCGTCGCCGAGCCCGTCGCACCTGCCATCCTCGACCGCGGCATCGCCGCGCCGGGCCTGCTGGCCCAGGTCGTGATCCAGAAGTACACCGATCATCTTCCGCTGTACCGGCAGGAAGCGATCTTTGCCCGCGCCGGCCTCCCGCTGTCGCGCACGACCTTGGCCGAGTGGATCGGCGCCGTGGGCGTGGCGCTGCAGCCGCTGGTGGACGTGCTGCGCGCGCGGTTGCTGCAATCGCCCGTGCTGCATGCCGACGAAACCCCGGTCGCCCAGCTCGATCCCGGTGCCGGCAAGACCCGGCGGGCCTACCTGTTTGCCTACCGCCGCCCCGGCACGCAGCCCATCGTCGTCTTCGATTACTGTGCCAGCCGTGCCGGCAAGCATGCCGCCGCGTTCCTCGACCCATGGCGAGGGGCGCTGATGGTCGAGGACTACAGTGGCTACAAGGCACTGTTTGCCGCCGGCGTCACCGAGCTGGCCTGTTGGGCCCATGCGCGGCGCACCTTCGTCGACGCGCACAAGGCCAGCGGCAGTCCGCTGGCCAGGGAGGCGATCGAGCGCATCGGCGAGCTCTACGTCATCGAGGCCAAGCTGCGTAACCTCGACGACGACGCCCGCCTGCGCGAGCGGCGCAAACACCTTGCGCCCCGGCTCGAAACCTTCAAACGCTGGCTGGACGACCTCCAGCCCAAGGTGCTGGGCAACAGCGGCCTGCGCCGTGCCGTCGACTATACCCGCCGGCGCTGGAGCGCCCTGGCCCGCCTGCTCGACGACGGTGCCTGGCCGATCGACAACAATCCCATCGAGCATGTCATCCGGCCCATCGCGGTCGGCCGCAAGAACTGGCTCTTCGCCGGTTCCGAAAGCGCGGGCCGACGCGCCGCCGCCCTCATGAGCCTCCTCGCCACCGCCAAGGCCAACGGACTCGAGCCCCATGCCTGGCTCACCGACGTCCTGACCCGACTGCCCACCACCAAGGACCGTGACATCGACAGCCTGCTGCCACTGGCATAGCTGAGGTCCGGGGGTAGGTGGCTTCGGCGCACGCTTACAGCCATTGTCCGAGCGCAGCAGAAACGGCACCGGCACGTGCCCCAAGGTGCCGTAGTGGGTGATCAGCGCCTGCTCCAACGCCGCGGCGGCCGTGCTGACCTTCCCGCTGCGCGAGAGCTGCCAGCCCAGCA
>DASZQG010000217.1:0-31059 GCA_035550075.1 Hyphomicrobiaceae bacterium | reverse complement strand
GCATGAGGCCGGAGCCGCGCGCTGTGCGCGTGAACTCGCTGGGCTCGAGCCGCGCGCCGTCCGCCGTCAGCAGGCGCACGCTGACCTCGAAATGGCAGGTCTTGCCTTCGGCAAGCGCGTGGATCGGCTCCAGCAGAACCTCCAGCCGCTCGGCGGCGACCGCCTCGGCGATCCGCGTCAACTCCGGGTTGAGCAGCGGCGGCGCCTGCGCCGATGATATTGCCGTACGCTCCCGACCGCTGCCATCGACGACAGGCCACGTTGGCGGCACAGGATAGTGCGGCTTCGGCGCAGCCTCGCGTCCGGCCGCCGCCGGTGCCGGCGCGTCCAGGGCCGACTGCATGCTGCGCGCGGTGGTGTCGAGCGCCTTCACCGCCTGCCCGATCGCGCCTTCCGGACCTTCGGACGCCGCTTCCTTTGTATCTGCGCCGTTGAGCTCATCGGCCAGCTTCTTGATGAGATCCTGGATGACCTCGACGCTCATCTCCGGCGGGGGCACCTCGGCAACGGCTGGGGCCTTCTCCTTGGGTTCGGGGCTGCCCCAGGCAAGCTGCGGCGGCTCGCTCGAGCGGATCTTGGCGTCGTGGCGCGGGGCCACCGGCCGCGGGCGATGTGCGAAGGGGTCGCCGGCGGGCGGCAGCGACAGTTTCTCCGCAGCCGCCCGCGAGGATGCACTGGCGATCTCCACATCCGCTTCGAAGGGGTGGCGCGGCCGCTGCGCCTTGCCGGACCGCTGCACGGCAACCCGCACCGGCCGGGCAGCCTCTTTCGCGCCGTCCTTGCTGTCACCGCCCGTCAGCGACCGGCGCACCCCGAGGTGGATCGCCAGCAGCGCGGAATACACGGCGAGGGCCGAGATCATGGCAGCCCACAGCGAAACGCCGAAGCGGACGCGGGCCCAGGCGCCGAACGCCAGCGCCAGCGTCGTCATTGCCGCGATGACGAAGGCATCCTGAAAATGAGAACCCTGTGCCGCGGGGGGAGGAACGGCGAATTGCTGTGCCATTGCTAAGAAGCTCACCTGTAAGCGCGAATCGACATGCAGAAAGCATTTCCGCGACAGGCCCCAGAGGCAATCGCCGGCAGCGCGCTATCACCAGAATTCGCCGCTCCCGCGCGGCCTTCGGGGCCTGCAGCGCCGCGACAGGCGGTCGCGGCGCTGCAACATATTGCGGTGCAAGTGCTTATCTAGGGTCGTGCACTGCATCCGACGGCGCGGTTCGCGTGCCGAGACTGTCACACTGGAGGGCCCGATGATGCTGTTTTCCATGCCGCGCGTGATTGCCTCGGTCGCCGTCGTGGGCGCTGCCGGAGCGCTGGCTCTTACGGCGCTGAGCGTCAGCGACCACCGCCTGCCCCCGGTTTCGCAGGCCGCGGTTGCGGGCGCCCCCGGCGCGGCTGCGACCATCGCCGATAACACGGGTGCCGGCGACCGCGTCGCGCAGGTGAGCCCACCGCCCAAGCCCGACAGCGGCGTGGTGCGGGTGGCGGCTCCGTCGACACGCGTGGGCGTCGACAAGGCCCGTGGCAAGGTGCGCGTGGATGCGCCCTACACCAACGTCAGGGTGGACCCCGACCGGGGACGGGTGCGGGTGCGTGCGCCCTACGTGAACCTCGATATCGACTGGTAGACCGCTTCAGAACGAGCTGCCGGGCTGCGTGAGGAACTCGCGTTCCTCCGGCGTGGACGCGCGTGCGAGAATTTCGTTGCGGTGGGGAAACCTGCCGAAGCGATCGATGATCGCCTTGTGGGCTTCGGCCCACTTCAGCAGGTCCGGATCGCCAAGCGCGGCGACCAGCGCCACGCAGCGGGCCTGCGTGTCCTTGTCCTCGCAGTGTTCGAACGGCAGGTAAAAGAACGAGCGCTCGTCCTTCGGGAAGGTTGCATCGTAGCCGCGTTCGATGGCGGCCGTGGCAATCGCCAGCGCCCTGGTGTCGGTGGCGAAGGCGCGGGGCGTGCCGCGAAACATATTGCGCGGGAACTGGTCGAGCGCGATCACCGCGGCCAGCGCCGTGGCGGCATCGGTCAGGCACGCCGCATCCGTCAGCCGGGCGACGCCTTCATGGATGGCCAGGAAGCGATCCCGCACCTCGGCGTCGAACGCGTCGCTCTTCTTGAACCACTGCTCGGGCGTAATTTCCCGGAACCAGAAGGCAAGCACGTCGCCGGCCCAGCCGGGCTTGAGGCCTGTCATGCCAACCAACTCACTCGATGGGCGCGGCGTTGAAATCCGGTGGCGCTCGCCTGGTTCACTTCTTGACCTGCGCCGCCGGCGTCGCAGACGGCTGCTCCTCGATGGTGCGCACGACGCTTGCCATCGGCTTGTCGTTGCCCGAGACACCGCCCTTGATCTCGCCGCGCGCCACCTCATCCCATTCTGCCAGGGTCGTGGCCGGCGCTTTCGGGCGCATGTGCACGATCTTGTAGCCGCCCGCCTTGAGATCATCGAGCAGCTTGGGCAGCGCCAGCGCCGTCCCATGCTGGAAATCATGCATCAGGATGATGCCCTTGCCCTTCTTCTCCAGCTTGCCCATCACCGACTTGATGACAGCCTCCGGCTTGTGGATCTTGAAATCGAAGCTGTCGAGGTCGTGCGAGAAGATCGCGATGTTGCGCGAGGCAAGATAGTCGAGCTGGGCCTGCGGCGCCTGCAGGTAGGGGAAGCGGAAGAAGGGCGCGGGCGCGGTGCCCAGGGCCAGCTTCACCGCGCTCAGTCCCTTCTCGATCTCCTCGGTCGCCTTGCCGCCCTTGGCGCGGCCGAGGTTGGCGTGCGACCAGGTGTGCGAGCCGATGGTGTGGCCTGCCGCCGCCACCTCCTTCAGGATCTCCGGGTGCCAGAGGGCGTGCTTGCCGATCGGGAAGAAGGTGGCCTTGGTGCAGTGATGCGCAAGCGCCTCTAGCACCATGCGCGTGTTGCCCGGCCAGGGGCCGTCGTCGAAGGTGAGCACCACCTCCTTCAGCCGCAGGAAGTCGTACCTCTTGTACTGCTCCGTACCGAAGCCGGGGCCGCCAGTGGTGTCGATCTCGACCGTGCGCTCGACGCCGAGCGCATTGGGGTTGCCGGGGCAGGCGTCTGCCGCTCGGGCCCGGTCGGGAGCGCCGGCGAAGCAGATTCCCAGGAGCATGGCGGCAATCAGAAGAGCGCGGCGCATCCCAAGTCCTCCGTTGAGGGCATAAGGTGAATCACCGCCCATAATGACGGTTCGGCGAGCTTAAGCAAAATTACGGCCGCGGCGGCGCCGCCGGCGAGGAATTTTGCGGGCTGTGTCGCGGCAGGCGCAGGCCCTGTGGCGCCGGGGGGCTCGGGATTTGATCTTTATGCCCGCCCCGGACATAATTCGACCATGCCGACGTGGTGCGGTCGGTGATCCAGCGACCACCCAAAGACGTCCGGGGGACCATTGAATGTTTACGCGTAGCTCTTCGGCCGAGCCCAAGACACTCGAGCCGCTCAACAGCAATTCGAATGCTGGCCTGAACATGCAGCATCAGCAGCAGCGCCGCTCGGGCCCCTCCGATTCCGGCAAGCTGTCTGTGATCAGCAATGACCTGAAGATCATCGGCCAGGGCCTCAAGATCATCAGCCAGGGCACCCTGCAGGTCGATGGCGAGGTTGAGGGCGACGTCGCCGGCAGCGAGATCATCATCGGCGAGAAGGGCCGGGTCACCGGCACCGTGGCCGCCGAGCGCGTGATCGTGCGCGGCAAGATTTCGGGCGTCATCCGCGGCATGACGGTGACGCTGCAGTCGTCCGCGCGCGTGGAAGGCGACATCCATCACATGTCACTGGCCATCGAGCAGGGCGCGGAGTTCGACGGCCGCTGCCGCCGGCCCGCCGACGTGTCCGAGCTCAACCTCGACCTGGATGGGCCGCCGAGCGGGGCCAGGAACTGACGTACCGCATACAAGTCATTGTTCTTTCGGGGGCGGTGGCAACTCGTCGCTTCACTGTGGCGCGGTGTTCGTGATACAAACGCGCCATCTGGATTCGGAACAACAACGGAAAGGAGGTGATCCAATGTCTAGTGGGATCTTGCAGTCGGCGAAGCCGGTCACGCTCGATCACGCCCGCGTTGGAGCAGCCTCCAGCGAGGGCTGAGCGAGCAGCGTTCGGCGGACGCGCCGGGCCGACCGCCCAGGCGCTCTTATCGCCACCGATCTCACGGGGGCCGCGCACAGCGGCCCCTTTGTTTTTGGCCGCATATGCAACGCGGGCTGGCGCTTGCCCCCGGTCTGGTGATAATCGCGGCGGATGCGGCGGGGAACCGCAACGGGGGGTAGGGGGACATGACGGGCGCGCGCATCTTCGTCGGCGTTGTGTTTGTGGCGATCGGCGCCTGCTTCATCGCCTCCAGCGCCGTGCTCATCAATGAGTTCCGCGACACGGGCTGGTTCACCATGGTGGTGGCGCACAGCCACCTGTTCTTCTTCTTTCCGGTGTTCGGCATCCTGGCGCTGGCCGCCTTCTATCTCCCCTCCGTCGTGTTCACCCATCTCTACTGGACGCACCTGCGCTTCGGGCGCGTGCGCTTTCTCAGCGGCCTGATCGCCGTCGCCGCGCTGACGGGCGGCGTGGGATGGTGGCTCGACGCCAAGCCGCGCGCGATCTGGGAAGTGTCGCCGCGTGCCCTGGCCGCCGACAAGGGGGATCCGGCAGGCTGTGCGGGCACCGCCACCTCGGTGTGCCGCCGCGCCCCGATCTTCGAGACCCTGGTGGCGCTGCGCGAGGAGGGCCGCAAGCGCGTCGGCCTTTCCAAGTTCGCGCGCAGCTGCAACGCCGACCCGATGCTCGAAGTCCCCGACGAGATGCAGAAGCTGCGCTACTGCTTCCCGGCCAAGGCGATGCTGCAGGCTGCCGCCTGTTGCAGCGCGCAGACGAGATACGCCGACGCGGTGGCCCGGCTCGAGGCAGACCCCAGGCAGCGCTCCCACACCGCAGAGCTCGAGGGCTATTTCCTGCACGTGAAAATCTTCTTCGTCCTCATCGTGGTGGCGATCGGGGCACTGCTGGCGATGTGGCGCAACAAGCTCGACCTGCACTACAAGGAGTCCATCCCGGCCATCGAGCGTGGCGTCATCATCGGCGCCTTCGCCATGCTGTTCTGGCCGATGATGGACTACGGCTACCAGCAGACCGCCAACGTGCTGTTCGGGCGCAATGATGCCGGCCCGCAGTTCCGGCTCAGCCTGGTGATCGCCCCCTGGGCCCTGCTGCTGCTGTTCTACTTCCTGCGCCGGCTCGGCAAGCAGGGCGAGATCATCGGCCAGGTGTCAGGCGTGGTCGCCGCCGGCGTCGCCGTGCTGCGCTACGACGCCCTCAACGACTGGGCCGTGCGCCTGCTGGGCGTCGGCACCAACGAGTACATCCTCGCTGTAATGTTTGCTGTCGCAATCGCGGGCTTTATTGCGCTGGTGTGGCCGTGGCGGCTGGATCAGATCGCGCGATCGAAGCCTCCCGGCGGCTAGTTCAAAAGATCGTCGCTCCGCGCGCGGGCGCGGTCTGCAAGCTGGAACCTTGCGACTCGCCGCGGAGATCGGGCATGAGGACAGCGAACGGCCGGGAGAGACCGCATGCTCACCGTCTACGGTGCCGCGCAGGGAAACCTCGTCAAGCGCAACGACACCAACGTCGATGCCGAGGTGGTGTGGGTCGATCTGCTCAACCCGACCAAGGAGGAGGATCTGCAGGTCGAGCGCGCGCTCGGGCTGTCGGTGCCGACCCGCGAGGAGATGGCCGAGATCGAGGCGTCGAGCCGCCTCTACAATGAAGGCGGCGCGCACTACATGACGGGGGTGGTGCTGCACCAGCGCGACGGTCAGGCTCCCGTCGCGACCCCGGTCACGTTCATCATTGCCGGCAACCGCCTGGTGACGGTGCGCTACGAGGAGCCACGCGCGTTCACGATTTTCCTCAGCCGCGCCCACAAGAACGATGCCGCCTGCGGTTCGGGGGTGGCGGTGATGGTGGGGCTGCTGGAAGCCATCATCGACCGGGAGGCCGACCGCGTGGAGCGCATTCAGGTGGATGTCGACCGCCTGTCGCAGAATATCTTCGAGACCAAGATCGACCGCGCGCGCACGCGCACCCGCCGTTTCGACGTCACGATCAAGCTGATCGGTCGCGAGGGCGAGCTGACCTCGAGATCGCGGGAAAGCCTGCTCAGCCTGCATCGTTTGCTGACCTATCTCGCCCACGTCATGAGCCAGCGCGGGGATGACAAGGCGCTGCGGGCGCGCGTGAAGACCGCGGATCGCGACGTGCAGTCGCTCGCCGACCACATCGGCTACCTGTCGGCCAAGATCACCTTTCTGCTCGACGCCACTCTCGGCATGATCAACAATGAGCAGAACACCATCATCAAGATCTTCTCGGTGCTTGCCGTGGCCCTCATGCCGCCGACCCTGGTCGGAACCATCTACGGCATGAACTTCAAGCACATTCCCGAGCTGGACTGGCTGTGGGGCTATCCGTTCGCGCTTGCGCTGATGGTGCTCTCCGCCGTGCTGCCGTGGTGGTTCTTCAAGCGCCAGGGCTGGCTGTAGGCCGCGCACATGTCCGCCCTGCGCGGGGCGGTTGCGGGCGCACTTCTCGCCCCCGGCATCATGCGCTACACCAGCATCGATCAGCAGGAGGAAGCGATCATGGATCTGGGCATCAAAGGCAGGAAGGCGATCGTCTGCGCCGCGTCCAAGGGATTGGGCAAGGGATGCGCCATGGCCCTGGCGCGCGAGGGCGTGGACGTGACGATCTGTGCGCGGGGCGCCGATGCCCTCAATGCGACGGCGAAGGAAATCGGTGCGCTGGGCGTGAAGGTGACGCCTGTGGTCTGTGATGTGACGAGCGAGCAGGGGCGCGCGGCGCTGCTGGCAGCCTGTCCGAACCCCGACATTCTCATCAACAACGCGGGCGGCCCGCCGCCAGGCGACTTCAAGGACTATTCGCTGGATGACTGGCGCAAGGCGGTGGAAGGCAACATGCTGGCGCCGATCGCGCTGATCCACGCCACCATCTACGGCATGATGCAGCGCGGGTTCGGCCGCATCGTCAACATCACTTCGGCATCGATCAAGCAGCCCATCGCCGCGCTGGAGCTTTCAAACGCGGCGCGCCTCGGCCTGACCGGTGCGGTGGCAGTGCTGGCGCGCAAGTCCGCCAAGTCCAACGTCACCATCAATGGCATCCTGCCGGGACCGTTCGATACCGATCGCTTGCGCAGCACAACGCAGCGTGCGGCGGAAGCGCGCAAGGTTCCGGTTTCGGTGGTCGAGACGGAACGCAAGGCAGCGGTGCCGGCTGGCCGCTTCGGCACTACGGAGGAGTTCGGTGCCGTGGTCGCGTTTTTGTGTTCGAAGCATGCAGGGTTCCTCACGGGACAGAATGTTCTCATCGATGGCGGCGGATATCCCGGTTCCCTGTAAGCCGCGAGCCGCGGCGCCGTCCGGCGTTGTCGCTTGATCGCGCAGACGCAATCGTGTCTGCGCGAATTTTTTTTCGCCGCACGGAAGCGTGGAACTTTTTCCCGCATCACTGGCGTACGCAGCGCGCTTCGCGCAACGCGTGATGAAACTGCGGCAAATGCATGAATCCGGTTCACATTTTTGAATTGACCGTGCTGCTCCCAGTTGCTTTTTCGCGACGCCGGGATGCGGCACTCAAAAGCTGAAATCACAACAGGGACCTGAGCTTCCGGCGTTCGGCTCCGGAGCATCTCTCACTCGACTGAAAGTCCGTCCACTCGACAGTCGCGCAAAGCGGCTGCTGTCCGGAGCGGAACGCGGCGTTGCGTTCGGGCATTTCCGGGCAGCCGAGAGGGGGGACACCGGGGGCCGTCAGCAAAAGAAGCGTAGAGGAGATCATTGATGAGGTCGTTTTTACTGACAGCCATGCTCTTGCTTGTCGTGGCCGTGGGAACTGCGGTTCCTGCCGGCGCCGAGAACAGGCATGGCATCATGAGCGAGCATTCGATGCGTCATCGGTACGACGGGCCGCGGGTATCGCGGGATGATGAAGACAATCATGCGCATCGGCGGCGGCTGGCACGTGCCGTCTACAGCGATGTCTACGACGATGACGACGATGATGACGGCGAGGACTCCGCGGCTCGTCACCATCGCTCCCGGTCGGCGCACCGGCACGCCCACCGCGCGCATCACGCGCGGCACCACCACGCGAAGCATGAGCGCCACGCAAAGCGGCACCACACAGAACGGCATGCCAGGCGGCGTCACGTGTCCAAGTCCAGGCACGCGCACCGGCGCGCGCACGAGCACTATGCCGAGCATCGCACCCGTCACGCGAAGAGCCGCTACGAGCGGCGCGCCGCGCGCGGGCACGGGCCCCGCTGGGCGCGACACGCCGTCGGCTACAGCCATGGCGAGGGCCGCACCGGCGTCGCCTCTTACTACTGGCAGGGTCAGCGGGTCGCTTCGGGCGGGCGCTTCAACCCGGACGGCATGACCGCCGCGCATCGCACGCTGCCGTTCGGCACGCGCGTGCGCGTCACCCATCTCGGCAACGGCCGCTCGGTGACGGTGCGCATCAACGATCGCGGGCCGTTCATCGCCGGTCGCATCATCGACTTGTCGCGCGGTGCGGCGCGGGTCATCGGCATGACCGCGCAGGGCGTCGCGCGCGTGATGGTCGAGGTGCTGGGCCGCTGAAGGCCGGTTGCTTTTTGGCAATTGCAGAGCCGGCGGGTGCAGGTCGCATCCGCCGGCCTTTTTTATCTTCGGCACCGCTTCGATGCGCCACGGTGGCCGAGCTGAGTGCATCGGGTGGCCGGGAAAAGCTTGCGCTCGCCTTGAAAGATGCCCCACAAGGTCGGCCCGTCGAATCGGGATGACGGGAACCGGGGGCGGCCGATGCAGCCTGGCGCCGTGGAGCGCGCATGATCTGGTTGGCGGTCCTGGCGCTCGGCCTCGTGGCCGGCACCCTGTCGGGCATCGTCGGCTTCGGCGCGTCCATCATGCTGATGCCGGCGCTGATGTTCGCGTTCGGCCCGCAGGAGGCGGTGCCCATCATGGCCATCGCCGCTCTGCTCGCCAACTTCTCGCGCGTGGCGGTGTGGTGGCGCGAGGTCGACTGGCGCGCCAACGGCTACTACTGCCTGACCGCGATTCCCGCCGCGGCGCTCGGCGCGCGGACACTGCTGCTGCTCAACCCGCGCGTCGTCGAAGGCGTCCTTGGGCTCCTGTTCCTGGTGATGATCCCGGCGCGGCGCTGGCTCGCGACGCGCGGGCTGCGCGTCAAGGCCTGGCACCTTGCCCTGGTCGGCGCCGGCATCGGCTTTCTCTCCGGCATGGTGGCCTCGACGGGTCCGATCAACACGCCGTTTTTCCTTGCCTACGGACTGGTGAAAGGCGCCTACCTTTCCACCGAGGCGCTGGGCTCGATGGCCATCGGGCTCACCAAGTCGTTCGTGTTTCAGCGCTTCAATGCGCTGCCGCCGGAGACGGTGCTGCGCGGCATCGTGACGGGCACCTCGCTGATGATCGGCTCGCGGCTTGCGAAAGGCTTCGTCCTCCGCCTCGACGCCGAGCAGTTTCGCATGTTGATGGATTGCCTGCTTGCGGGTGCGGGCCTGGTGCTGCTGGGGGGTGCGCTGCTGCTGGTCCACTAAGCGCGGCGCCGTTGTGCTCCAACCATGGTCAGGGCTGTGTCCGCAGCGCTCAAGGTCTATTCCGCTGTGTGGGGTTTGCGCTATTTTGAGCCGCACAGAGCTCGGCAAGCAGCAGCATGCGCACTGACGGCAGGCATCCGGCGTCCATCGCGCTCATCCGGGCGGCGATGATCGAGAAGAAGATGACGCAAGCGGAGCTGGCGGACGCCGCCGACTGCCATGAAAAGACCGTGCAGAACCTGCTGTCGGGACGCGCGGTGCGCGACCAGACCCTGTTCGACGTATGCATGGTGCTCGGCCTCGACTTCGACCGGGTCAAGAGCGCCTGGGCGCGCGATGGCCGTGAGACCCGCGATGCACCGGAAGAAGCTGGCACCGCCGCCCGCGCCGCGCCCGTCTACATGGGCGCCTACACCAGGGCCGGGGTTGACCATTATATAGGCAGCTATCTGACCCTGCGCCCGGGCTTTACCGCTCCGGGCAGCATCATGGCCTACCGCACCGACATCTCCTGGGACGATGACTGGCCGAGCCTGCTCTTCCAGGAGCGCGACCGTCCGGACAAGCCCTTCCTGCACCGGGGCCGCCTCTATATTCCGGCCTCCTCCATGTACATCCACCTGGTCTCGCTGACCAAAGGGGCCATGCGCGTCGTGCTGGTCTCGCAGCTCGATCCGGCGGGCGTCATGCGCGGGCTGATCACCACGCTGAACAAGCAGCACGCCCTATTGCTGCCGGTGGCTGCGCCTATCGTCTATATCAAGCAGGAAGCCTTCGCCGGCGTCGCGTTCGGGGACATTGCCCCTGGCCACCCCGCGCACGCCGGCTATCGGCGGCACCTCGACGATGTGCTGGGAAAGGGGTATGCCAAGCTCGTTCGGGATTGAGAAAATGAGGGGTTTCGCAAGTCAACAGGGAACCGCTATGGTGGCGGCTGGCCGAGCCGATCCGGTCACACAAAGCGCCAGCAAAAATAATCCGGGTAGCGGCCGGGAGACACCTTAGGAGGATGGGAATGACCAAAGTGACAAGACGTAAATTCATGAAGACTGCCGGCGCCGGGGGACTCGGCGTCGCTGCCACCGCCGTCGCGGCGCCCGCCATCGCCCAGTCGTCGCCGCAGGTGAAGTGGCGCCTGGCCGCGAGCTGGCCGAAGTCTCTCGATACGCTCTATGGCAACCCGGAATACATGGCCAAGCGGGTGGCCGAAATCACCGACAACAATTTCCAGGTGCAGGTGTTCGCCGCCGGTGAAATCGTGCCCGGCCTGCAGGTGCTTGACGCGGTGAGCAACGGCACCGTCGAAGCGGGGCACACGGCCGCCTATTATTACTTCGGCAAGGACGTCGCCATGACGTTCGGCACCGATCTTCCGTTCGGCATGAACTCGCGCATGAAAAATGCGTGGTACCAGCATGGCGGCGGGCAGAAGCTGTTCGACGATTTCTTGCGCGAGAAGTTCAACGTCACCGGCTATATCGCCGGCTCGACCAATTGTCAGATGGGCGGCTGGTTCCGCAAAGAGATCAACACGATGAATGATCTCAAGGGGCTGAAGTTCCGCGTCGGCGGCTTCGCCGGTCTGATCCTCCAGCGCCTCGGCGTGGTTCCGCAGCAGATTGCCGGCGGCGACATCTATCCCGCGCTCGAGAAGGGCACACTCGATGCGTGCGAATGGGTTGGCCCCTACGATGATGAGAAGCTCGGCTTCTACAAGGTCGCCAAGCACTACTACTACCCGGGCTGGTGGGAGCCGGGTTCAACGGTGCATTACATGTTCAACGTGGCCAAGTACAACGAGCTGCCAAAGACCTATCAGGCGGCGCTCGCAGCTGCGTGCCAGGAAGCCGGCGTCTGGATGACCGCTAAGTACGACGCGCAAAATCCCGCCGCCCTGAAGCGGCTGGTGGCGGCCGGCACCGTTCTGAAGCCGTTCCCCACGGAAGTGATGGACGCGTGCTGGAAGGCGGCCAACGACCTCTACGCGGAGCTGGGCACGAAGAACGAATGGTTCAAGAAACTGTACGACCACTTCACCGCGTTCCGTGCCGATCAGTACCTGTGGTGGCAGGTGGCCGAATACACCATGGACAGCTACCAGATCCGCTATCGCAACAAGGCGTAGTCGCCAACGCCTGAGCAATGTGGGGCTGGCCTCCGAGGAGGCCGGCCCTTTTTTGTGGTGCGGCCCGACGCGCGCCGGGCCTAAGACTAAGGTGAGCGAGCGATCCGGAGGATGGCATGGCGGCGAGCAGCAGCGCACGATCGGCGAACCGGCCGCCGATCCGTGTCACCACCTATGACGGTCCGGGCGCCGATCCGGTCATGCGCGAGGTGCCCTGGCCGAAGGTGCCGCCGAAGGGCGCCCTGATCCAGATCGGCGCGTGCGGTGTGTGCGGCACCGACCAGCACATCCTGAAGGGGCATTGGCCGAAGCCGCTGCCGTGGCCGTTCACGCTCGGCCACGAGCTGGCCGGCGTGGTGGTGGAGATCGGGGACGAGCTGACGGCTGACTTCATGGGCAAGCCGCTTGCCGTCGGCTCGAAGGTGATGCTGCCGCCGCTGATGCCGTGCGGGTTCTGCGACTGGTGCAAGCACTACCCCGAGACCGCCAACAAGTGCCTCACCCCCGTGTACTACGGCCGCTACCTGGGCTTCGAAAAGCCACCGCACCTGTGGGGTGGCTGGGCCGAATACGTCTATGTCGATCTCGGCGAGCTGCCAGGCACCAAGATCTACAAACTCCCCGATGACATGAGCCTGCTGCTGGGATCGCTGTCGGAGCCGCTGACAAGCTGCATCCGCGCCTTCCATCGCGCGCAGCGCGTCGGCGGCTTTCCCTGGGGTGCGACGGTGGTGATCCAGGGCACCGGCCCGATCGGGATCCTCGCCATCGCTGCTGCGCAGGAGATGGGCGCGGGGCGCGTGATCGCGGTCGGCGCGCCGGAACAGCCGCGCCTGCAGCTTGCCCGCGACTTCGGCGCCGAGGCGACGGTCGACATCGAGCGCGAGACCACGCCGCAGGCGCGCGTCGCCGCCGTGCGCGAGATCGTGGGCGGCTATGGCGCCGACCTGGTGATGGACTGCTCGGGCCATCCCTCGGCCGGCCCGGAAGGCATCGAGTTTCTGCGCGACGGCGGCACCTACGTCGAGATGGGGCAGTTCACCGATGCCGGCAGCATCATGACCTCGTGGCACCGCATCTGTACCAAGGACATCAACGTGCTGGGATCGTGGGCCTTCACCGCCAACGACCTGCCGTTGGGCGTCGACATGCTCTACAGGGCGCGCGACCGCTATCCCTGGCGCAAGATGCAGACACTGTTTCCGTTCACGGTCGCCGGCATCAAGGATGCGGTGGCGCAGGCGATGGCCATGAAGACCGTCAAGTCGACCATCGTGCCGTTCGAGGATTTGCTCTGACGCCTGGCGCATCTGAATGGCGGAGCGTTGCTCCCAGCTCGCCCCGCGCAGCGCACGCGAGCGCCGTAGGAAGGCATTAACCTTTCCCGCGCCATAACTTGGCGGGGTGGCGACCCGGAAAATGCCACTTTCCACAGTTAATCCACAGCCTGTCTCGCCATTCACTGCGTTAGACGGGGGTCGACGGAATGATCACTGGCAGGCAGCGGAGCTTCGGTGTTCGCCGGGCGTCGCTACTCTGGGCGATCGCATTCGCTTGCGCGCTTCCTGCGGGCGCGCTGGCGGAGCAGCGCGTCGCGGCCATTCCCCCCGCCTTGGACGCGCCGGCTGACGTCGCCCGTCCTGCCGAGAACCTGCACACGAAATTCGTGGTGGGGCTGGAGCGCCCGGTCGAATTCCAGGTGTTCACCCTCACGCATCCCAACCGCGTGTTTGTCGAGCTGCCGGACGTGCGCCTTCAGTTGCCGGCGCTTCCCGGCGACGGGCCTGTCGGTCTCATCAAGTCGTTCCGCGGCGGCCGCTCGGCGCCGGGCAAGGCCCGCATCGTCATCGACGTGACTGGGCCCGTGGTGGTGGCCAATGCGGCGATCGAGAAAGCCACCGACGGCAACTCCCCCCATCTCGTGCTCGACATCGCGCCCGTCGGCGCCGTTGCGCCGAAGGCGGAACGGCGGACCGTCGGCCTGCTGCAGCCGCCGTTGCCGCGGCCGGCGGTGTCTCCCCACCAGCGCGCGCTCAGCGCTTACCGGCCGGTGATCGTGCTCGATCCGGGCCATGGCGGCGAGGACTCGGGGGCGACGAAATTCGGCACCGTCGAGAAGAACGTGGTGCTGTCGTTTGCCCTCAAGCTGCGCAGCAAGCTGGAGGAGACTGGGCGCTACAAGGTGCTGATGACGCGCGACAAGGATGTGTTCGTGCCCCTGGAAGAGCGGCGTGCGTTTGCGGAGCGTCACATGGCGGCGCTGTTCATCGCCATCCATGCCGACTACGCACAGTCGAAGGCGCGCGGCGCCACCATCTATTCGCTGCGCGAGAGCGTCGCCAACGAGCTGCAGCGTGCGGCCAAGGGCCGGGTCAGCAAGACGGTGCTCTCCAACGCCGAGCTGGCGGCCGTGAAGAAGATCGATGGCGACGTCAGCGTGGTGCAGGACATTCTCGCCGACCTCGCCAGCCGCGAAGTGGAGATGACCAAGGAGCGCACCGGCGTACTCGCCCGCTCCGTCATCGAGTTCATGGGCGAAACCACCAACCTGAAGGAAGATCCCGACCGCAGCGCGGCGTTCGTGGTGCTGAAGACCGCGCAGGTGCCCGCGATCCTGATCGAACTCGGCTACGTCACCAACGTCTCGGATTCCGAACTCCTGAAATCCGACAAGTGGCGCGACAAGGTTTCCGCCTCCATCGTCACCGCCATCGAGAACTACTTCAGCCACCGCATGGCGCGCCTGCCGATGTGAGGCGCAGCGCGCCGGCGGCAAAGCAAAAGCCGGCCAACTGGCCGGCTTTCATTGTTCTGGCCGTTGCAGCTCGCACCGCCGCGCCGGCAAGGGCTGACCTAGATTTTACTTGGCGGACGGTGGCGTTGGTTGTCGCGCCAGAGGAGCACCCAGTGCAAGTCGGGCTCGGCTTGAAGCGTGACGTTCGTTCTCGGATCGATCGAACTTGGGTACACGCCACACCGGTGACAGAGGCGCTTCATGTGCCACTCCATCTCGTGAGGTAGTGCTGGCCCACGCCCGCATGTCCGCTTCGATGCGCAAACGCAGTGACAGCGCCATCCGATCGTCACGGATGGCGTACAGGCGGCGGCATGTGGCTGACAACCAGCGGTTCGGGATAGGGTCGCGAACGGTTCGCGAGCGACTAGCAACCGAAGGCTTCTTGCGGCGGCCCCATCCACGTCCGCCTCGCCCCGGCAATCCTGCAATGCGTTCTTCGCGCATTCCTTGGTCTCGAACGCACCCGGCCTGAGGGGACCGGGCGCACTCCGATCGGTACTTCGCGGACCTTGCGCCTGGCTGGCGTTCGTCAGCCCCCGCCCCGATCGGCTCCTGCGTTCAAGGCTTGGCTGATTTGGTTAACGGAGTGTTAACCGCGGGCTGGCGTGCCCGGCGCGGCCGGCATGATCAGGCGCACTGCATCCGAGCCTGCCTCGATTTCGAGCGGGGTTGTACCGAAGGAATCGCCGTCGATTTGCACGGGCACCGGCCTGTGTGACGTGATGGTGACATGCGTGCAGCTCAGCATCTCCACGCCGCGGCCGGCGGTGGCCCGCGCAGTGAGACCGCCGCACATCAGGCTCAAGAGCTGTGCCAGCAACTCGGCGCGGCTCCTGGACCTGAACAGCACGGCCTCAAGCCCGTGCTGGTGCACGCTGGTGCGCCGCGCCAGCACGAAGCGCCCGCCATAGTGGCACGCGTTGGAGACGACCGCCCAGGTCGCCTCGTGCGGATGGCCGTCGACGGAGACCGAGAGCGTGTCGCTGGCCTTGACGAGCGCGCCCAGCATCGGCCCCGCGTAGGCAAGCTTGCCGATCCGGCTCTTCAGGCGCTGATCGAGCGCCGCCACGACGTGGCCGTCGAACCCGGCGCCGGCCATCAACAGGAACGGCTCGCCGTTGGCGCGTGCAGCCGGCACCGGCACGATGACGCCCTCGACCAGGGTACGCACGACATCGGCCGGCGTGCGGGCAAGGCCGATCTCGTGCGCCAGCACGTTGCCCGTGCCGGCCGGGATCAGGCCGAGCGGCGTGGCGCTGCCGAGCAGCGCCGCCGCCATCTGCCGCACGGTGCCGTCGCCGCCAACGGCAACGATCGCATCGTAGTCTCCGCTCTGCGCGGCGGCACGAACCTCGCGCCGCAGGCTGGCAACGTCGGGAGGCGTCACGCGGCGCACGTCGGCGCCGCCGCGCTCCAGCAGGCGCAGCGACGCCTCGGCCAGCACGGGACGCCAGAAGCCGGCGCCCGGGTTGGTAAAGACAAGGAAGCGCCGGCGCATGGGGTCGATCGGGCCGTGTGAGGAGAGCAGGCAAGCGTACGACGGCGCGAAGGGGCGGGGCAATTGCAACCGCCATCGGACGTCAGGGCTGACGCAAGCCTCATCTCCGTGCCATGCTGGCGAGATCGTGTCACCAGGGGAGAGAGCTTATGCGCGCCATTCTTGCGTATCTGACCACCAAGCCGGGCAAGGAAGCCGAATTCCAGGCGCAGATGACCGCGCAGGCCAAGCGCTGCCTGACCGAGCCCGGCTGTCTTCAGTTCGATGTGGTTCAGGACCCCAAGGCGCCGACCCGGTTCGTGATGATTGAGGTCTACAAGGACGACGAGGCCATCAAGGCGCACCAGGAAAGCACCCATTTCAAGGAGTTCAGGCCGGTGGTGGCCGACCTGGTGGCGGAGCGCAAGGTGGAGGTGTTCACCATGGTCTCAGACGGCAAGGCAAAGCGCTAGCGTCCTGAAAAGGCCGCGTGCGCAAGGGCCGCGGCGCGCCCGCGCCGGCATGCCCCGGGCACGGTTCTGGCGAAAAATTAGTTGAATAATCGAGCGGGGTTGCGTTCATTGCATAACGACAACACGGCGTCGTCACCCGAGACGCCGTTTTCGTTGGGGAGGAAGGAAGAATGATTTCGTTGCAGTTGTCTCGATATGCGTTGGCCGCCGCGGCCGCACTGGGAGTGTCGGCCGTCGCTGTCCCGGCCCAGGCCCAGCAGGCTCCGGCGCCCGTCAAGATGGGTATCGTCTCGTTTCTGAGCGGCCCGGCCGCCGGACCGTTCGGCATTCCCGGACGCAACGGCGCCGAGATCATGCTCGAGAACCTCAACGCCGGCAAAGTGCCCGCGCCGTACAACAAGGTCGGACTGGGCGGCGCCAAGATCGAGGCGAAATACGTCGACGAGGCTGGATCGGCTGCCAACGTCGTCACCGAGTTCCGCAATCTCGTGCAGCGCGATCAGGTGGACGTCACCGTCGGCTACATCTCCTCCGGAAGCTGCCTTGCCGTCGCGCCGGTGGCGGACGAGCTGAAAGCGCTGACCGTGTTCTTCGATTGCGGCACGCCCCGCATCTTCGAGGAAAAGCCGCGCACCTACGTGTTCCGCGTGACGCCGCATGCCACCATGGACAACGTGGCCGCCGCGCTCTACCTGCTCGCCAAGAAGAAGAACCTCACCCATTTCTCCGGCATCAACCAGAACTATGCCTGGGGCCAGGATTCCTGGCGTGACTTCGTCGGCGCCATGAAGGTGCTCGCGCCCAAGGCGGCGGTCGACAAGGAGCTGTTCCCCAAGCTGTTCGCGGGCGAGTACGGGGCGGAGATCTCCACGCTGCTGACGTCGAAGTCGCAGGCGATCCACACCAGCTTCTGGGACGGCGACCTGGAAAGCTTCATCTACCAGGAGCAGGCGCGCGGCCTCGACAAGCGCATGCCGATTATTGCGACGGCCGGCGAGTCGGCGATCTTCCGCCTCAAGGATAAGATGCCGAACGGCACCATCGTGGGCGCACGCGGCGCGCACGGCCTGCTGGCGCCGCAAAGCGAGCTGAACACCTGGTTCAGGAAGGTCTACACCGACCGCTACGGCACGCCGCCGACCTACCCCGCTTACCACATGGCCCAGTCGCTGCTCGGCCTGAAGACCGCCTGGGAAAAGGCCGCCGGTGCCAAGGGCGGCGCCAAGCCCACCACCGATGAAGTCATTGCCGCCTTCAAGGGCATCGAGTTCGAAGGTCCCAGCGGCAAGATCAAGATGGCGCTCGGCGACGGCCATCAGGGCATCTCCGACATCGCCTACGGCACCTACAAGTTCAACAAGCAGAGCGGACAGCCGGAGATCGTCGACATCATGCGGTTCGCGGCCGAGTGCGTGAACCCGCCGGCCGGCACGACCGCCGAGGAGTGGCTGAAGGGCGGCATGAAAGGCGCCAAGTGCAAGTGAGCGCCGGGCTCTGACCAGGCTTCCTGAGGCGGGTGGCGTGCCGGTCGCGCCCCCGCCTCGCTTGCGGATGTTTCCATGGATTGGCTGACCGTCTTCGCCATCGTCACCGATGGGCTGGTCTACGCAGCCTATCTGTTCATCGTTGCGATCGGCCTGACGCTGATCTTCGGCGTCATGAAAATTCTGAACGTGACGCACGGCTCGTTTTACGCGTTCGGCGCGTACGGCGCCGCCACGGCCGTCGGCATCTACTTCGAGCGGGATTTGCCGGCTGCCGGCGGCTTCCTGTTCATGCTGCTGGCGGCGATGGCGATCGGCCTCGTGCTGTCGCTGATCCTCGAGCGCGGCGTCATGCGCCTGGTCTACGGCCGGGACGAGGTGGTGATGGTGCTGGTCACCTACGCGGCCTTCCTCATTCTCGAGGACGTCATCGTGCTGATCTGGGGCCCGCGCTCCTATGCGGCCTATCAGCCGATGGTTGCTGCCGGCAATGTCGAGGTCGCCGACCTGGTTCTGTCGAACTACGACATCGGGCTGGTTGCCCTTGCCGCAGCGCTCGCCGCGCTCTCCTACTGGGCGCTGCGCTACACGCGCTACGGCCGGTTGCTGACGGTTGTGATCTTCGACCGCGAGACGGCGGCGGCGTTCGGCATCAACGTCACGGGCATGTACACGGCCACCTTTGCCATCGGCGGCATGCTGGGCGCGCTCGGCGGTGCGCTGATGGCGCCGAAGATTTCCATCACGCTCGGCATCGGCGTCGAGGTGATCGTGCTCGCCTTCGCGGTGGTGGCGATCGGCGGCATGGGTTCGATCGCGGGCGCGCTGTTCGGTGCGCTGATCGTCGGGCTGTGCCGCGCCGCGGCCGTGCATCTTGCCCCGCAGGTTGAGCTGTTCGTCATTTACGGCGTCATGGCGCTCGTGCTTGTTGCACGGCCCTACGGCCTGTTCACGCGCGCCCAGCCGAGGAAGATTTGACATGAGGCGCCCAACCCGGATCGTCGGCGGCCTGCTGTTCCTGCTGGGAGCGGTGGCGGCGCCGTTCCTGCCGGGCTGGGTCGTCAGCCTTGCCACCATCGCCTTTGCCAACGGCCTGGTGGTGCTCGGCCTGGTGGTGCTGTGGCGCACCGGGCTCGTCTCGTTCGGGCAGGCCCTCTACTACTGCATCGGCGCCTACACGGTGGCCCTGCTCGGGCGCTGGGCCGGCGTGACGGAGATGCTGATCACGGTCCTGGCAGGCGGACTGGCCGCCGGCCTGGTCGCCTACCTGGTCGGCTTCCTGCTCGCGCGCTATCGCGAGATCTTCTTCGCCATGCTCTCTCTCGCGCTGTCGATGATCCTCTACGGCGTGCTGGTGAAGACGGAATCGCTGGGATCCACCGACGGCTTCAGCGTCAGCACGCCGACGCTGCTCGGCTTTGCGCTGCACGCCGACTCTCTCAACCTGGTCTTGTACTGGCTGGTGCTGGCCTTCTGCGCCGGATCGGCCCTGCTGGTCGGCGTGTATTTCCGGTCGGTCGCGGGCGCCCTGGCCATCCCGATCCGCGACAACGAGATCCGCATCGAGTTCCTCGGCGTGTCGGTGAACCGCCTGATCCATGCGAAACTGGTGATCGCCGGCATCCTGGGCGGCTTCGGCGGCGCGCTGGCGGGTCTCTCCATAGGCCACGTCGATCCGAACATGTCGTACTGGACGACCTCGGGCGGCTTCGTGTTCGTCACCATCCTCGCCGGCGCGGGGTCGGTCGGGGCGGCCTTTATCGGCTCGCTGATTTTCGAGGCGGTACGCTCCGTGGCCGTCAACGTGCTGCCGGGCACCTGGCAGATGATCCTCGGCGGCGTGCTGCTGCTGACGATCCTGTTCCTGCCCGAAGGCATCGGCTCCATCATGACGCGGCGGCCGGCGCCGAAGGCCGATACACCATGAGCGCCATTCTTTCCGTCCGCGACCTGGAGAAGACTTTCGGCTCGGTGGTGGCCGCGCGCGACATCACGCTGGACATCCCGGCCCAGCAGACGGTGGGCATCATCGGTGCCAACGGTGCCGGCAAGACCACCTTCGTCAACATGGTCACCGGCCATCTGCGCCCGAGCAAGGGCCGGATCCTGTTCGAGGGGCGCGACATCACCGGCATCGCCTCGCGCCGGATTACGCGGCTCGGCATTTCCCGCTCGTTCCAGGTGGCGCAGATATTCCCCTCGCTGACGGTGTTCGACAACATGTGCGCCGCCGTCGCCATCGCGCGCAATTCTCCCGGCGCGCTGGCGCAGTTGCGAGCCCCGGTTCATTCGCCGGAGACCGAGACGGAGGCCAACGCCGCGCTCGAGCTGTTCCAGATCGCGCGCTACGCCGGCACGCAGGCCTCCACGCTGCCGCAGGGCGTGCGCAAGGTGCTCGACATCGCCATGGCGGTGGCCGGATCGCCCCGCCTGCTGCTGCTCGACGAGCCGACAAGCGGCATCTCCATCGAGGAAAAGTTCGGCCTGATGGACGTTGTCATGTCGGCCCTGAAGGAGCGGCAGATCACCGTGCTGTTCGTCGAGCACGACATGGAAATCGTCGAGCGCTTCGCCGACCGCGTGCTGGCCTTCTACGACGGCACCGTCATCGCCGACGGCCAGCCGCACGAAACGCTCTCCAACGCCCAGGTGCAGGAGCTCATCACTGGTGTGCGGCTGAAGACCTCTGCCGGAAAGGCTGCACATGCTTGAGGTGACGGAGCTCGACGTCTCCATCGGGCCGATCCCGATCGTGCGCAAGGCGTCGCTGGCCCTGCAGGAGGGCGAGATGTGCGGCCTGATCGGCCGCAACGGCGCCGGCAAGACCACCTTCATGCGCGCGCTGATGGGCGCCATTCCCGCCCGCGGCAAGGCGCAGCTCGACGGCACCGACCTGCTCGCGCTGCCCGCGCACCGGCGCGTCAACTGCGGCATCGGCTACATGCCCGAGGACCGGCGGCTGGTGCCCGAGTTCACGGTCGAGGAAAATGTGCGCCTGCCGGCCTGGACGGCCGCCGAGGCCGGCGCCGCCGGCAGGTTCGACTGGATCATGTCGATCATGCCGGAGATCGCCCAGTTCCGTCAGCGCCGCGCGCTGGAGCTTTCGGGCGGCCAGCAGAAGATGGTAGCCTTGGCGCGCGCCTTGATGGCCGGCACGCGCATTCTGCTGCTCGACGAGCCCTTCGAGGGTCTGGCGCCCGCGCTCGCCCGGCGCCTGGGCGAAGTGCTCGCCGACTTCAAGAGCAAGGGCATCTCGGTTCTGATCGCCGAGTCCAACGAGGTGCACGTCGCCGATCTGCTGGCGCGCGCCTACCGCATCGAACGCGGCTCGGTGACGCCGGTTTGAGCGGCAGTCCTGGTTTTTGCAGGAGGCAGGCTTGGCCTACGAAACCATTCTCTATGTCGAAGAGGGGCCGATCGGCACCATCACCCTCAACCGGCCCGACGACGGCAACATGTTCACGCACGTCATGTGCCATGAGATGCGCGACTGCATCAACGCCATCCGCCGCGAAACCCGCACCCGCGTGATCGTCATCACTGGCGCCGGCGACCGGTTCTTCTGCATCGGCGGCCGCAAGGACGGCATGGAGCAGACCACCCTCTACGCCGGCACGCTGCCGACGCTGGAGATGTACGAGGCCATCGAGAAGCTGCAGAAGCCGGTGATCGCCTCCGTCAACGGCTTCGCGGTCGGCGGCGGCAACGTGCTGCAGATGCTGTGCGACTGCACTATCGCCAAGGAGAGCGCGGTGTTCCGCCAGGTCGGGCCGATGATGGGCTCGTTCGATGCGGGCTACGGCACCTGGTACTTGGAAGACCTCGTCGGCAAGAAGCGGGCGAAGGAGATCTGGTTCCGCAATCCCAAGATCAGTGCGCACGAGGCCCTCGCCATGGGCCTCATCAACAAGGTGGTGCCGGATGCCGAGCTGAAATCCGCCACCCGCGAGTTCGCGCTCGAGATCGCCGAGCGCGGCGCCTTTGCGCTGGCCTCCGTCAAGGCGGCCTTCAACGCCCGCCACGGCGGCGTCTCGGGCCTGTCGCGCATGGCCCACGACCTGCTGCTGCGCGCTTACCTGGAGACGGAGGAGAGCCACGAGCTGTCGGATGCCTTCCGCGCCAAGCGCAAGCCCGATCCCTCCAAGTTCGGCAAGTAGGCCATGACCAGAGGCAGCGCGGCACCCTTTGCGTCTCCCTCTCCCCGCTTGCGCGGAGAGGGTGGGGGCGAGAGGCGGCAACACGCACCAGCCCTCGAGTGTTTGGCTGCGCTCACCCCCCAAGAGGGGGCAGGCGAACCCGTCCGGAGCTGAGGCGTGCGCCCGTTTCTCACCCTGCACCACCCCGACGACGCCCGGCGCTACTACGAGCAGGGCCTCTGGCGCAGCGATACCTTCTACAGCCTGCTCGCCGGCCATGCGCAGGTCCGGCCCGACAGCGTCGCGCTGCAGGATGGCCGCTGCCGCCTGACCTGGCGGGAGCTGCTGGCCCGGGTCGATGGCGCGGCGGCGGCCTTTGCGGCAGACGGCCTTGTCGGCGGCGACCGCGTGTCGATCTGGATGTCGAACCGGGCGGAGGCGGTCGTCACCTTCCTCGCCTGTGCGCGCCAGGGCTACGCCTGCAATCCCTCCCTGCACCGCACCTCCACGAGGCAGGACATCGCCCGCCTGCTCGCGCATTTGAAGTCGCGCGTGCTGGTCACCGAGCGCGAGTGGGGCGGCGGCCTCGACACGCTCGCCGTGCCCGATGCGCCCTGGAAGAAGGTCTACACTCAGGACAATTTTCCCGGTCCAGCCGCAAGCGCACCCAACGCCCCTTCCGCCGACCCGGACCGCATCGCCTATCTCGCCTTCACCTCCGGCACCACCGGCACGCCCAAGTGCGTCATGCACTCGCACAACTCGCTGCTTGCCAACGCCCGCGACCTGGTGCGCGACTGGGGGCACGGGCCGGAGACGGTGCTGCTCAGCCTGTCGCCGCTGTCGCATCACATCGCCTGGGTGGGCGTGGCGCAGTGGCTGCTCGCCGGCTGCCGGTTCGTCACCAACGACCCGCCCGCGGGCGTCTCGACCCTCGACTGGCTGATCGACACCGGCGCCACCTACGTCATGGGCGTGCCGACCCACGCCATGGACATCCTCGCCCAGCAGAAGGCGCGCGGGCTCGGCCGGCTCGGCAAAGTCGAGGTGTTCTACATGGCCGGCGCTCCCATACCGCCGTCGGTGGCGGCGGCTTTCGTGGCGCAGGGCGTCAAGCCGCAGAACGTCTACGGCATGACCGAAAGCTCATCCCACCAGTACACCCACCCTACCGACGACACGGACACCATCGTCACCACCTGCGGGCGCGGCGGCCCGGCTTACGAGGTGCGCCTGTTCGACCCCGCCGACCGCGACCGACCGGTCGCCACGGGCGAGATGGGCGAGATCGGCGGCCGCGGCGCGTTGCTGATGCTCGGCTACTTCGACAACCAGGCCGCCACCGAGGCGAGCTTCAACAGCAGCGGCTGGTTCATGTCCGGCGACCTCGGCGTGATGGATGCGCGCGGCAACCTCAAGATCGTCGGCCGCTCGAAAGACCTCATCATCCGCGGCGGACACAATATCTATCCCGCGCACATCGAGGCGTTGGCGTTGCGGCACGCCGCTGTCGAACGCGTGGCCTGCTTCCCGGTCGCGGATGAGCGCCTGGGCGAGCGCGCGTGCATCGCCGTCGCCGGCACGCTGGCACCGGACGACCTGCTCGAGCACCTGCACCGGGAGGGTCTCGCCAGGCAGGACATGCCGGAATATTTCCTGCGCCTCGATGTGTTTCCGCTCACCGCCAGCGGCAAGATCCTCAAGCGCGAGCTGATCGAGATGGTCAAGCGCGGCGAACTCGCTCCCGAGCCCGTGCGCTTCCAAGCCAAGGAGGGCGTAGCCTGATGTCCGTCGATCTCACCACGCGCGAGGACTGCGCGGTCATCACTCTCAACCGGCCGGAGGCACTCAATGCGCTCTCCTTCGACATCATCCGCCGGCTCGGTGCCGCGTTCGACGAGGTCGCAAACTCCAAGGCGCGCGCGCTGATCATCACCGGCGCCGGTCCGAAAGCGTTCTGCGCCGGCGCCGACATCAAGGAGCTGCGCAACCGCAATCTGACGGCGCAGAAGCGTGGCGCGGAGCTGGGCCAGGCGACCTTTGCCAAGCTCGACGCGCTGCCGATTGCCTCGATCGCGGTCATCAACGGCTTCGCTTTCGGCGGCGGGCTCGAGCTGGCGCTGGCGTGCACGTTCCGCCTCGCCACCCGCAACGCCAGGATGGGCCAGCCGGAGATCAAGCTGGGCCTGGTGCCGGGCTATGGCGGCACGCAGCGCCTGCCGCGCGTCATCGGCGAGGCGCGGGCGCAGGAGCTGATCCTTACGGGCCGCACTGTGGATGCGGCGGAGGCCGAGCACATCGGGCTCGTCAACCGGCTGGTCGACGGCGACCCGGTGGAAGCGGGCCTCGCATTCGCCCGCGAGTTCACGGGCTACAGCCTGCCGGTCCTGTCGTTTGCCCGCACCGCCGTGCAGCGCGCGCTGGACGTGCCGGTGCACGAGGGCCTCAAGATCGAGGCCGACCTCTCCACGCTCGCCTTCCAGACCAGGGATGCCGCCGAGGGCACCGCCGCCTTCGAGGAGAAGCGCAAGCCGGTGTTCCGCGATGAATGAGCGCCGGCCAGCACCCTCCCGCTTGTCATCCCGGGACTTGCCCCCGGGATTCAGCCCTCCGAAGGCACCCGAGTTGGACAATAGGAGAACCGCGGTCCCCGCAAATCGCGTCCGGCGCCGCGCATCCCGGGCTTATCCCCGCCCCTCTGCGGTCTGGTAGAGTCGCGGCATGAAACTGCTCGACCAACTGGAACGCAGGCGCGCCTGGACCGGCGAGGAGCAGGCCATCCTCGACGCCGTGCGCCGCCTTGCTGACGACGTGATCGGCCCGAACGCGGCCGCCGCCGACAAGTCGAGCGCGTTTCCCTGGCAAAATATCGAGGCCATCCGCGCGCTGGGCCTGAACGGCCTGTTCGTGCCCGAGGCCTACGGCGGCCACCGCACCAGCTACCGGCTCTACCTGGCTGTGGTGAAGATCATCTCGGAGGCCTGCGCGTCGACCGGCATCATCTACGCCACCACCTTCCACGGCCTGGGCCCCCTGGTCGAATTCGGCACGGAGGAGCAGAAGCGCCGCCTGCTGCCCCGCATCGCCGAGGGCGGGCTCGGCTCGCTCGCCATCACCGAGCCCAGCGCCGGCTCCGACGCCACCGGCATGAAGACGCGCCTGCGGCCGGACGGCGATGCCATTGTTCTCGACGGCGGCAAGACCTTCATCACCACCGGCGACGTCGCCGACCTGCTGCTGGTGTTCGGCAAGTGGAGCGAGATCGGCGACGCCCGCGGCGCCATCTCCGCCCTGGTCCTGGAGAAGGGCACGCCCGGCTTCTCGGTCACGCGGCTGGAGGACAAGATGGGGCTGCGCGCCTCCTCCACCGCCGCCATCGCTTTCGACGGCTGCCGCGTGCCGCGCGCCAATCTGCTGGGCGCGCCCGGCGACGGCCTGAAGATCCTGCTTGCGTCCCTCAACCGCTCGCGGCCCAGCATCGCCGCGCACGCGCTCGGAATTGCCAACGCCGCCTTCAAGGACATGACGGCCTACATGAACACGCGCCGCCAGTCCGGCCGCCGCATCGCCGAGTTTCAGGGCAACCAGTTCCTGCTCGCCGATCTTGCCAGCGAGCTGGCCCTGTGCGAGGCGTGGCTCGACCACGTCGCCGGTCTCGTCGATGAGGGCGCGAGCGATTTCGGCATCGAGGCGTCGGTCGCCAAGATGCGCGCCTCTGACCTCGCCATGCGCATGACGACGGAGGCGGTGCAGATGCACGGCGGCTACGGCTATTGCCGCGACTACCGGGTGGAGCGGCTGATGCGCGACGCCAAGATCACCCAGATCTGGGAGGGCACCAACCAGGTGCACCGCCAGCTCATCGGACGGAGCTTCGTGGAGAAATGAGCAAGCCGATCCAGACGGTTGCGGTATGCGGTGCCGGCGGGACCATGGGCTCCGGCATCGCCATCGTCTCCGCCCGCGCCGGCTTCACCACCGTCTGCTACGACACCTCCAGCGATGGGCTCGACCGCGCGCTGCGCCAGACGGAGGCATTCTTCGGCAAGTCGGTGGAGCGCGGCAAGATGAGCGCTGCCGCGCGCGACGAGGTGATGGGCCGCTTCTCGCGCACCACCTCGCTCGACGACCTCGTCAAGGCGGACCTCGTGATCGAGGCTGTTTACGAGGATCTCGAGGTCAAGCGGCATCTGCTGGCTGCGCTCAACGTCATCTGCCCCGATCACACGATCTTCGCCTCAAACACCTCCACGCTCTCGATCACCGAGATTGCCGGCGGCTCGGGGCGCGACGACCGCGTGGTCGGCCTGCATTTCTGCCTGCCAGCACAGCTCATGAAGCTGATCGAGGTGTCGCCGGGCATCCGCACCTCGCCCGAGACGCTGGCGACCGCCTGGGCCTGGTGCGAGAAGGCCGGCCAGCTTCCGGTCAAGACCCAGGACAAGCCCGGCTTCATCCTCAACGCGCTGCTGGTGCCGTTCGCCAACGACTGCATCCGCGCCGTGGAGGCCGGAGTGGCCTCGCCCGCCGACATCGACACCGCCATCAAGGTCGGCCTCGGCTACCGGATGGGGCCGTTCGAGCTGCTCGACCTGGTGGGGCTCGATACGCAGGTGCGCCTGTGCGAGGCGTTCTATCCCATCACACTCGATCCGCGTGCCGCCGCGCCACCACTCCTGCGCCGCATGGTCGCCGCCGGCCAACTTGGCCGCAAGAGCGGCCAGGGCTTCTATACCTATGACGGCAACGCGATGTTCGGAGCCTGAGGCGATGCGCTACACCATCCTCCAGCAGGGCGACAGCCGGTCCTTTCCCGCCGGCGATCCGTTCCTGGCCGGAGCCGCGCCCGGCGCCGGCGTCGTGATTCATCTCGGCACGCCGCTCGTGCGTGACGACACCAAGGCCGCCATCCTCATCGAGCTCGGCATCGAGTGCCTCGGCGTGCACACCGGCGAGTCCGCGGGCGAGGAAGGCTCCAACGTGCTGGGCTTCGCCCGCTACCGCAACGGCGCCGACGCGCCGTCTCCTTTGGTCGAGCTGGTGCGCCAGCCGAAGACGAAAGAAACGGCCATCGCTGCGGCGCGCGCGGTGTTCGAGGCTGCCGGATTGACAGTGGTGGTATGCGCCGATCAGGCAGGCCGCATCATCGACCGCCTGACGCGTCCCAAGTACAATGCCGCCCTGCGCTTCCTCGATGAAGGTCTGGCCACGGCCAAGGACATGGACACCACCTGCCGACTTGGCCTTGGCTATCGCGACGGCCCCATCGAGCGCGTCGAGCGCGGCGGCCTTGCCCATCACTACGACGTCACCAAGGGGCTGTTCGACGTCTACGGAACGCCGGCTTACGCGCCGGCGCGGCGCGCTATCGTTGCCAAGCAGCGGCAGGGAGGGCGTTGATGGCGGGCCCCGCAGGGCGCTTGTCACCGGAGGATGCCGAGCGGCTGCGTGCCTTCGAGCGCAGCCAGCATGATGCGCGTGCCGACAGCTATCAGGATTTCTTCGCGCCCATCACCGCGCTCGCCATCGCGCCGCTGCTCGCGGCCGTGCGCCTGAGTCCCGGCATGGCGCTCCTCGATGTGGCAACCGGCTGCGGCTATCTCGCCGCGGAAGCGGCAAGCCGCGGCGCCAGGGTCGTGGCCGCCGATCTCTCACCGGGCATGCTGGAGAAGGCGAGAGCGCTCCACCCGGACCTCGATTTTCGCGTTGCCGACGTGGAGCACTTGCCCGTTCCCGACGGAACATTCGATGCCGTCGCCTGCGCCTTCGGGGTGGGCCATTTCCCCGAGCCCGAGGCTGCGGTTGCCGAGTGCGTGCGCACCTTGAAGCCGGGCGGGCGCATTGCGCTCTCCTGGTGGGCCGAGCCGCACCGCCAGCGCGTGCAGGGTCTATTCCGGGATGCCATCGCCGAGGTCGGCGCCCAGCCGCCGCCCGACATGCCCAAGGGGCATTCGCCCTTGCGCTTCTGCGATGCCGATGAGCTGCGCCGCCTGCTGCGGGGTGCGGGTCTCGCCGGCGTGGAGGTGACGGACCACGAGGGGCGGCACATGCTGCGGGATGTCGACACGCTCTGGCGGGGTGGCCTTGGCAGCCTGGTGATGTCGACGGCCGCCATCCTGCACCAGGACGCGGCCACGCAAGCGGTCATCCGCGCGGCGTTGGAGCGAAGGGCGGCCGTCTACCAGACCCCGGGCGGTCTTGAGCTGCCGATCGCGTTTCGTATCGCCAGTGGGCGCAGTGGGGAAGAAGGATAGGCGATGGCCGGCATCCTTGCCATCTGGAATGACATCGCGCCCGAGGGCTACGAGCATTTCGAGCGCTGGTACAACCGCGAGCATCTGCAGGAGCGCGTCGGCGTTCCCGGCTTCCGCTTCGGCCGCCGCTACGAGCGCGTCTCGGAGGGCGACCGCCAGTTCTTCGCCTTCTACGAGGTGGAGACGCCGGCCGTGCTCAACTCGCCGCCTTACCTGGAGCGCCTCGACAACCCGACGCCCTGGACGCAGAAGTCCATGCAGTCGTTCCGCAAAATGGTGCGCACCGTGTGCGACCTGCGCTGCGCCGCCGGCGACCTGATCGGCTCGCACGCCGTAGTCCTGCGGGCCGATGACGCCATCGCACCTGCCGCCGACGCCCAGCGCCACGTCGAGCAGCTTGCCGGCGAGGATGGCGTGGCGCGCGTGCAGCTATGGACGGCATCATCCGAGCAGACGCGTGCCGACACGGCAGAAATGCAAAGCCGCGGCAAGGACAAGCTTATCGCCGGCGCGCTCGTGATCGAATGCCTCCGCCGCACCGACGCGGAGCGTATCGCGGGCAGGATGCGGCAGCCGCCCGCCGCACTCGGCATCTCGGGCGCGCAGGCGCTCGGCATCTATGCGTTGTTGTGCATCTATACCAGCCATACTCTCGGCTCGAGGTGAACCATGCCACGCCACTCCTACATTCCGCACGGCGTCATCCCGGCGGTGCTGCTGCCCTTCGATGCCGATCTCGCCATTGACGAAGCGGGCTTCCGCAAGCACCTGCGCGATGTCGGCGCCACGCGCGGCATTTCCGCCATCACCATCAACGCGCATTCCACCGAGGTCGCGTCCTGCACGTTCGAGGAGCAGCGCCGCGTGCTGGAGGTGGCGCAGGACGAGATCGGCGACAGGCTGCCGCTCGTCAACGGCATCTGGGCCGACGGCAGCCTGGAGGCGGCGCGGCTCGCGAAGATGGCAACCCAGGGCGGCGCCTCGGCGCTGCTGGTGTTTCCGCCGGCGCCCTTCACCCTCGGCCAGTCGCCGGCCATGGCGGTGGCCCACTTCAAGCGCATCGCGGATGCGACCGACCTGCCGCTGATCGTGTTCCAGTATCCGCTGAGCACCGGGCAGGGCTACCCCAAGGACACCCTGCTCAGGCTGTGCGAGGAAGTGCCCACCATCCGCGCCATCAAGGATTGGATCGGCAACGTGCAGCATCACGAGTGGCACGTGCGCACGCTGCAGAGCCTGCCGCGACCCGTCAACGTGCTCACCACGCACAGCGCCTGGCTGTTCCCCTCGCTCGTGCTCGGCTGCAACGGCCTGCTGTCGGGGAGCGGCAGCGTGATCGCCGACCTGCAGGCGCGCATGTTCCAGGCGGTGCAGAACAATGATCTCGCCGAGGCGCGGCACCTCAACGACCGCATCGACCCCTTGATGCGCGCCTTCTACGCCGATCCCTTCGTCGACATGCACAACCGCATGAAGGAGGCGCTGGTGCTGCTCGGCCGCCTGCCGCGCGCGCACGTGCGCCCGCCCCTGGTCAAGCTCGCTGCGCCCGAGATCGCACGCATCCGCCAGGCGCTGATCGATGCCGGCCTGCTCGGCAAGGAGGCTGGGCGCGACGCGGCCTAAGCGGCAGCACCCGGCGGTCACTGCGGCGGCTTGAAGGCGATCCACTTGGCGTACTGGCTCTGCTCCACCGCCAGCAGGTCCTCGCTGTAGTCGCGATACATCTTCGCGCCCGGTTTGATCTCCCCGATCATCCTGTCGTCGATGCTGTCGTATTTGTTCATGATGACGGGTATCGCCACCGGCGCGTAGACGTTGGCGAAGGCGTGCCCCATCGTCAGCATCACGCCTTTCATGCGCTTGTAGACATCGATGCGCGACAGGATCACGCTTTTCAGCCAGCCGTCCTCGTTCGACAGGATGAAGATGTGGGCGGAAGCGCGGGGGATATAGATCTTGCCGAACTGCAGGCCGTCCCGCTTGTCGCGCGCCATCTCGCGCACCAGCAGCGCCGGCAGGGAAGCGTCCCACAGCACCTCCATGGCGAATGCATGAATGGTGGTTTCGTCGCGGAATGCCGGCCGGGCGAATACATACTTTCCGGCATAGTCCTTGGTGTCGTCGCGCGTGTATTTGCCGAATTCGTCGCCGGCAATCTCCACCGGGCCGTTGCCGCTGTCGGTCAGCTTCAGGTTCAGCATCGATTCGATCTGCAGCACGGTACGATCGGAGAAAATGCCGACCACGAGCTTGTCGACCGTCGACTTGCCGAGCTTGGCGCGGCGTGCGAATTCCTCGCGCGAGATGCGCTCCTTGGCGATGTAGGCGCGAATCGCCTGGATGATCCGTTGGCGGTCTTGGTCGTTGATCGGCATGGCAATTCCTGGTGGCGCAGGTCGGCCGCCGCGCTGTGGCCATCATGCTGCGCGATGAGTATAATTCCAATATTGCGCGCCATTTGTCGCCGGGAGCGACTGACGATGACGTTACTTCGTGTCGCTGCCATTACGGCCGTCCTGGTGTGTGGCTTTTGTTCCCCGCTTCCGGCGGCCGACAGCTTCAACGAGCGGCCCTTCGGCGGGCCGCCCCCGCCGCGCGGCGGTGACCGGGGTTTGAAGCTCAAGGGCTTCATCTGCCGCACGCCGAGCGGTACATGCCGGATGACGGCCAGCCGCCCCGTCGGCAGCGAGTG